>NZ_JBSWYJ010000067.1:0-20136 GCF_056161045.1 Flammeovirga sp. AWQ4_249
CCATTCCGAACAGAGCAGTTAAGCCCTACAGTGCTGATGGTACTGGGTTAACCCCCGGGAGAGTAAGTCGGCGCCACATTCATTAAATATAAAAGGTTAGTTAACACAAGATGTTGACTAACCTTTTTTTGTATATTGTTTTTTATATAGGAATTACGTTGTGAAACCTATTCTTTTTGTTTTCGTATTACTATAAATACTCTCTATCAACTAAATTGAAAACTAATGTTACTAAAACTAACTTATCACTTTTTATTAGATCGTCAAAGAAGAGTTTTTGAATCAAAAAGTATTATCCTTAATATTTTTATCACCCTTCTATTAATTTATCTTATCTCTGCAACATTATTTGCAGGATATTTTCTAGATAAGGCACTTCTTCCTCTAGCAAAAAATAGTTCAATAATGGATGTTTTTAATCAAGGACTATTTTATTATTTCTTAATTGATCTAATATTGAGAGGTATTCTCCAACATCAAAGTAGTTTTGAGATAAAACCTTACCTCTATCTACCAATTAAAAAGAAAACGATTTTACATTTTCTTCAAGTAAAGTCATTATTTTCAATATTTAATTTTTTTCCATTCTTATTAATTTTACCATTTTATTTTAAGGTGATAGTCGAGCAATATCCAACAGAACAATCTTTTGTTTGGTTAGGTATAATTGTTTTGATTACTTTAATTAATAATACATTTTCTTATAATTTCGGAAAGACAATTGGAAAGAAATTTATCTCTTGGTTTCTAATAATGTCAGGGCTTTTTTTAATAGGATACTTAGAATATAAAGCGATTTTTGAACTATCGATTTATTGGAATGAAGTTTTAGCGTTTGTAATTAATAATCCATGGTCAATTTTAATAGTCATAGCATTATATAGTATTTTGTATTATGTCACCATTCTTCAGTTAAAAAAGGAATTATATCAAGATAATAGTAAAGCAATTTCAACAAATACAAACTTCGATCTTGGGAAAATATTTAATGCTGAATCTATAATAGGTCAACTGATAGTGTATGAATCTAGATTAATTATAAGAAATAAGAGATTAAGAACGGCTTTAATGGCTTCTGCATTTTTTGTTTTATATCCATTACTTTTGATTTATCAAACTGGAGGTAAACTAGATATTTCATATATGAATTTTTTCTTAGGGTTATTTCAAACGTTATTGACAGCTTCGATGTTTGGTCAATTTATGTTTGCTTGGGAAGGCTCATTTTATAATTTCATAAAATCATCTCCTTTCAGTACAAAGGAATACCTTAAAGCGAAGTATTATACCTATTCACTTTTGATGTTAATTACTTGTTTAGTTTCATCAGCATATGGTTATTTAAGTTGGAAACTGGTTGCTTATATATTTATTGGATTAATATTTAATGTGGGAGTTAATTTACCAATGGTATTATTTATAGCTACTTATAATAGAAAAGCAATTGATTTAGATAGTAGTGCAGCATTTAACTATCAAGGTGTACAATTCTCTCAATTTTTTAGTATGCTGCCTGCATTGATTTTGCCATTTTTTGTATTTATTCCATTTACATTTTTCTTTTCTGAAACAGTAGGTATGTTGGTCATGCTTTCAATTGGATTAATTGGTATACTATTACATCCATTGACCTTAAGGTTTCTTGAAGATCAATTGAAATATAAAAAATACATAATGCTAGAAAGTTTTAACCAAAAATAATTATTACTAAAATGATACAAATAGAAAAATTATCGAAACAATACAAGTCTAAAATTGCACTTGATGTAAGCGAAGTTACTATAAATGAGAAAGAAGTAATAGGACTAGTAGGAAATAATGGTGCTGGAAAAACAACATTATTAAGTCTAATATTGGATCTAATTCAAGCTACAGAAGGTGAAGTTAAACTAAAAGATAAAGTAGTTTCTCAACATGAAGAATGGAAGAAATATACTGGTTCTTTTCTCGACGATACTTTTTTGATTCCATTTATGACTTCTTATGAATACTTAGAATTTATAAGTAAGTTACACAAATGGAAAAAAGGTGATTTAGAGGAATTCTTAAAAGCAAATCAACAATTTTATGGTGATGATTTCTTAACAGGTAAAAAGATGATTAAGGATTTATCAAAAGGTAACAAGAATAAAACTGGTATTCTAGGAGCAATGATTGGTAACCCTGAGTTATTAATACTAGATGAACCATTTGCAAATTTAGACCCTACATCTCAACAATGGTTAAGAATGAAAATTCAAAAATTAGCTGAGGAGGGAGTTACTGCTGTTGTGTCTAGTCATGACCTTCAACATGTAACAGGAATTAGTTCAAGAATTATCATGCTAGAGGAAGGTAAAGTGATAAAGGACGTAGAAAATACAGCATCTACATTAGAAGAATTGGAAGATTATTTTGGTGCTAAAATCTCAGAAGAATTATAATATGAGGTTAAGAGCATTATTTAAACATCATTATAAAGTAGAGTTTTATAAACTGCAAGACCCAAAAATAGCTTTGGGTTTTGTTGTTATGGGGCTAGGTGTATTTGTAATTACAATGTATTTCTTGATTTTAGGAATACTAATGCCAAGATATATTTCAGATTTTGAAACGAATCAGTCATCTGTTGAAATATTATTGTCAGCGGTATGTTATTATTTTCTAGTCGATTTATTTATTAGAGTATTAATTGAGAGTCAAAGTTCAGTAAAACTAAAACCTTACTTACTCTTGCCAATTCGGAAGAGGACCTTGGTTAATTTTCTACAATACAAAGCATTCTTCAGTGTATTTAACTTTTTACCTTTTGTTCTTTTTTCTATTTCTTTTTTTAAAATAATAAATGTTCAAAATGGAGGAATAGTATGTTTGAACTTTTTCATATTAATCATTTTTCATTCATTATTAAATAGTACTATTTCATTCCATATAGGAAAGACAATTGGAAAACATATAATTTCTTGGTTACTTATTTTGACTACAATTGGAGGGATAATTTATATGTCTTTTAACGGCTATATTGATATATCTGAATATTATAGATTTTTATTCATCAATATAATTGAATCATTACCTCTTAGTTTAATTCTTCTTTTAGCTTATAGTATTATATTCTATAGCCTTGGATTCCATTTGAAAAAATACCTCAATGTTGAAAACTTGAAAGATAGTACAGGAGTAGTTATTGATCTTGCTCGATTTTTTAATAAAGAAACTGTTATTGGTAATTTGATGCTTTATGAAACTAGAATAATTCTTAGGAGCAAGAAATTTCGAATAATGTTACCACTTCAGCTTATATTTAGTAATGGATATGCATTGACTTTACTTCTTAATGAAAATTTATCTTCAGTGGCATTTAAATCTTTTGCCTTTTTATATATTATCTTGATGAGTATTACTTCTTATGCTGGAATGTTTTTTTCTATGGAAGGTAAATATTACCCTCTGTTAGTTACATCTAACTTTTCGAATCAAACTTATATTAAAGCAAAGTATTATGTTTTGATAGGGTTTACAGTAATAAACGTATTAATTTCAATGTGGACTCTTTTTATAGATGTACGTTATGTTATGTATATATTCACTTTAGGATTATATGTTATCGGAGTTGTTATACCAATCATTATTTATGTAGCAACTTATAATAGAGGGGCATTAGATTTGACAGAGTCTTCATTTTTTGGTAATAATTCTACTATTAATATTTATCAAATTGGAGCTGTTATAGGTTTTTCATCTTTTCTATTTATAATAATTGGAGTGAGTAGCTTATTAAATATCGAATATTGGGGATTAGGATTGATTGCTGTTATTTCAATTTCATCTATGTTCTTTTTATCTAAGAATATTGAAATTATTTCTGAAAAATTAAAGAGAGATAAATATGATATGATTCAGAGTTTTCAACAATAATAGTTGAATAAAAAGAGCAGCTGTTGATAACTTCTAGATTTTACTCATCATTTTCCAAAGGTTATCAACAAAGTTTTAAGGATATATTAAAGCCCTTCACTTATCATTATGAATGAAGGGCTTCTTTGTTATCTATTTTTCATATCATGAAGTAATTTGAATGTGTGATTAATTTCTTCTTTCTCTATGATAATAGAAAACTCATGCTTTGTGGAAATAAATTCTACGACATTTATTTTATTCCATGCTAATGTTTTTAAAATGAAATAGAATACTCCTGGTGCATCTTTATTATAAGTCATAGGCATTCTCATGGTAACAGCAGCTAAGTCATTTATTTCAGATAATTTTTCTTCACCTAAAAAGAGTTCTTTTACTTTTGGAGCAAATGATTTACTTGTAATAATATTTGTCTCGTGCATACCTTTAGAAGAGGCATGAAAAAGTTCTGTGGAATTATTTTGAACTAGCTCTAGAAGTTCTTTTTGAGCTTTGATAAGACTTGGAGAATTTTTATAAGCAAAGTCAACTAAATCAGAGCGAACTAAAATATCTCCCATATGTCTTATATATTCTTTAGCTTGATCTTCTAATTCTGTAGGATTAATCTTGTGTGCCATCCTTTTTAATGCCATCACTATCGCACCTTGTTGTACTTCTTTCCCAAATCTGTTTTCGACTTCTTTATGAAATTTTCGAGCAAGAGCACTATAATTTATAATTCCCTCAGCTATGCCTTCTTGAATAAAAGGTGATTCATTAATAAGTTCGGCGACAACTTCAGCAAGTGTGATCATTCTTTGATATTTAGTTGATTTAATTGATAAAATTAACTGTATTTCTTCATCAAATAAAAGAAAAGTGTTCAAAATTTAACAGCCGACTATAAAATCAAGCTAAAAATCATCAATTCTTTAGATAACATCTCAACTAGGAAAATTAATTAATTAAATTTGCACCGCAGATGAGAAATCATCCCATTGATTTTAAACATAAATAAGTCAAATCATGAAATTGGCAATTGGTGGCGACCACGCGGGCTTTGAATATAAAGCAGAAATCATCAAACATTTAGAAGCAAATGGACATGAAGTAAAGGATTTTGGTCCTTTTTCTACAGCTTCGTGCGATTATCCAGATTATGTACACCCATTAGCAGAAGCTGTTGAGAATGGAGAATACGAATTTGGTATCACAATTTGTGGAAGTGGTATTGGTGTTTCTATGGTTGCAAATAAGCACAAGGGAATCCGTGCGGGTTTATGTTGGGAGCCTGTTTTAGCACAGTTAACTCGTCAACATAATAACGCAAATGTATTATCAATGCCAGCTCGATTTATCTCATTGGTAAGAGCTATTGAAATTGTTGATACATTTATTTCAACGGAATTTGAAGGTGGACGTCATCAAAATAGAGTGGATAAAATCGCTTTATAGTTTTTTAAATTCTTATTATAACAGACATGATTCAAAGAATTCAGTCAATCTTTTTATTCTTAGTTGCCGTTGCAATGCTTGCCGTTATCTTTGCTCCAATTGGAGAAGGTCATAGCGAAGATGTTTCAGCTGTTTTAACTGCAATGGAAATGACAATTACTAAAGGCACAGAAGTTAGTACAGTCAATACAATGGCTATCGCAATCTTCTCAGGTTTGTCTTTTGCCTTAGCATTGTTCTCTTTATTTTCATTTAAGAATAGAATTAAACAAGTTGCAATTAATACAGGTAACTCAGCAGTTATTACAATTGTAATTGGTTTAATTGCTTACTACGGTTACTATGAAGGAAATGCAGTAGTAGGAGCAGGTAAATTTACTTTTCAGGTGGGTCTTGCTTTACCGGCGATTGCGGCAATCCTAAATAAGTTAGCTAGTAGATTCATCAAAAAAGATGAAAAGAAAGTCAAAGATTCAATTAGTGGTAGATTAAGAGATTAATTAAAACTATTTGATATATAAAAAGGGAATGTAGTTTTTCTACATTCCCTTTTTTGTTTTAGATTTATATCTAATTTATTCGTTCCACATGTCGAAAGAATAAATAGTTTCATCAGTTTTGAATGTTCCTGAATTAAACTCAGTAACAAATTTCTCTATTACTTCTTCAGTTACTGAAGGTACATTTAAACAAACATCTAATGGAATACCATTATCATCTGCATCTTCAGGTCTTGCTTCAATAAATTCGGCTACATCATATTCGTCACTCTTTGCTAACTCAGCAGAAATTTCTTCAAGTGCTTCGATATGTGGACCATCAAGTACATCGAAATCAGCACCTTTAAATTTAGGATTTTCATCAATCACTAATTGAGTGGCTTCTTCGTGTATTTTTGCAAAATACTCCATCTCTAAAGTATATAGGAATGCATCATATACAATTTCTTCATCATCCTTAGTACTTAAGAATTGGAATTGTACCTGACTTTCATCGTTGTCTTCTGGAGAAGTAAAAACGAAAGGCTTACCCGTTTTTTGGATAGCACCTTTAACTTTTGAAATTAACTTTGTGTTCATCTATGATAATCAATGATTTATATGCTGCAAAGATAATTATAATTCTTATTTAAAGGTAAGGTTGCATTGCATCTGTTGAAATTATTGACCATTGTTTAATCTTTTTCTTAAAGTCAAAGAAACTTTTAGCTACTTTTTGAGCAAATGCATCATTTTGAATTAATTCTTCCATTGATTCATCTGCTTTTAATTTCAATTCTTTCATTACTTCATCTGGAAATGGTAGAATATCATTTTTACCTTCTTCTTTTATTTTTTCAAGATATTCAGCATTGTACTTCTCAAACTCAGACATCATAATACCATTATGTTTTAATGAAACAGATCGAATTAATTCTTGAAGGTCTTCAGGCAATTCATCATATGCATCTTTATTACAAACTAATTCTAGTGTTGCAGAAGGTTCATGCCAACCAGGGTAATAATAATATTTTGCAATTTTATTAAATCCCATCAGATAATCATGATAAGGCCCGATCCACTCAGTTGCATCAATTACACCTCTTTCTAAATTAGTATAAATTTCACCTCCAGGTACGGTAACAGATGTTCCTCCAGCTTTGGTTAAAACTTTTCCTCCTAAACCAGGTATTCTCATTTTTATACCTTTTAAATCTTCAGGGGTATCAATTTTCTTATTGAACCATCCTCCCATTTGTGTTCCTGTATTTCCACACGGAAATGGTTCTAATCCAATGCTATTATATAACTCTTTCCATAATTCATTTCCGCCACCATATAAAAGCCAAGCATTGTGTTCTCTTGTGTTCATCCCAAAAGGTATAGCAGTGAAAAATACAGAAGCGGGAATTTTACCAGCCCAATAATAGGCAGCTCCATGCATCATCTGAGCACCTCCTAGTTGAACAGCATCAAAAGATTCCAAAGCAGGAACAAGTTCTCCACCTCCATATACTTTGATATTAAGTCTTCCATTAGAAAGATCTCTTAATTCATTAGCAAAGTTGACTACTCCTACTCCTAATATTGGGAAGTTGGGTGGCCAAACAGTGACACATCTCCAATTATAAACTTTATCTGACTTAGTTCTATTTTTTTCTTTGTTGTCAGTTTTAGATTCAGTAGTACATGATGAAATCAAAGAAGTAGTTAATGCAGCACCACCAAGAGTAGTGAGATTTTTAATAAAATTTCGTCTGTTATCTTTTTTTGCCATAAATAATTAACCTAAAAAGTATCAATCAATTGGTTGATTGGAAAAAATATCCTGTAAGTTAATGTATATGTTAATAAAAGCTACCTATCTTACTGTTTTTTAGCTATATATGAATAAAAATTTGTGATGTCATAAAATCTTCTTACCTTTGCAAGCCGTTTGGAAGCTGTACTGTATCGAAACAGCTCTAATTCAAGACACTAAATGAAGGACCAGACGGGGAGTTTATAAGGTGTTTTGAGTTGCATGAGTTAGATACTTATGAGTTGACATTCAGGTTATTTATTAATTTAATTAAGTAAAATACAATGCCAGGACTTATTGCAAAAAAAGTCGGTATGACTAGTATTTTCGATGAAAACGGCAAGAACATCGCTTGTACGTTGATTCAAACTGGTCCTAACGTTGTGACTCAGGTTAAGACGGTAGAAACTGATGGCTATACAGCTATTCAGGTAGGCTTCGACGAGAAAAAGGAGAAGCGCACGTCCGCTGCTATGAAAGGTCACTTCTCAAAAGCGAGTACATCGCCAAAACGTAAAGTGATTGAATTCCGTAACCCAGTTATGGAACGTCAATTAGGAGACGAGCTAAAAATGGAGGAAATCTTCTCAGAAGGTGAATTCGTTGACGTAGTAGGAACTTCAAAAGGTAAAGGTTTCCAAGGTGTAGTTAAAAGACATAACTTCGGTGGTGTTGGACAAGCTACTCATGGTCAGCATAACCGTTTGAGAGCTCCAGGTGCTATTGGTGCTTGTGCTACTCCATCACGTGTATTCAAAGGTCTTCGTATGGCTGGACGTACTGGTGGTAAGCGCGTTAAAGTGATGAACTTACGTGTTATGAAAATGTACCCACAAGATGGTTTAATCCTTCTTTCAGGTGCAATTCCAGGTGCTAAAAATTCTTACGTAATCCTTGAAAAGTAATCAGTAGATGGAAATCGCAGTATTGAACTCAAAAGGCGTTGAGACAGGTAAAGTAACTTTACCAGCAGCAGTATTTGGTATCGAGCCAAATGATCATGCTATCTATCTTGACGTAAAAGCGTATTTGGCGGCACAACGTCAAGGTACGCATAAAGCAAAAGAGCGTGCGGAGATCGTAGGATCTACTCGTAAGCTTAAGAAACAAAAAGGTACTGGTACAGCTCGTTCGGGTTCTATCAAGTCACCAGTTTTCAGAGGTGGTGGACGTATCTTCGGACCACGCCCAAGAGACTACCGTCAATCACTTAACAAAAAAGTTAAGCAATTGGCACGTCGTTCAGCGTTATCTTATAAAGCTAAAGAAGCTAATGTAACTGTTTTAGAAGCATTATCATTTGATGCTCCTCAAACTAAAGCT
This sequence comes from Flammeovirga sp. AWQ4_249, assembly GCF_056161045.1. Lineage (NCBI taxonomy): Bacteria > Pseudomonadati > Bacteroidota > Cytophagia > Cytophagales > Flammeovirgaceae > Flammeovirga > Flammeovirga sp. AWQ4_249. Next base: position 8,938 of record NZ_JBSWYJ010000067.1, read on the forward strand.
TACAAAGAAGTTTTAGCTAACTTGAACTTATCTAACGTAAAAACTCTTTACGTAGCAGGTTCTCAAAACGATAACGTTTACAAGTCTTCAAGAAACTTGCCTAAAGCAAATGTTGTAGTTGTTGATTCATTAAACACTTACGATATCTTGCACGCAGACCAGTTAATTCTTGCTGACGACGCAGTTGAAAAATTATCAAACCTATAAGCCCCTATTAAGATGCAAGTATTGATTAAACCAATCTTGACTGAAAAGGCAGCTGTAGCTCACGAGAATGGTGTTTACACTTTCAAAGTAGCTAAAGATGCTAACAAGGTTCAGATCAAACAAGCTGTTGAGGCAAAGTATGGTGTTACGGTTGATGCAGTTCGTACTGCTATTCTTCCTGGTAAATCTAAAACTCGTTATACAAAAGCAGCTGTAATTAGTGGTCACACTTCATCGTATAAAAAAGCGATGGTACAAGTAGCTGAGGGTGAGATTATCGACATCTACGAAGGTCTTTAAGATCTGAAAAAAAATTAAAAATATTGTTCAGAATCTTCGGATTCTGGATTTTTATTAAGTTTAACCAAATTTGTTGTATATAGAATCTAGGAAAACCTATCTAGAGTCTGTAAAAGCAAATTACGAAAGTTTGTAAAATGGCTGTTAAAAAGTTAAAGCCCATAACTCCGGGACAGCGATTCAGAGTCGCTCCTACTTTCGAGGAAATCACGAAAAGTACACCAGAAAAGTCACTGACTGTTGGTAAGCACCGTACAGGTGGTCGTAACAACTCAGGTAAAATGACTGTTCGTAACGTTGGTGGTGGTCACAAGCGTAGATTACGTTCGATCGACTTCAAACGTAACAAGCACGGTGTTCCAGGTATCGTGAAATCTATCGAGTACGATCCAAACCGTACTGCTCGTATTGCCTTAATCTACTATGTAGATGGTGCTAAAACGTATATCGTAGCTCCAGAAGGATTACAAGTTGGACAGACTATCTTGTCTGGTTCAGGTGTAGCTCCTGATTTAGGTAATGCACTTCCATTGTCTGAAATTCCTGTAGGTTCAATCATCCACAACGTGGAGTTGAAGCCAGGTAAAGGTGCAGCGATGGTTCGTTCTGCTGGTGCATATGCACAGTTATTAGGACGTACTGGTAAGTATGCTACACTTAAATTACCTTCAGGCGAGACTAGATTAGTACTTATTGAGTGCTATGCTACAATCGGAACTGTTTCTAACGGCGATCACATGAACGTTCGTTTAGGTAAAGCAGGTAGAAAGCGTTGGTTAGGTCGTAGACCACGTGTTAGAGGTGTTGCAATGAACCCAGTTGATCACCCTATGGGTGGTGGTGAAGGTAAATCTTCAGGAGGACACCCTCGCTCACGTACTGGTGTTTACGCTAAAGGTCAAAAGACACGTAACGCTAAGAAGTATTCTAGTAAGCTGATCGTTTCAAGAAGGAAAAAGTAATTTAAGTCATGGCAAGATCGCTAAAGAAAGGACCTTATATTGATTTTCGTTTAGTAAAGAAAATCGAGGCGACTAATGAGTCTGGTAAAAAAGCAGTAATCAAAACTTGGTCGCGTAGATCAATGATTTCTCCAGATTTCATCGGTCATACATTTGCTGTACACAATGGTAACAAATTCATCCCTGTTTATGTAACTGAAAACATGGTAGGTCATAAATTAGGTGAATTCGCTCCAACACGTACATACAAGGGTCATATCAATAAAAAAGATAAAGGCAGAAAGTAATGGAAGCAGTAGCAAAACTTAACAATTGCCCTATCGCTCCACGCAAGATGATGCTTGTAGCGGACGCAGTAAGAGGTGTGCAAGTTATTGATGCACTGAATACACTCCGTTATGCTCAAAAAGCTGGTGCTCCTCTAGTAGAAAAGTTAATTCTTTCTGCAGTGGCAAACTGGGAAAACAAGAACCCTGACGAGTCTGTTGAAGATGCAGATTTATATGTGAAATCAATCTTTGTAACTGGTGGACGTCAATTAAAGCGTTTCCGTCCAGCTCCACAAGGACGTGCACACAGAATCCGCAAGCGTTCAAATCACGTAACAGTGGTAGTAGACGCTCGTAGCACAAGCCTTATCGACGTAGTCGCTGAGGATACAACAGAATCAAACGAGTCAGATAACTAAAATAAGTTTTTCCCATGGGACAAAAGATAAATCCAATTGGTCTTCGTTTAGGCTATATCAGAGGATGGGAATCTAGCTGGTATGGTGGAAAAGATTTCTCTGACAAATTAGTCGAGGACGACAAGATCAGAAAATATATCGCAGTTCGTTTACCGAACCCTCGTGCGGGTATCTCACGTGTAGTTATCGAGCGTACTATCAAGCGCGTTACGTTAACTATTCACACAGCTCGTCCAGGTGTAGTAATTGGTAAAGCAGGTGCTGAGGTAGACAAAATCAAAGAAGAGTTGAAGCGTTTAACTGGTAAAGATGTTCAAATCAACATCTCTGAAGTTAAGCGTCCTGAGACTGATGCAAAATTAATCGGTGAGTCAATCGCTCAACAATTGAAAAGCCGTGTATCTTACCGTCGTGCGATGAAGCAAGCAATTGCTAACGCTGTTCGTCACGGTGCTCAAGGTATCAAAGTAAAGCTTTCTGGTCGTTTGGGTGGAGCTGAAATGGCTCGTACTGAACTTTATAAAGAAGGTCGTATTCCGTTGCATACATTACGTGCGGATATCGATTATGCTTTATCTGAAGCTCTTACTGTATATGGTATCATTGGTATCAAAGTATGGGTATTCAAAGGTGAAGTTTTAGGTAAGAGAGATCTTTCTCCTCAAGCTGAGACTGGACGTCGTGACAACCGTAGAGGTGGTAACGATAGAAAGCGTGGCGGAAACGATCGTCGTAGAGGCGGACGTGGAGGTAGAAAAGGTGGTAACAAAGGTGGCGGAAATGCTCCAAAGGCGTAACACACTAGTTAACCTTATCTAAGCCGACAGGTGGACCCAAGCAATTCCGGATTGCTTGGGTCTTTTTTATGCCCTTTATTTTCCTAACTATTGATAAAACTCCTATCTTTCGAACTTTATCGAAATTACTCTGACTTTTACATTGATAGTTTTATTCATCTGAAATATTATTTTACAAAATCACATTATTTAAAATATAATTTTGTTCTTTTGAGATTCATCTACTTCCTCAGTAAATACTTCTAAATATTTTTTTATAAAAGTGATATTCAATAAATTAAAGAGTACTATTGTAATATTAGTTTGATGATAAACTAACCAAAGAATGAATAAACTGTCTATAAACAACTTTAAACTATTATGGCTAATATACAAGAAAGCAGTAGAGGTGGCTTTTCAAATAAACTAGGATTCGTTTTAGCAGCAGCGGGATCAGCAGTAGGTCTCGGGAATATTTGGAAATTCCCATTTGAGGTAAGTGACGGAGGTGGTGGAGCCTTTGTAATAATGTACTTAGCTTTTTGTTTTATGTTATGTTTTCCTGTGATGATGGCGGAAATTGCTCTCGGAAGAAAAACGAATAAAAATGCAGTGGGTGCTTTTGCAGCCAATGGTCATAAAAAATGGGCTCCTGTTGGAATGTTAGCAGTTTTAAGTGGGTCTTTGATTTTATCCTTTTATAATGTTGTAGCAGGTTGGGCTTTAGGATATGCATGGGAGATGTTTACTGGTAATTTTGCAATAGGCAATAATTTTGGTGAATTTGTTGGTAATTGGCATATTAATATGGCTACATCTACAGCTTTTATGTTTGTCACTATTTTTATTGTTGCAAGAGGAGTATCTGGAGGTATTGAAAAAGCATCAAAAATCTTAATGCCTTCTCTTTTATTTTTAATTCTTGCATTAATGGGATATTCATTAACTCAAGAAGGAGCATTAGATGGAGTAGTATTTTACTTAGTACCAGATTTTAGTGCAATTACTTTTAAAACAGCATATGGTGCAATGGGGCAAGCCTTTTTCTCTTTGTCATTAGGTATGGGTGCTTTAATTACATATGGTAGCTATGTAGGCAAAAGAGATAACATGGTATCAGCAACTTCTATGATTTTATTAGCAGATGTAGGTATCGCATTTATTGCAGGACTAATGATGTTTTCATTTATATTTTCTCAAGGTTTACAAGGACAAGGCGGTGGAGCTGGATTAATTTTTACGGTTTTACCTGGAGCATTTGAATCTATAGGACCTGTATTGGGAAGAATAATTGGAGGTGCGTTCTTTGTACTATTATCTTTTGCAGCATTAACTTCTACAGTATCATTATTAGAAGTTCCGGTATCTTACGTTGTTGATGAATATAGTGTAAGACGTAGTAGAGCAGTTTGGATTGTAGGTTTTGTAATATTCCTATTTGGTATTCCATCTATGCTTGGAAATGGTACTGTGGAATTCTTTACCAATTTTATTCATTATCATGGAACTGGAACTTCAGTAAACTTCATGGATTTTATTGAAGACTTAGCATCTGATACTTTTTTACCTTTAGGTGGTTTTCTTGTAAGTATTTATACAGCTTATATTTGGAGAGGTGATCGTTTTGAGGAAGAAGTATCTAAAGGATATCCAGAATTTCCTTCATCTTTCATTGGAATGTATACAATTTTTTCACTAAAATTTTTAGCTCCCTTAATTTTAGGGACAATTACGATCGTTACAATCCTTTCAAAGTTTTTTGGGATACATCTAATTGGTTAAGGAATTCTTTTCAATAAATTATTTCAACAAAAGAAAATTAGATACGGTAAATTATTTCTTATTATTAAGTTACTTGAAATATAATTTTGTTTTTTTTGATGTATTGTAATTTATTAAAGATAGATGACTTAACAATTAATAATATTTTGAATGTACTAATCTAAAATTTTAGGCCTTCAACTAATAAGTACATATATTGCAAGTTCATATTGCTAATTCTATCTATACCTGATTTAGTAATAGACTCAAACGACAATAAACTTATTGTTTAAACTAAATTATCAGATTCAATTAATTAAATTTTTATGGCAGGCGTACAAGAAAGTAGCCGTGGAGGTTTTTCTAATAAAATAGGTTTCGTATTAGCAGCAGCTGGGTCAGCTGTTGGTCTTGGAAATATTTGGAAATTCCCTTTTGAAGTGAGTGATGGAGGTGGAGGAGCCTTCGTATTAATGTATTTAGGGTTTTGTTTTATGCTTTGTTTTCCAGTAATGATGGCTGAGATTGCAATTGGACGTAAGACAAACAAAAATGCTGTAGGAGCTTTTACAGAAAATGGACATAAAGGTTGGTCATTAGTTGGTAAACTAGGTGTATTGACTGGCGTACTTATTTTATCTTTTTATAATGTTGTAGCAGGTTGGGCTTTAGGTTTTGCTATAGAAATGTTTGCTGGTAATTTTGAACTAGGTCAATATTTTGGTGAGTTTATTGGAAATTGGCAATTAAACTTAGTTTTTTCTTCTATTTTCATGTTAGTGACAATATTTATTGTTGCAAAAGGCGTATCTGGAGGTATTGAAAAAGCATCAAAAGTATTAATGCCTTCTCTATTGATTTTAATCCTATCTTTAATGGCTTATTCTTTAACACAAGATGGAGCAATTGAGGGTGTAAAATATTACTTAGTCCCAGATTTTAGTGAAATCACTTTTGAAACTGCCTACGGAGCAATGGGACAAGCCTTTTTCTCTCTTTCTTTAGGTATGGGTGCATTAATTACTTATGGTAGTTATGTTGGTAAAAAGGATAATATTGTAACATCAACATCTATGATTTTATTGACGGATGTAGGTATTGCTTTCATTGCTGGTTTAATGATGTTTGCTTTTGTATTCTCTCAAGGATTACAAGGACAAGGTGGCGGAGCTGGACTTATCTTTACGGTATTACCAGGAGCGTTTGAATCAATAGGACCAGTATTAGGTCGTATTATTGGAGGATTTTTCTTTGTCTTACTATCATTTGCAGCATTGACATCAACAGTATCTTTATTAGAAGTACCAGTAGCATATGTTGTAGATGAGTTTGAAGTTAGAAGAGAAAGAACCGTATGGTTAGTTGGATTAGGTATTTTCTTATTCGGTATACCATCAATGCTAGGAAATGGTACAGTTGAATTTTTTACAAAGTTCATTCACTATTCAGGTTCAGGTGAAACAGTATCATTTATGGATTTTATTGAAGATATGGCATCTGATACATTCTTACCATTAGGTGGATTTTTAATATCATTTTATACTGCTTGGGTATGGAGAGGAGATAATTTCAAAAAAGAAATAGAAAGTGGCAATCCTGGTTTTGCAAATTCGTTTATTGGTAAATACACAATTTTTGCATTAAAATTTCTAGCTCCTTTGATATTGGGATCAATCACAATTATCACTGTTTTATCAAAATTCTTTGGTATTCATATTTTAGGTGCATAGAAGAAAAAAATAATAAACTATTAAAGGTATACTTAAGTAACATGCTTAGGTATACCTTTTTTATATTATTTGTGACATCCGGATTATAAAAGACAAGTTATATAATTCTATTTCTGAGTAATTCTTTAAACTAAGAATCTAGAAAAAAGAGAGTTTTTAGAAGATTTCAGAAAAATTAGGAGGATATATTAAAGAATGAGTGTTTTAATGCTTCTGATTTGCTAATTTTGGGGCTGAATTTTGAAAAGATCATTGAAAATGGCGAAGAAAGACAAAGAAAATATGTTCCAAAAAGTTGTATCTCATGCAAAAGAGTATGGCTTTGTATTTCCTTCATCGGAAATTTATGGTGGACTTCAAGCAGTATACGATTATGGATCAAATGGTGTTGAATTAAGAAACAACATCAAAAAATATTGGTGGGCATCTATGGTACAAATGCACGAAAATATCGTGGGTATTGATGCTTCTATCTTTATGGATCCTAAGGTTTGGAAAGCTTCAGGTCACGTTGATGCATTCAATGATCCATTAGTAGATAATAAAGACTCTAAAAAGAGATATAGAGCTGACGTTCTTATCGAAGATTTAATGGCAAAATATGATGCCAAAATCGAGAAGGAAGTAACAAAAGCTCAAAAGAAATTTGGTGATGATTTTGACAAAGAGCAATTCTTAGCAACTAATCCAAATGTTCTTAGAAATCAGAAAAAGATCGACGAAATCGAGGCTAAATTTAAAACAGCTTTAGAGGACGAAGATATGGACGGTTTAAAAGCAATTATTGAAGAAAACAATATTGTTTGTCCTATTTCTGGTACTTGTAACTGGACTGATGTACGTCAGTTTAACCTAATGTTTTCTACAGAACTTGGTGCAGTTGCAGGTGATTCTAACAAAATTTACCTTCGTCCTGAAACAGCACAAGGTATTTTTGTGAACTTCTTGAACGTAATGAATACTTCAAGACAACGTCCTCCTTTCGGTATTGCTCAAATTGGTAAAGCATTCCGTAATGAGATCGTTGCACGTCAGTTTATCTTCAGAATGCGTGAATTCGAGCAAATGGAGATGCAATTCTTTATTCAACCAGGTACAGAAATGAAATGGTATGAATACTGGAAGGAGCAACGTATGAAATTCCATACGACTGTTGGTAATCCTGACAATTATGTATTCCATGATCATCTAAAAACAGCTCACTATGCGAATGCAGCTGTTGATATTGAGTTCAAATTCCCATTCGGCCAAAAAGAATTGGAAGGAATTCACTCTCGTACTGACTTTGATTTAAATGCTCACCAAGAGTTATCAAGTAAAAAATTACAGTACTTCGATCATGAGTTAGGTAAGAACGTTGTACCTTACGTTGTGGAAACATCAGTTGGTTTAGATCGTATGTTCTTATCGATCTTAACAGGTGCATATACTGAGGAGGAGGTAGATGGTAAGACTAGAAATTACTTGAAATTCCACCCAGCTTTAGCGCCAATCAAAGCTGCTGTATTCCCATTAACGAAGAAAGATGGTTTACCAGAGAAAGCTAGAGAGGTAATGAACGAGATCAAATTTGATCACAATGTTTCTTACGAAGAGAAAGATGCTATTGGTAAGCGTTACACTCGTCAAGATTTAATCGGTACTCCTTATTGTATTACTGTGGATCACCAAACATTGGAAGACAATACAGTAACAGTTCGTGAAAGAGATACTACTGAACAGTTCCGTTTACCAATTGCTGAATTAAAGCAGTTCTTAGATGGCAAATGTTCATTAACTAGTTTGTTGAAGCAATTGCTTTAATAAATTAATATTGATATTTTGAAGCTCAAGTTTTAGTTTGTACTGAAACTTGGGCTTTTTTATTATTTTTTATTCAAATGAGAGCAACTAAACTTTTAATTACTGTCTTATTTTTATCTACCCTATCAGCATGCTCTAGTTTAAGTCAATATACTTATTCCAATCGCGTTGAAAAGAGAAATAGGAAACTTCTAGCAGAACACAGAGGAAGTGTTAAGAATGATTCATATGCTAAAACAGACACTAAAAAGGATACTTCTAAACCTAAGAAAGGAGTAGAAGATAAAATCCCACCTGGAAAAAAACTCAGTGCTCAGGAATATATTCAAATGTATAGTCCTTATGCCATTGAATCTATGCATAAAAAGAAAGTACCTGCAAGTATTACGCTGTCTCAAGGTTTATTAGAATCAGGAGTGGGTAATAGTAAATTATCTAGAGCAACAAATAATCACTTTGGGATTAAATGTGGAGGTAACTGGGATGGTCAATCTTATCGTTATGATGATGATAAGCCTCAAGAATGTTTTAGAGTGTATGGTTCTGTATTAGAATCATATGAAGATCATGGTGATTTTTTAAGAACTAGATCATGGTATGCTCCTTTATTTAAATTAAAAATTACGGATTATAAAGGCTGGGCTAAGGGTTTAAAAAAAGCAGGTTATGCTACAGATCCTCAATATCCAAGTAAGCTAATCAGTATTATTGAAAAATATAGACTTTACGAGTATGACAGGAAGTAATCAGCTTCCTGTTCTTGTCCCTTTTGCTTAACTATTCTCATTAACTAACTATGAAATTTTTCCTTAAAGATCTGAAATCTTTTTTTTCATCAACAAGAAGAGAAACGGTAAGTCTTTTATTATTAATTCCTCTTCTATTTCTAGTATTATATACTCATAGAATTTATAATTTTATTTATTCCTTATCTCATCATGATCTACCTCCTTTAGAGATAATTGCTCATTATCAAGAAAATCATGAGAAGGAAAGTAATCCTATTGTTATTCAAAAATTCAAGAATTTAAATCCTAATACAATGACTTCTAATGAATGGGAGTCATTAGGTTTTGATCAAAATACATCTAATAGAATAGTGAAGTATAGATTAAAAGGTGGATTCTATAATGGTTTAGATGATTTACTTAAAATTTATTCAATTGATACAACTTTATTATTGAGTCATAAAAAGACTTTTATTTTTGATGCTGAAAAGAAGAAACGTATAGAAAAACAGTTTTACAGCAGAAAAGAAAAAGTAAAAAAAGAATCACTTTTATTAAAAGCTTTTGACCCAAATCATGTTTCGGAGGAATTACTAGCAGAGATGCAATTACCTTCTTCTTTTATTAATAGTTTGCTGGGGTACAGAAGCAAAGGAGGTCAATTTAAAACTTCAGAAGACCTTTTGAAGTTATATGGATTAAATTCTTCTTTATATAAAGTACTTAAGGATTCATTATTATTTGATATTGATAAAAATGAAATTATTCCTAATAAAAAGGTCATATTAGTAAATTTAAATACCGCTACAATCGATGACTTGACTAAAATTAAAGGTATAGGTTTAAGTCGAGGTAGTAGTATTATTAATTTTAGAAAGCGATTAGGGGGTAGTTTTTATAAAAAAGATCAATTGTTAGAAGTATATTCCATTGATTCAATTTTATATGAAGATCTTAAAAGGTTTTTGTTTGTTGAAGAATCAGAAGTAAAAAAAATAAAGCTCAACTTCACTTCATATGAAAAGTTAGCTACACACCCATATTTGACATATAGACAAGCAAAGTGGATCATTAATTACAGAAATCAGCATGGGAATTATGATAATTATGAAGAAATTCTTAATATAAAAACATTGAATCTTGAAGATATTCAAAAAATACTACCATACTTAGATTTTAGTAAGTAACTTTTTTATGTTAATCCATCGCATCTCAATTTTTATATTATTCATATTTTTTCAACTCTCTTCTGCTTTTGTTTATGCTCAAAAGACAAGAATTAATTCCATTGCATTGTTGACTACTACAAGAATATTATCTTCTGATAAATTTGAAGGTAGAAAAACAGCAACAAGAGGAGGAATATTGGCAAGGGATTTTATCGATGAGAGTTTTAAAGAAATCGGATTATTGCCTATTGGAACATCATATATTCAAACTTTTAAATTTCATAACCGACTATATAATCAGAATTTAATTGGTCATAATGTTATAGGTTACATAGAAGGTACAGAAGTAAAAGATCCTAATAAAGGCTGTATCATTGTAGGAGCACACTATGATCATTTAGGTGTGTACGGAGGAAATATTTATAATGGAGCAGATGATAATGCTTCGGGAGTAGCTACTCTATTAGAAATAGCAAAGGAAATTAAGAAATCTCCTGGAATACTACCTGTTGTTTTCATTTCTTTTGATGCAGAAGAAATGCGATGTGCAGGTTCAAGGTATTTTGTAAGTAGTAATTTAATTAATAATGATGCAATCCAATTGTTTATTAACATGGATATGATATCAAAAAGTAATAAACAGCAATTATTTGTTACTGGAGCAAGCTTTCATTCTGAATATAAAAAGTTGATCAATAAAACTTTAGAATATTGTTCTTTATCGATTATATACGGCCATGATAGAAAGAGAGATTACGGTCCTGAAAACTGGATTTTTTCATCCGATCATGGTGAGTTTCATAGAAAGAATATTCCTTTCATTTATTTTGGAGTAGAAGAACATGAACATTATCATCTTCCATCAGATGATTTTGAAAATATTGATATTGGATTTTTTGTAGAATCTAGTAACGTTATACTTTCATTTGTAAAAAGTGTTGCAAATAAAAAAAGCCTTCTAAAACATTCTAGAAAGCTTTTTTGAGCTGTAAGGGAAGGATTCGAACCTTCACGGAGTACTTAGCCCCTTGACAAATCGTGTATGCATCGCACGTTTAGTGGTCAACCCATTACC
>NZ_JBSWYJ010000068.1:0-19438 GCF_056161045.1 Flammeovirga sp. AWQ4_249
TTGGTTGTAAACAGAAATAAGGTGTTTCGAATAATTCAGATAATAAAATAATTTGAGCACCTTTTGATGCTGCCTCACGTACTAATTTCTCTGCTTTTTCAAGGTTATTTTCTTTGTCCCATGTAAAGCTTGTCTGTGTTGCTGAAACTGTAACTTTTCTCATTGTGTTGTTGTATTAATAAAATTATAATTGTTGTTTTTTTATATTTAAAAGAGATGAAAGCGTTTAATTTTCTCTTTTTGTTTATTGATTATGTTACAAAAGTAGTGGGTACTATCAACAACGGCTGGTAAAAAAATTAGTAAAATTAGTAAAAAATTAATTTTTAGTATTAGAGACAAAAAAAAGCCCTCAATTATGCATTAAGGGTTCATTTTTTATTTATCACAATTTTATAAACTTTATTTTTTTGAGTTTATTCTCTTATATAAACTCGTAGTTCTTGTCCAGGATGGATCACATCAGAATCCAAATTATTTAATTTTCGGATATCTGCTGGTTGAATATCATATTTATTGGCAATTGTTCCAATACTTTCTCCAGGTAAAATTTTATGATTAAAGAACAATGCAGGAACTCCTATTTTAACTTGTTCTCCATCTTTTAATATTCTATCCATTGAGAATGCTTTTCCTTCAGCATCTAATACATTCTTTTCAGGTACCTTATAATGATTTGCAACACTGATCACAGTCTCACCTGCTTTACTTGAATGCATAAACCAAAAATCTTCTTTCTTATTGTCTTTCATTGCTGAAAGCTGTCCCATTATAAAACCATTTAACTGATCCAAACGAGCTACTTGAGTCGGAGTGAATGTATTTGTACGTTGACCTTGTTCAATCATAGTAATTGCTTCGGTCAACTTTTTAGTTGCATGTTGATAATTTTGCAAGTCGGCCATTTGCTTTAATACATCTGACTCTAATTTATTATATGCTAATATAGAAGGACTTGCAGTCACTTCTTCTGTTGTCTCTTCCGCAATAGTTTCTACTGAATCATTAGAATTGCCTCCCAATGAAAGTAAAAGACTAAATATGGAAGAAATAAACAAGCCTAATACAAATGAAGCTGATCCTATAATAGTATATCTTAATTTATTCTTTTTAGATAAACCTTTTTTTCTATTAATAGGTCCCGTCTTTCTTTTTAATCTACTCGTTGCAGTTTCCTGAGGTTTAGAAGAAGATTCTTTAACCTCTTCTTTTTTAGATCTATTTAATTCTTCATCGATCATTTCTACCCTTTTCTGGGCATTGGTTACACCTACCTCAGCTGCTCTAGCAAAAAATTGCCTTGCTTGATGAACATTCTTAAAAGTACCCATCCCCTTTTCACACATGTCTCCAAGAAGATAAAGTGTATCGCCATCTAGTAGCAAATCATCGGCATAATCATAAGCAATAGCCTTAAAAGTTTCGTCGTAGAGTCCTTGTTTATATAAACTCTTTATATCCAATAACTTTTGGGTTCGATCTAATTCTGGTAATTGTAAATTAGATAATAACTCCTTTTCATATTGACGTAATGTATCTTCATCTTTTTCTGTGATTATCTGATTCACCTTTTGCTGAATTTCTTCAGAAAAGTTGTCCAACATACGAATAGTATATTGGTTTGAACCAAAAACGTAAGTATCAGATTGTTCTGAGTTACCTTCAAATGAAAATGTAGCTCCTGCTTCAAAAGAATCAACAGGCTCAGAAACAATAACTCTTGGGGAAAGATCAGAAATAATGAGCACTGCATCCTCCTCTAGTTTACCATAAAAAACCTTACATCTGTCACCAATTACTATCGGTGTTTCTCGGTTAAATTGATAGCGGTCTTGAAGCTCTTGTATTGTCATATATCAAAAAAGTGAAATGCTGCCTATAAAAGAGTAAAATGTTTTGATACATCTAATCTATGGATTTTTCTTTAAATCACTTGAGTAAAAATGATATTTTTTAAAACATAATATATAATAAAAGGTTAATCTAATTATATGATTGGGTATTCACTTTTATATGTTCATCTTTGTAAAAGAATGGAAGTGAATCAGTTTCACCAATTAAGAATAACTAATTTTAATACTATAAAGATGACTTCTACAACACAAGCAAAAATTTATGATTTTACTGTAAATAATACAGCAGGTGAGCAAATAAGTTTAAAAGATTTTGAAGGTAAGACCTTGTTAATAGTAAATACTGCTACAAAATGTGGTCTAACTCCTCAATTCAAAGGATTAGAAGCATTATATGAAAAATATAAGGAACAAGGACTTGTTATTTTAGGCTTCCCATGTAATCAATTTGCAAGCCAAGAACCAGTAGATGACAAAGACATGGTTTCAACTTGTGAATTGAATTATGGCGTTACTTTCCCGTTATTCCAAAAAATTAATGTCAATGGTTCCAATGCAATCCCCTTATATAAATATCTAAAAAAAGCTTTACCAGGAACTTTAATTAATGCAATTAAATGGAACTTCACAAAGTTTTTAATTGATAAAAATGGTCAACCTATTCAACGTTTTGCTCCAAATGTTGAACCAAAAGAAATTGATTCAGCAATTGCCAAAATTTTATAGTCCTACTTTCAAAAATAGATTTATATGATTCTTGAAAAGTAATGATTTTTAATATTTTCCGTTTGTTTATCTTAAATTATGTAAATGAAACGTGAATATTAATTGTCTTCTTTACAAGAATCATTTTTTATTCATGAGAATGCCATAAATTGTGCAAAATTTCAAAATGGAATAATTAACAAAAATCAAAAATGAACAAAACATCAATTTTTACTGCCTTATTCATGGCGTTGATTCTTTCAATCTCATTCACGGGATGTAAAAGTCAAAAGAAAATTGCTGAAGAGCAGGCTGCAGCTGAATTATTAGCAAAAACTAATAAAGCTCAAGCTGATCTTAAAGCGATGGTTAATAAGGAGTATACATCATTGGATGAAGTGGCTAAAGATGAAGCTCGTCTTGCAGAAATCAAGTCTTACAATTTGGAAGATGCTGAGGTAAAAGAATTAATTGGAAAGGCTGAGCAAAACTTAAAAGATGCACGTGCTGCTCTTGAAGCTAAATTAGCTGCTGAGCAAAAAGCAAAAGAAGAAGCTGAAAAAGAAAAAGTAGAAGAAGCTCAAAAAAGAGATATCTATTACTTATTAGATAATATTGCAGGTTCTGGCTCTACTCAAGAAGGCAACTTAATGATCACTGAGGCATTATCTTTATTTGCTTCTCCAGACGTGCCTGTATTGATCGAAATTTACAATGACGGTGATATTGTAGATTACGACAAGCCTACAACAGCTCAAAAATATTTAGAATATCTTAAGGACGTGAAACGTAATCCTGACCAAATCAAAGAATTTAAGAAGGATGCAAACGGTAAAATCACTGAACTTATTTTAAAGAAAAAGTAATTTATGAATCCTTTAAGATCTCTATTCCCGATTTTACTGTTCATTCTTTTAGTAAGTGAAGCTCAAGCTCAAACTGAAAAGAAGGAAAATATTGCAGTAGAACTAAATGAAATCCTTAAAGATATTTCTGATCGTGACACTCCAGCATTTGAGGTAAGTCGTTTAATTGATCAAGCTTCAGATTATTTTTCTCCGAAAGCTAAAATCAATGTTGAATATCTTGGGAATCGAGCGGAAGATAAACAATACAGCCCTCGTAAATACTTTTTCAGAATTAGTAAAATGCCTGAAAACGGAATTATAATAAAGGCTGAGGATATCCAAGGGATTGATAAAAAAGGTAGAGTTACAGGATTAAAAATCTTAGAAATCATTTAATTATGAACACGATAAAAAAATTAAGTCTTTTATTTATTTGCTTGATCAGTTTTCAAGCTTTTGCACAAGATGCACAAAAACCAGAGCCTCCAATGCCTCCTGCTCGTAAGGCTGCCATTGACTCATTAGCATTAGAAAAAGTACACGATTTAAGTAAATATATCAGCAAAATTGGTGATAAAGAGACTTCTTTCTCTGAAGCAAACAGAGTAATTGAAAGAGCTTTAGAATTATTCGTTGAAGATGCTCAAATGGGTGTTTCTACTTTAGGTAAAAACCAAGTGAGATATTTCGGTATCCGTAAGTATTTAGAGCGTTTAAATAAACTTAATTATAAGACTGTTAAAATCGACTGGTTCGATATTCAGTACATTTCTGATCTTGAAAAACAACCTGATGGTAGATATGTTGGTGTTATTACAATTTACCAAAAATTTACAGGTGTTACAGAAGATGGTTTAGTTTACAAAGATGTAACTAAGAAAGATATCACTGTATACGTGGAGCGTAAAACTACTCAAATTGGTGGTAGAGAAATTGGCTTCTGGGATGTACTATTAGGTGACATCAGAGTTTCTGAAACAAAAAAAGGTTAAGAAATTAAGTACTCATAAAGCTTGATTGGTATGATATTATAGTAATGTTATATTAATCAAGCTCTATTCTTATACATGAAAAAGTTATTAATTCTATTTTTTCTGCTGACGAGTTGGCAAATCTCTTTCTCTCAAACCATTGGGAATTATACTGGAGATGAATCAAAATTATATGCTGAGACAAAACAATTTACTCAGTTTATTAAACGATTCAACAATGAAGAGGATAAAGACGGGAGACCCTACCCAACTGGCTCTTACAAATTCAGAGAAAACACCTATAGAAAAAAATATTTAGAGATATTATTTGATGGCCAAAACACGAACATCTCTCATAAATTAAAAAAAGAATTTATTGAGGATGTAACGAATAAAAAGGCTCCTAAATATATCGAAAAGCACGATGGTGAGTACTTCGCTGAAGTCAATACACGATTCTTATATAAAGGCAAAAACATGAATGTTACTTTATATCTTAATCTAGAACAAGATAGCTTAGGATATAAATGGGCAATTTCACATGTTTATTCCCAAGAGTGGAGTGCTTTATTTGACAACAACGATCCGAAAAGAAATTTCCTTCACCCAATGAGTCATGAAATTGATTTCATGAATTTACATAGAGCATTTGGTGATACAGACGAGTTACAAGACTATGCTTCAAAGGGGTTTGAAACTGATTACACAAGTATTCTGTTTTACTTAATTAAGACCGGAGATTTAAAGTTTGTAACCGTTGAACATATTAAATTCCATATTTTCCAAATTCATGGATGGTATTTTACTGTTGAAAAGTTTGAAAGAGATTCTTACAACTCTGGATGGTTAATTTCTTCATTAATGCCACTGAAAATTGATGATATGGAAACAATGAGAAGATACGTACTTCATATTAAGTAACGATATCTACGGTTGAATTAGAATATTTGAACTAAAATATATTAAAGAGATGCGAAAGCTGTATCTTATTTTATTATGTATTTCAACATCCTTCTTCTCAACGCAGGTTTTTGCACAAGAGGAAAATACGGAAAAAGAAATACCTGCAGAAAAACTGACTGAATATAAAGCTGAAGCTAAAGATTTAGTAATGTATTTACAGGGCATGTTGAACGACATTGCTGGTCAGGATTATACAAATCATGAAAAAGGAATCATCATCAATGACACTTATTTGAAGGTTTTTGCCTCAGATAAAACTCAAATTGAAGATGATTTAGATCCTAATCGTCAAGTGGTTTCAAATAAGGATGTTCAAGCTTATCTTAAAGATGTCGATTTCTTTTTTGAAGAAGCTGATTTTGAATTCATTATTGAAAACATCGCTCATAGTGTAACTCCTGAAGGTGATTTATACTTTACAGTAACGATGACAAGAAAGTTAAAAGGTATTACTGTTGATGGTGATACGATTGACAATTCTATGGAACGTTATGTTGAAATCAACCTTAATCCAGAAGATCTTGATCTTAAAATTGCTTCAATTTATACTACGAAGTTAAGTCAAAAGGAAGACATGGCACTTTGGTGGAATAAGTTGGACGATACTTGGAGAAATATTGTAGGAAGTGATATTACTTTAAAGAATAATGTACCTCTAAATGAAGTAGTATCTATTATTGATTCAGTGATGATCACGAAGCATGATAGCACTGTTGCAATTGACGAAAGTATTTACAAATACATTGATAATTTCCTTTCTAAGACAGAATTGGATGTTTCATTAAACCCTGAAATTCTTGATCTTACTCCATTAAGTAAATTGAGAAACCTTGAGGAATTAAATATTTCTGGAACGGGTGTAAATGACTTATCACCTATCAGAACTTTGACAAACTTAAAGCGTTTGAAATGTGAAATGACGGGTATTAATTCACTAGATCCATTGGTTTATTGTACAAACGTAGAAGTTTTAATGATCAATGATACGCAGATTGAAGATCTCAGTGTTGTTGAAAATTTTGAAGGTTTAGAAGAATTATATTGTTATAATACAAATATTTCAGATTTATCACCTTTAGCAAATCAAGAAAATTTAAGAGTAGTTTGGGCAAATGATACTCAAATCACTTCAATTGACCCATTAAATTCTTGTAAGTCTCTTCGCTCTTTAGATATTTCAAATACTCAAGTAGCTTCTATTGATGCACTTATGGGATTGACTAATCTTGAGCAATTGACAATCGACAATACTCCTGTTAATGATTTAACCTCGTTGTCTACAACAACCGCTTTAAAAACTTTATCAGCAGACAATACACAAATCAGTAATTTGTCTCCTCTAAAAAAATTGGAGCAACTAGATCGTATTTATTGTGATGGCACTGGTATCAATACTCAAATTGCTCAAGATTATATGAGAAATCACCCATCAACTTTGGTGATTTACGGATCTGAACAATTGAAAGAATGGTGGTCAGGTTTACCAGAAATTTGGAAAACAATCCTATTAAAAGAAGCTGATTTAAGTGGTACTCCAGAAAAAGAGCAACTACAGCAAATTGCGAATATTAAGAAAATCAATATTGCATCACAAGATGGTATTGTCAACTTAGAACCGTTAAGTTTCTTGGTAAATCTTGAAAAACTAAATGCTTCAAATACTGGAATTACTTCCCTTGATCCCTTAAAAAGCTGTCCTAATTTAAATACACTTGACGTTTCTAATACGAATGTTACAACTATTGAAGTATTAGCGAATTTAAAGTTATTAAAGAAGGTCAATCTTGATAAAACAAAAGTGAGTAATATTGATCCACTAAGCGATTTAAGAAAATTAGCTCGTTTGAATATCAATGACACTCCTGTTAGTAGTATTACTTCATTGAAAAAATCAACTTCCTTAAAAGTATTAGAAGCGGATAACACAAAATGTAGTGAAGCAACTATCATTAATTTTTCAAGAGAAAGTCAAGCTTTAGTGATCTTTAGAACTGCGAAGTTAACTACTTGGTGGAGTGGCTTAAGTGAAGACTGGAAAAAAGAATTTGACAATAAAGTTAAAATTAAAGGAGATACTCCTACAAAAGTTGAATTACATAAGATCAATATTATTGAAGATATAGACTTAAGTAATCACAAGGATATCAGAGATCTTTCGCCTTTATCGATGCTTTATAAATTAAAAGCATTGAACATTTCTTTCACTAGAATTACTGATTTAAATCCAATTAAAGATATTGCAACTTTAGAGAAATTCTCTTGTGACAATACTCCTGTTTCAGATATCAATCCTATTGGCAATTTAAAAGGTTTGAAAGAATTAAATATTTCAAATACAATTGTTACTAAGTTTGATGCTTTATCAGGTTTAACTCAACTGGAGAAATTGAAAGTTTCAGGTATCGTTAAGGTGAAAAATATTTCTTATGTTACCAATATGAAGTCTTTGACGGTATTTGAATGCTACAATACTTCGGTGAATAACTTGAAACCTTTAATGGGATTACCAAAATTGAAAACTTTAAAGTGCTATAAAACTAAATTAAACCAGAAGAAGGTAGATGCATTCAAGAGCAGCATGCCTAATGTAATGGTTGATTTTTATTAATAGTACTCAATATTATAAAAATATTAGCCCTTGATTTTGATATCAGAATCAAGGGCTTTTTCTTTACAGTATGGAAGGAGAAATTCAAAAGTTTCAAGAAAGTGAGATCAAAACATTACAGAATTTAGTAGGTGCTAAAATCAATGATGTGATCTATCATGTTTGGAGTAATATTGCCAAAGACGACGAAGAATATCAATGTTTAGATTGGTTAGAACTTCGTTTTGAGGATAAAACTAGATTAACATTTACGGCAGGTGAAGAAAGCGATGGGATCAAGATCGTGATCTTTGATGTTGTAGAAGAACGAAAGAAACTTTTAGAACAGTTTCAAGGTAAAATTGACATCAAGAGTTTTAGAGTAGTACGTATGGACCTTTGGGCTGACGTTCTTCATCAAACAATCTCTCAAGTCAAACTATCTAAAATCAAAGACGACTTTTATCTAAATGATGAGATGATTCTTGTTTTTGAAAATGACAATCAATTGAAAATAAGACTTTCCGAAGAGGATGGATTAAAGGTAGAAGTTTATGAAGATGAACCTCCTGTCATTAATTCTTTGGATGATTATCCAGAACCTGAAGAAGGTGAATAGACAATATTGAAGGGTAGATTGAAAAATTTATCCTTTTTTTATATCAAAAATCGGATTATGAAATTAAATGTATAAAATTTCACAAATATAAGAGGATCATTTTATCGTTTATTATAGTATGAAAATTACTTATGTATGAATAAAATTTACAAATCCTTTTTGAAATGGGCTTTTCTCAAAGCTAATAAGCTATACATCAGAAAAAGGAGAATTGTCATTACTTTCCCCCTTGCTATCTCAATAATAACAATTATGAAATTCAAGATATTTCTGGAACATTGTTAAGAGGAACCGAATGCTATAAATCAGTTGAACAAGCTGAAAAAAGAATATAAAATTTATTGAAATAGATTATTATAAGAAATTGAAAATCAATAAGGTGTTATATTATGTAACACCTTATTTTTTTGAATGTTAGGTTATACCTAATTTTTTTCATATTTATCCTTGCGAACTTCATAAATCTTGAGTAATATTGGTTAAAACAACACTTATTTCACTCTTATGAGAACTACGCCGCATTTTTATTCACATCTCTTTTTAGGAAGGCTCTACTTCTGAGGCGGTTATACTTATATATCTCATAAACTTTAACACTCTCATTCTTAATCTATTACTTAAGATGAACAATACACTTTCTTTTGATTTATCAGGAAAAGTGGCGTTTGTCTCTGCTGGTGCTGCTGGTATCGGTAAAATTATCTCACAAACGTTACTCTCCGTTGGTGCCGATGTTTTTGTATGTGACATCGACAAGCATGTTTTAAATGAATTTTTGACTGAAAATCCAAATGCAAAAGGAATTGTCGCTGACATTTCTAATGTTAGTGATGTCACAAAAATTTATTATGAAATTAATAAAATATACGGCCGATTGGACATTTTAATCAACAATGCAGGTATTGCTGGACCTACAGCTATAATTGGAGAAGTTGATACTTTGGCTTGGGAACAATGCATTAATGTAGATTTAAATGGTCAATTTTATTGTACTAATTATGCTGTCCCCTATTTAAAAGTTCATGGTGGGTCAATTATTAATATTGCTTCCAATGCAGCTTTCTTTGGTTTCCCTCAAAGAGGTGCTTATACAGCCTCTAAATGGGCAATGATAGGCCTAACGAAAACTTGGGCAATGGAATTAGGAGCAAGTAACATTAGAGTTAATGCTATTTGTCCTGGTTCTGTCAATGGACCTAGAATAGAAAGAGTAATAGAAAACGATGCTTCTCACAGAGGAATGTCTCCCCAACAAATTAAAGAGGTTTATCAAAAACAAAGCTCTATGCGTGTTTTTGTAGAAGCTGAAGATGTAGCAAATATGGTTACCTTTTTAGTATCAGACCTTGGTAAAAATATTTCAGGTCAAGCAATTGGAGTGGATGGTCATACAGAAGGCCTCAGCAATTGGCTAGACGTATAACATTAAACAAATATAATAATTATGAAAGCTGTCACTTTCTCAAAATTTGGCCCTGCCAATGAAGTATTAAAAATTACTGAAGTTGAAAAGCCAACTCCTGGTCATGGAGAGGTATTAGTAAAAGTACATACTTCAGGTGTAAATCCATCGGATGTAAAAAAACGTGCAGGTTCATTTCCTACTTTATTAGACAATGGACATGTTATACCGAACTCTGATGGTGCTGGAGTGATTGAAGCAGTTGGTCAAGGTGTTTCTTCAGCTAGAATTGGAGAAAGAGTTTGGTTATATCAAGCACAATATGGCCGTTTACTTGGAACTACAGCCGAATATATTTCAGTAGATGCTCATAGAGCGATTCCACTTCCTCAAAATGCATCCTTCGAAGTTGGAGCATGTTTAGGTATTCCGGTGATGACTGCACATAGATGTGTTTTTGGTGATGGAGATGTAGAAGGTAAAAGTATCGTTATCACTGGTGGAGCAGGTCGTGTAGGCTTTTACGCTATCCAATGGGCAAAAATGGGAGGAGCATTTGTCATTGCAACTGCTTCTAACGCTGAAGATGTTGAAGCTTGTAACAAGGCGGGTGCTGATGCAGTTGTAAATCATAGAGCAGATGATTTTAGTGACCGTATCCTTTCAGCTAATGGTGGAGAACAAATTGACCGAGTTATTGATGTAGAGTTTGGTGCTAATTTAGAAACGATGCTTAAAGTAGTAAAAATTGGGGCAACAATTTCTACTTACTCTTCTATGCAAGTTAAAAACCCAGAACTCCCATTTTTTCAAATGATGTATCAAGACCTGACTTTACATTTTGTCATTGTTTATGCTATGCCTGAAGAAGCAAAAACTCAAGCAATAGAAGATATTACATATGCACTGGAAGAGAATAAATTAATTCATAGAATTGCAGAAGTAGTTCCATTCAATGAACCTGCTAAAGCACATGAATTAATTGAAGAAGGAAAAGTAAGAGGTGCAGTAGTGATTAAGCTTTAAATAAATCTTTAATCACTCAATTTTTTAAACAAAATTTTTTAATAATGACCACGAAATCAAATACTATTCAGCCTGATAGAGATATTAACGAAACAAATTCACCCTTGAAAAAACAGAAAGTGGATAAACAAAGCTTTATCACTGCAGTAATCATCATGGTAGGTACTTGCTTACCTATGATGCTCACGCCATATAAAGTAGAACTATTTTTAAGAAACATGTACACTTCCATTTCTGAAAATTTTGGTTGGGCTTATATCCTATCAGGTATGATGGTATTTGGTTTTTTAATATGGCTAGCTTACTCAAGGTTTGGAAAAGTAAAACTAGGTGCTGCTGAGGACAAAGTGGAGTTTTCAGATTTTTCATGGGCGGGTATGTTGTTCTGTACCGGTGTTGGAGCAGGTATGATGTATTGGGCTGTCATTGAATGGGGACATTATTACAACACTCCTCCACATGGTTTAGAAGCCGGGAGTATTGGTGCTATTGAATGGGCTAGTAGCATGGGGCTTTTCCATTGGGGACCAATTGCATGGGCTATTTATTGTCTTCCTGCAATTACGATAGCTTATCCCTTTTATGTGAAGAAAGTCCCATATTTAAGGTTAAGTACTTCATTATATGGAATATTAAGTGAAAGAGCAATCAAAGGTCCTATTGCCAAAATTGTTGATATATTATTTATCATCAGTTTGTTGGGAGGAGCAGGCTATTCATTAGGTGTAACAACTCCTATGATCTCAGCAGGATTCAGTCATTTATTTGGATTAGAGGATAATTTCCAATTACAGGTGATTACTGCTCTATTCTGTGTAACAATCTTCTCAATTTCTACTTATTTTGGATTATCAAAAGGCATTAAAATACTTAGTGATTGGAACATTAGACTTTCATTGGTATTAGTAGGCTTTATTTTAATTGCTGGTCCAACTGTTTTTATCTTAAAAACAAGTATCAGCAGTCTTGGATTTATGATCTCTAACTTTGCTACAATGGCAAGTTGGACAGATCCATTTACAGATTCTAAATTTGTTGAAAATTGGACTGTTTTTTATTGGGCATGGTGGATCGCTTATGCTCCTTTTGTTGGATTATTTGTCACTAGAATTTCTTGTGGTAGAACAATCCGACAATTGATTTTTGGTATGTTATTCTACGGATCAGGTGGTGGTATGCTTTTCTTTATGGTAATGGGTAATTATTCTTTATCAGTTACCTTAAGTGAAACGGCTGACATTGCAAATATCATCACCACAGAAGGCGGAATTACAGCAATTATTCAAACTCTCAAAACCTTACCATTTCCTGCATTTGTAATTGGTATATTTTGTGTAGTAAGTATAATTTTCAGTGCGACAACTTATGACTCAGCTTCTTATATTATTGCTTCAACTGCAACAGAAGAACTAGAAGCAGGAGAAGATCCAGAAAGGAAACATCGTTTATTTTGGGCTTTTGCATTAGCTGCTTTACCAATATCATTAATGTTTATTGGAGCGATGAAAGTAATGCAATCCGTATTATTACTTGTCTCCTTCCCTATTTTATTTATTGGAATTCTTTCAGCTGTCGCTTTAGTCAAATCATTGCATAGAGACTTTCCAGAGCCGACTGAAAAGAAATTAGTAATTCGATCTTATCAAATCAAAAAAGAAAATTAAATGATAAAGGAAGGTGATGAAACCCTCCTTTTTTTATATTCTAATGCCAATTCCAAAGGACAATGCAAAAGTCTTTCGAGCAAAATACCAATCACCATTAACTTGTGCGACCAGATTATTTCCTATTCCTCGACTGTATCCACCGCCAAGAGCAAAATCTGTTTGACTTACTAATACACCTTTCATACTAAAGTGAAGGTCTGGCATAATATAGATTCTGTTTCCTAAAATTAATGAATGATCATTATTTAAAAATTCATACCCTGCTGTAAGTGACATATTGCCCGCTAAATAGTAATTTAATTCTGCATTACCATAAAATGTGGTACTTCCACTGGAAAACGCTGGGCCAATACTTCCTGAAATTTCGATGTTACCACTGTTTGAATCTTGAGCAAGTACATGACTTTCAGTGATTAAAAATAAAATACTGATAATTAGAAAAAATCTCATGTTAATAAATTAGGGATTAAAAACATTCAATTTATAAAACTTCAACGTTGATAAATAGTCAATTCAGATACTTTAAGAAGATTTACATTGTTAAAATATTTAACTAAAACTTACATCACACACTATTCAATAGTTTAAATCCATTTTTTTTGTTTAAAATAACTTTATTTACTCTTATATTTAGCAAAACAATTAAATCAGATATTTTTTAATCTAAGATTCATTTTCTCTTATGAAGTGGCTGTCAAAAGGAAAGAAAGACCGTGTTGTCTTCATTAATAACAAAACGAATGAAGTAACCTATCTTCCACATTCAAAAACTCGATCTCTTAATAATCCAGAGGAACAAGTTCAGTTGGAAACCTATCTTTCTTTAATTTATGATCATGAATACCCTGCTGAAAATCTTCGTGTTTGTGTCCCTGTCAAAATGGGATCTGCAACTAAAGAAGCAGATATTATCACGTATGCAGATCAAGCCGGAAGACAACCCTTTATGATTGTAGAATGTAAAAAGAAAGGTGTTCCAAATTCTGTTTTTAATGGTGCTATCGATCAAGGATTCTCTTATGCAAGTGCTACTTTAGCCAAATTTGTATGGACCACTGATGGTGATAAAAATGCTTATCATGAAGTCCTCCCTGAAAAAATTAATGAAAGAGAAGCTAATGTTATTCCTTCACCTCCTCCATTTAATGGAGCTGATGGATTTGGCTATACATTGAAAAAAGGCTTATACAGGATTTTAAAGTCACCAGTTCGCTGGATTCAAAGCTTATTTAAACTAGAAAGTGTACAAAATGCAAGCATCTATACTGGATTGTTATTGATCATTATGACACTCTTGACTAAGCTTGCGATGAACAATATGCAAAAGATATTAGAACTATCAAATACGCTTTGGCTACATCATGGTATGGATTTCTCATGGATCTATTATGCTTTAGCATTTACTGCTTTGTTCATTACTTTATCCCTTGGTAGTGCATTCAGTTTTATCCCAAATATGGGTAAAAAAGGTCTGACTTCTAAACAAGTGCTTTTACTTAGTTTCTTCCTTTTTATTCCCGTTTGGTATGCTGGATCAGAATATTCTTTAGCATGGTGGAACTGGAAACATTTCAAAAGTATGAACCATGAAATGTGGTTATTTATGGGGCCACAATTGGCTATTTCACCGATTCAGTTCGTTCTTTTTGCTGTTATTTTATCCCTTTCAAAGAGAAAGCCCTCTAATTCTAAAAGAAAACCAAGTAAAAAAAGACGTTAATCATTAATATTTCGTATTTTAAGTATTAGAATTCAGCCTATTTTACTTTTCAGTGTTGAATTTTACCACTTTTATCAACCTTATCATAATATTATCTATGCGTTCTCTACTATTTATCGCATTACTACTACCAAACCTAGTATTTGCACAGGATATTCAATTTAAAAACTTGACTATCCAAGATGCATTAAAACAAGCTAAACAAGAAAATAAAGATGTTTTCATTAGTGTTTACACTACTTTTTGTGAATCATGTCATTATATGAATGATCATGTTTTCAATGATAAAAAAGTTGGAAATTATTACAATCAAAATTATATCTCTATTGGTATTGATGCTGAAACCGAAGAAGGTAAGGCACTGGTAGAAGAATATAACCTCCACATCTATCCTTCTTATCTCTATTTTAATAACGAAAACACACCACTTCATCTTTTAGTTGGGAATATGGATACAGATGTCTTTTTGAAATCATCAAAAGAGGCAAGAGATCCGGAACATCAGCTATATACAGTAAAGAAGAAAGTAAATAAGCAATCTAGCCTTGAGTATATTGCTAATTATATTTACTTGACATACAAAGCAGCTAATGAAGATCCTGAAATGTTAGCTGTGTTCTTAAGTAAATTAAAAGACGAAAATATTGAAGAAGATAAAGTTTGGTTAGGTTTAAAAGAAGCTACTATCCATTTAGGTTTAGAATCTGAAGCTTTATTATATGTTGCCAAACATGCAATGCAAATTGAAAAAGAGCATGGTGTAAAAGAAATCATTCAAACTGTCAATGCTTCTGCAAGAATTTCAATGCGTCCTTATGTATTAGAGCGTAATATAAGTGGTTGGGAAGATCTAATGGCACATTTAGAAAAAGAGCTTGGACGTGTTGGTGAAACCTTGAACTATGCTTATAATCCTGCATTTTACTTTAGTATCAATGATTATTCTACTGCCTATAGTAAAATGGAAAAAGGTGTTCAGGTTTTAAGTGATCGTGACCCTGAAGTTCGAGCTTATTTATACAGAAACTGGGCTTGGAATGTTTATCATTATTTTAATGAAAAAGAAAAAATAGACCAAGGTTTAGTATGGATTAATGCTGCTATTGAAGTCCACCCAACATGTATGAATTTAGAAACTAAATCAGGTTTATTATTTAAAAATAAAGACTATAAACAAGCTAAAATCTATGCTGAAAAAGCGATTGAATTAGAAAAGAAAGAGGATGTTCATGCTATGCTTGCACATACTATATTAAGAGAATTAGAAAATCTAGAATAATCAAAAACGCATAAACAATTATTAATAAGATCTAACATGCGGAATCACGCATGTTGTTGCATTGTTTCGTAATTTGAGGCCAAGTATGTGATGAAAAATTATTAGACCTACAAGTTATGAAACGCATTATTGTATCATTATTAAGCTTTATCGTATTATTCGGTTGTTCTACTGATAGTTATAAAGGTATCGATCCACAATATCATTCTTTATTAGATCAAGCATTAGAACACGCTGGAGGTAATAAAGTTGAGATTCAAAAAGCCTTAAAAGGAGTTCCTACTAATGAAAAAAATGGTATGGCATTCCTTATCTCTTATATGCCAAAAAGAGATTTAAAAACTTTAACTGCAGAATACCTTATCAATAATATCAACTTGGCTTATAAGGCAAGAAATGAATTTGCTTGGGGAAATGAAGTTCCTGATTCTATCTTTTTCAATGATGTATTACCCTATGCCTTAATGAATGAAAGAAGAGATGATTGGAGACAAGATTTCTACAACCGTTTTGCCCCTATCGTCAAAGATTGCAAAACAATGGAAGAAGCTATTAAAGTATTGAATGATACCATCATTGATGTAGTTTCTGTAAAATATTCAACGGAAAGAGAAAAGCCTGATCAATCCCCTTATGAATCTATCGATCAAGGCTTAGCATCATGTTCTGGTCTATCTGTGTTATTAGCTGATGCTTTTAGAGCTGTAGGTATTCCCTCTCGTCTTGCAGGCACACCTAATTGGACATTAAAAGAAGGTAATCACAATTGGAATGAGGTATGGGTAAATGGAGAATGGTACTTTACCGAATATTATCCTTCAGGTTTAAATAAAGGATGGTTTTTAGCCGATGCCGGTGCCGCAAATGCTAATGATCAAAAAAATTGGATCTATGCTTCGTCATGGAAACCCGCCGAATATACCTTTCCTTTAGTATGGGATTATAACATTAAGTACGTGCATGCTCATAACGTCACAGATCGCTATATTAAACTTTGGAAAGAAGAAGAAGCGAAAAGAGCCACTCAAGATGGAAAAGTTGCGGTTCGTGTAAAAATGTTTAAAAACAAAGAATGTACTTTGATTAGTGATAATAGAGTAGCATCTACTGTTACGCTATCAAAAGGTAATAAAGTAATAGAAAATGGCACTACTTCAGGACCTACAAAGGACATGAATGATATTCTTCAATTTTTCATAGAAAAGGGTGAAAATTATACTTTAACCTATATCAGTAGTAATGGTCAACCTGTGACAAAAGATATTGTAACTGAAGAAAAACCTTTGGAGATTACACTTTATAAAAGTATCTAAAAACTATTTATACAAGTAAAAAAGCCTTCCATTCTCGATGAATAGAAGGCTTTTTTGCTTTAAGCTTCATTACTATTTAGACGTATAATGATTATAGCTACTTTACCGATTATAAAGTAAAAAATACCATACAAAGTACTTATTGAAGACACCTTAAGACCACCTGCTAAAAGACCCATGGGAACACTCCCTGCAGCTTCAATTGCTTCAAAAGCACCAAATAAACCAATCAATTGAAAGAAAATACCCATAACCAATGAAAGAATTGCTAATTCGTTGGCACCTTTCAAGCATTTTTCTTTTGTCAATTTACCAAAGCTTATTCCAAAGATATGAATCACCAACAAAATGATCATTGAAATGCCTATGAAAGAAATAGTTGACATTGCTTCAATACCACCCCATTGAAAAAATTCTGTAATAGTCATAATTATTAGTTGTTTAAAAATTAAAGATACCCAAATATACAGTATGAGGGAATTGAAAAAATAAACAGTCGGTAGATGTATTCATCTTATCGAAGAAAACTCTAAATTGGGAGATGAACATTCAAGTCTTCCTGCTAATCTACAAAATTTGGTTATTTATCTACAAATAGTCAATTTACATCGACAAACCATTTTTTTATCAAGAATAATCTGAAAATTTATAATATGTCAAATTTCAGAAATTTTTTAGCCAAGCGAATAACCTTTGAAACCATCTTTTGGGGGTGTTCCTTTATTATTACTTTCTTATTCTTGGGGCATTTTCATCAAGATTACTTTAATACATTTTCTTTTTGTTTGGTATGGTTTCCTTTTACAATAGGGTTTACATTCTATCTTAATTTTGAATTAATCAATAAGTATTTGATTCAAAAAAGGTATTTTAAGTTTTCGCTCTATTTATTATATGCGATCATCATCAACACCAACTTTCAAATGTTGTTAGTCGTTGGTGCCTTTATCCTATTTGCTGGCTTACAATACAAGAATCTTAATCCAATCGTCAATGATTTTTCCATGCTTTGGTTTGTTCAATTATTTATTACTGCCATGTATACTGCTTTACTTCAAATTAGAAATGAGCAAGAGAGAAAAGAGAAAATTCATCAATTGGAAAAGGAAAAGTATGAGATTGGATATCAATTGAAAGAATTAGAATTAAATACTCTAAAAGAGCAGATCCATCCTCACTTTTTATTCAATACTTTAAATAACATTTATGGATTAGCTATAGAAAAATCAGATGATCTACCGAAAATATTATTACAACTAAGTGGGCTTTTGGATTATTTAGTCTATCAATCCAAAGAAGAAAGTGTTCTATTATCAAAAGAAATAGATTTATTACAACAATACATTTCTCTTGAACAACTAAGGTTTGATGAAAGATTAGAATTAAATATCTTCTTTGAAGGAAAAGATTCTATGCTAAAAATTACCCCTTTTCTCCTTTTTCCAATGGTAGAAAATGCATTCAAGCATGGTATAAAGAGTAATAATCAACAAGCATATTTAAATATCAGTACTACCTTGGTTGAAAATGAATTTACTTTTATCGTTGAAAATAGTAAACCAATAAACAAAGAAATTAAGATTAATGGAGGTACTGGGCTAGAAAATTTAAAGAAGAGATTAAATTTATTTTATCCTTACAAACATGACTTTCAAATCGAAGAAAGTGAAACTTTTTTTAGAGCAACTTTAATAATAATGACATGAGTATAAAAGTATTAATTATAGATGACGAACCTATTTCAAGAAGAATCACTAAGAATTTCCTCTCTCAATTTGAAGGATACGAAGTAGTTGGAGAAGCTTCTGATGCTCAAGCTGGCTTTACAGAGATTGTACAAAAGGAAGTAGACCTTATTTTCTTAGATATTGAAATGCCTGAAATTTCTGGTTTAGATTTCCTTCGTTCTTTAGCTAAACCTCCGAAAGTAATTATTATTAGTGCTTACAGAGAATATGCTATTGAAGGTTATGATTTGAATGTCGTTGATTATTTATTAAAGCCTGTTGCAATTGAAAGATTTAGAATTGCATTAGAAAAATTTGAGAGTTTGAATACCTCTTCACCTCTTGATTTTAAAAAAGTATTGGGCGATTATTTATTTATTAGAGCCGATCGAAAACATCACAAGATCAATTTTGATGAAATAGAATACATCGAAAGCCAAGCAGATTATCTTATTATTCATAGCATAAATGGCTCAACTTGGAAAACAAAAGAAACCTTATCAGCAATTGAAGGAAAATTACCTTCCTCATTTATTCGCATTCACAGGTCTTTTATTGTCAATATGGAACATGTAAGAGCTTTCAATAGAGAATTAGTGGAGATTGGTAAAGAAGAACTTCCAGTAAGTAAGAGTTTCCGTGAAGTTGTTGTTCAGTTTTTTGAAGGATAAAAACTATCATGAAATAAGATATTTCACAAAAGGGGATGAAAAAAATAATCATCCCCTTTTTTACTACGTAAATAATAATATAACCAC
>NZ_JBSWYJ010000069.1:0-15716 GCF_056161045.1 Flammeovirga sp. AWQ4_249
GTTGTTCTTCTTGAAAAAAGAAACTTAATTATGAACTGAGAAAGAAATTAAACTCTGAATTAAAACGAGACAGCGTTCAGTTTACACTCCCACTAACAATGAATTATCAAATTTCCTGAACTAACAAAGCCTTTTGTTTCACAACAAAAGGCTTTTCTTTTATATTTAAAATGATTCTAATGAGAGTTCTTTTAATTCAATTTATTGTTTGAGAGTTTCCAACTTTTAATAGAATGCGTTCTCGGCTTGTAATTTAGTTGATTACTTTTGAAAGTAACGTTCTGTACTAAACTTCCAGGATCAGAAATTGTCATTAAATAGTTGATTTCAAATCCTTGTATCGTCGAATGAGAGGCATCAGAATTATCATCCGAAATATTTTCTAAGATTATTTTATCAATCTTAGGTTTATCATTTTGCTTATGTGTAAATATGCTTTTAGCGATAAGAACTACCTTTTTGGTAATTGAAATTTCACCATAGCTTTCTGAGGTTGCATGAACGTAGATAGAATCACCTTCACTGGCCTGATTAATTGCATCTTGAAGGCTTTCAAAGTCAGCATTTGAAGTGCCAACATTGTTGACATGAATTTGCGCATTTACGGATAAAGAAAATAATGTAAGTAGCGTTACAATAAGATTTTTCATATTTAGATAAAGTTGGTCAAGGGTACTATTCATTTACATTTATACCGACAAATAATTTGCCATAAAAATCTGTTTATCAGCACTATACAAATATATATAAAAATAGTATAAGAGAATATCCCCATTAAGAGGTATTTTTACAATCTTTAAGGTATTGATTTACTGCATCTTACAAAATGGTTTCAATTTGTTATTTACATTACTTACCTTATTTTTTCATCGCTTTCACCTCAGATGGTGTCACTTCAAACTCTTTAATAAAGCTTTTCGAAAAATGATTAACGGTAGAAAAACCAAATTCATAAGCCACTTCAGTGATATTTTTATCTGTCAATTCTAACATTTCCTTTGCTTTGTATAATCGCTGTTGATTAAAATAACTATAAATAGTATCACCAAATAATGTTTTAAATATCAAAGTCATTTTAGAGACATTTATAGCATGCTTTTTAGAAAGTTCTTTAAGTTTAGGTTTCTCTTTTAAGTTACTATCTATATCATCTTTTATAGTGTGGATGATTTCCAATTCATATTTGGAAAAGATATTATGATCTTCTTCTTTTTTATCAAAACTATAGATGATATTTTTTATGAGTACAAATAGTTCTGTTAATTTTAATCGAAGAAACTCATGTTGCAAATCTTCATGAATAGTTTCTTTAACAATAACATCAAAATGTTTTCTCCATAAAGAGAAATGATAATCACCAAGATGATATACGAAACTTTCCTGTTGTTCTATGATCTTCCTAACAGGTTCGGGAAACTCTTTGATATTAAAATAAATAGAAATGATTTTAATTGGAGTATGTGCTTTGGTAAAGGATTTTAATTTATCTTTCCCTTTGATAAACATAAACCCATTTGGTGTACTAATGTTAATTTCTCTCCCTTCGTCTTTTTGATAGATAATATTTTGTGTATAACAAAAAACAGTAAATTCAAATTTGTCATCGCTTTCAAATTCTAATGTATAATCTACTTTTGGTTTGATATTGTTCATCACTAAACGGTATCCCTCTCCTTCGAATACAGCACCATTACCAACAGCAAAATCGTTGTCAATAAAATATTCAAAATCTTTAATAGTTCCCCCTCCAAATTTTTCAACAAGGTATTCTATATACTTTTTTCCTCTTTGGTTTTCAAAAACTAACTTTTTCATAGATCACGTAGTGGATTACATCTAAAATACATAATTTCTGAAAAAATTGAAATAGGTATAAATGAAAAATGCTCCCTTTTTAAGGAGCATTTTATTTATTTTTGATACGTTTGATAATCGGTATATCCTTCTGCTCCTCCACCATAGAATGTAGCATGTTGTGCATAATCCACAGGTGTTAATTCCCAATCATTTTTAAATCTCTCTACTAAATCTGGATTTGTAATAAAGGGTTGTCCAAAAGCAAATAAATCAGCATAACCTTTATTTAGTGTTTCTTGTGCTTTTTCTTTAGTTAATTTTCCAGCAATCATTACAGGATATTTATAGACAGACCTAATTTTTTCTCTATAACTATCAGGTACTTCTTTACAATCTGAAATATTCTCAGAAAAATGAAGGTATGCTAAACCTATTTTATTTAATTTCTCAGCCAATAAAACACTGGTTTCAATCATTTCAGGATCATGTTTTCCACCTTCTGCCACAAATGGAGAGATACGAATAGCTGTTTTATTTGCTCCTATTGCTTCTGCAACTTTTTGAATAGTATTCATCACCATTCTCATTCTATTTTCTTTAGAACCTCCATATTCATCCGTTCTTTGATTAGAAGTCGAACGTAAAAATGTGTCTAATAAATAACCATGAGCTCCATGTAATTCCACACCATCAAACCCAGCTTCCATTGCATTTTTAGCAGCTTGAACGAAATCATTTTGAGTTGATAATATATCTTCAATGGTCATCTCTCTTGGTGCATCAGTTTCAAGCATACCATATTCATCATTGCCAAGAGGTCCCCATACTTTATCTTCCTCTTTTATTGCAGATGGAGCAACAGGTTGTTCCCCAGCAATAATCGTATTCGAACGTCTTCCAACATGCCATAATTGAATAAAAATCTTCCCTCCTTTTTTGTGCACTTCATCCGTTACCGCTTTCCAACCAGCTATTTGTTCTTTCGTATAAATTCCTGGTGTAAATGAATAACCACGACCTACTTTTGAAATCGGGCTTCCTTCAGTAATAATCAAACCTGCTGAGGCTCTTTGTCCATAGTATTCAACAGCTAATGGTGTAATCACATCTTCTCCAATAGAGCGAGAACGTGTCATAGGTGCCATTGCAATTCTATTATTTAAGGTAATATCTCCTAATTGAAATTTGTCAAATATTGTTTTCATTATTATCAATTTAGTTGTTTTTAATCGAATGCAAAGGTCTCGTTTTCTAATTCATTCAACGATGAAGTACCGCACAAAATTCGTGTGATCTATATCACATCTTAATGAAAACGACTTAGTGTTTCTCTACTTACACCTAAATAAGCCGCTATATATTTTTTGGGTACTCTTTGGATCAATCCAGGTAGTGAGGTAACCAAATCATTGTATCTTTTTTCTGCTGTATCCTTCATCAAACCCATTACTCTTTGTTGTAAAGAGATGTATCCTTTTGTCGATTTTATCCGAAAAAAATTAGCTAAAGCAGGTACCTTCTCACACATCATTTCACGATCCTCGTAAGACATGACTAAAAAAATGGCATCTTCTAGACAATCTATATTTAGTGTAGCTAATTCTTTATTTTGATACGCATAAAAATCACTTACCCAATAATTCTCCATGGCAAATTGTAGGATATGTTCTTTCCCTGAATCTTCCAAAAAATAAGCTCTTACCAAACCATTTACTATCCAAAATTCATTAGGAACAGGCATTCCCTCTTGTATTAGGAACTGATGCTTTTTTAATCTTTTTACTTTAAAATGTGGGATTAAAATCTGCCAGTCTTCCTCCGATAGGAAAACGGTCTCGTTGATATGATTCTTTAACTGATTAAGGGCTTTCTCTAACATTGAATAAATTAATTCACCATTTAAGAACTGAAATTAAGAAAGATTGTTTTCTTTTTTATAAAGCTAAAAAGAAACTTTATTCATCACATTTGTATTATCAACAATTTATTCATCAAAAGAAAAAGCTTACAGGAATAATATATAAACAAAATGATTTTAGTTCAAACTTTCTTTTGATTATAACTTATCCTTGTATTCATTAACTATTACAACAATAAAACTATTTATAGTAAAGTCATTTCAATACTTAAATAATCTAATTCCATATTTGTTTGAAATCAAAGGGGTATTTTCTCTATTCTAAAGGGGGTAAATTTTTAATCTTTATATAAATATAATCTTACCCCCAATTTTAAAGTTCAATGAATTAATATTGAATATCCTATTCTATCATAATTGAACTTAATGAAATAAATGAAAAGTTTATATCACATTATTACTTTAAATCTAGTTTTGTTTAGCTTATTCAGCTGCAACAAAAATAACGCAATACAAAATAACACGAAACAAATTTACAGTTATGAAAACTTAGATTTCGGTCAATTATCTGTTGCAAAAGTTGAAGCATTTAAAAGTCAAGAGCTTGAGAAAAATATTATAGTAGAGAAAGACTATTTTGTTTGGGGAAGTTCAGTAATTGAATTGAATGGTCAATACCATGCTTATTATTCGAGATGGAAACAAGCGGATAAATTCAAGGCTTGGATGACAGATTGTGAAATTGTACATGCGGTTTCAGATCATCCTGAAGGCCCATTTACATTTCAAAATGTAGTATTGGAAAGTGATAAAACAAAAGGTTGGGATTTAAATAATGCACATAATCCTTATGCTATTGTAGCTGAAGGAAAAATTCATCTTTATTATATTTCCAATGATGTAAGAAAACATTTTACTGATGATAAAGGAAACGTTACAGTTCCTAATGCAAAATGGTTAAATGACAATCGTTCTGTATTAAGAAATAGTCAAAGAATAGGTTTAGCAACTGCAGAAAAACCTGAAGGCCCTTTCATTAGAACAGAAGAACCTGTTGTGAATCCAGATGATAAAAAGTTTAAAAATATAGCAGTTAACCCATCTGTTGCTTTTCATAATGGGCAATATACCATGATCATGAAAGGTGATGATGTAAACAAAAAAGGCTGGTTCAGAATTCAACTCGTAGGTACTTCTACATCTGCCAATGGTCCTTTTGAATTTTCAGAAAAACCTGTTTATGATAAAGTACAAACTGAAGATGCATGTATTTGGTACGACCAAAATGTGGAAAGCTATTTTATGGTCTGTCATGTGATGGGAAAGAAGGACTTAGCCTTATTTACGTCTCAAAATGGTACGGATTGGGTCATGCACCAACGTTCTATTTTTATGAAAAAGGAATTTGAATTAGAAGATGGTACAACTTGGACTCCAGAACGTGTCGAACGTCCATTTGTTTTGACAGATAAAACAGGGAAACCTAAAGTGTTATATGTTGCTGTTATCGAAAATGGAGTCAGTGGAAACATTGCACTTCCTATTCATTTTGAAAAGAAAACAAACAACGAAATATCAAAATAAGAAATGAAAAAATTATTAATGAGCCTAGCAATAGGTGGTAGCTTATTTTCATGTCAAAAAGTTGATAATAAATCAACGGAAGTAGCTCAAAATACAGATAAACCTAATGTCATTATCTTTTATGTAGATGATTTAGGATATGGTGATATTGGTAAAAACGGTTTAGTGGGTGCTAGCACTCCTACCATTGATAAATTAGCTGATGGTGGTGTACTTTTTACAGACGTTCACTCTCCACATGCGACTTGTACTCCTTCTAGATATTCTATGTTGACAGGTGAGTATGCATTCAGAAAGAAGGCAAAGGTATTGAAAGGAGATGCTCCTTTATTAATTGATCCTAACAAAAAGACCCTTCCTGATTTATTTAAACAAGCAGGTTATGCAACAGGCGTTGTAGGTAAATGGCACTTAGGTTTAGGAAATGGCAATGTAGATTGGAACAAAGCGGTGAAGCCAGGACCATTGGAATTAGGGTTTGATTATTCATTCCTTTTACCTTCTACTGGTGATAGAGTTCCTTCAGTGTACTTGGAAAATCATCACGTAGTCAACTTAGATCCGAACGATCCTATCACAGTTAGCTACAAAGAAAATATCTCTGATCGTCCTACTGGAAATGATCATCCTGAGTTAATTCGTCAAGGTGCTGACAAACAACATGGTAATACAATCATCAATGGTATCTCAAGAATTGGCTACATGAAAGGTGGTGAAAAAGCACTTTGGACAGATGAAGATTTCCCTGAAAAGTTAGCAGGTAAAGCGTCTAGTTTTATCAAAGAAAATAAAGATAAACCCTTCTTCTTATACTTCGCATTTCATGATATTCATGTACCTCGTCTACCTTCAGATCAGTTTAAAGGTAAATCTGAAATGGGTGTTCGTGGTGACGTAATTCTACAGATGGACTATGCAACTGGTTTAGTGATGAAAACATTAAAAGACCTTGGTATTGAAGACAATACATTAGTGATTTTCACTTCTGACAATGGTCCTGTTTTAACGGATGGCTATGATGATCAAGCGATTGAATTATTAGGAGATCACAAACCTGCGGGGCCATTCAGCGGTGGTAAATATTCTGCACTAGAAGGTGGTACTAGAGTACCTATGATCGCTTATTGGCCAAATAGAATCAAGGCTGGTCAAACGAATGACGCTACCTTCTCTCACTTAGATTTTTATGCTTCTTTTGCTGAATTATTCAACATTGATGTTCCAAAAGACGAAGCAATTGACTCTAAGAGTGTATTAACTTCTTTATTAGGAGAATCAAATGAAGGTCGTCCATACATGGTAGAAGAATCTTATACAATAAGCTTACGAGAGGGTGATTGGAAATATATTCAGCCAATTCCAAAGGAAAGAAGAATTCCTGATTTCATGAATAAGATCAAGAATATTGATGGTGGTATGTCAAGAGATCCTCAATTATTCAACTTGAAAAAAGATATTGCTGAGAAAAATAATGTTGCTAAGGATAATCCAGAAGTGGTGAAAAGAATGCAACATATGTTAGACTCTATCCAAGCGATAAAAACAGTTGCTATTCAATAAATTTGAATTATTAATTGACTAACAAATGCTATTCTATTTTTGAATTAGAAGTACATCCATAATTTTGCTTTTAATTTTAAAGTGGAATAGCCATTTTTTTAAATAGAAATGAAATGAAAGTGACAACAAAAAACTTATTACTATCTCTAGCTGGACTGTCATTGTTTGGGGCATGTGCTACTGAACAAGCTAAACAAGTACAGCAAGAGAAAGCCCCTAACGTTTTAATGATTATTGTAGATGATTTGGGTGCCCATGATTTAGCGACAACAGGTTCCAATTATTATGAAACACCGAATATTGACGGTTTAGCGGCAGAAGGAATACAATTTGACCAAGGATATGCCTCTTGTCAGGTTTGTAGTCCAACTCGAGCAAGTATCATGAGTGGTAAATCTCCTGCTAGACATGGTATTACGGATTGGATAGGCGCTCCTGAAGGAGAAAAATGGAGAAAACAAAAACGTCATAATAAATTACTTCCAGCCTATTATCAACATTCACTTGACACAGCATACACAACTATGCCGGAAGCTTTTCAAGAGCATGGTTATACAACTTTCTTTGCAGGAAAATGGCACGTTGGTGGAGAAGGTTCACTTCCTCAAGATCATGGATTTGATATTAATGTAGGTGGTTATCATGCAGGTAGTCCTAAAGGTGGTTATTTTTCTCCTTATAAAAACCCAGCGATGAAAGATGGTCCTGAAGGAGAGAATCTATCGATGCGTTTAGCCAATGAAACCGTTAAGTTCATGGAAAAACAAGATAAAGATAAACCTTTCTTTGCTTGTTTATCTTTCTATGCTGTACATGGACCTATCCAAACGACAGAGGAAAAATGGAAGAAATATAAAGACAAAGCCATCCAACAAGGCGTTGCTGAAAAAGGGTATGAAATGGCTAAATTTTTACCGATTCGTCAACACCAGGACAATCCAGTTTATGCAGGCCTAGTAGAATCTATGGATGATGCTGTTGGTCGTGTATTGAACTCTTTGGATCAATTAGGACTAAGTGAAAATACAATAATCGTCTTCACTGGTGATAATGGAGGTGTTGCTGCTGGCGATGCATTCTCAACATCAAATGCACCATTGAGAGGTGGAAAAGGCTATCAGTTTGAAGGTGGATTAAGAACGCCATACATCATTAAAGTACCTGGAATGAAAAATAAAGGAACGCATTCTAATGTTCCCGTTACTAGTACTGACTTCTATCCTACCTTATTGGATTTAGCAGGTTTACCACAATATCCTGAGCAACATCAAGATGGAATTAGTATTGTTCCCGCTATCAATGGAGAGGAAATGGAAGATCGTTCTATTGTATGGCACTATCCTCATTACGGTAACCAAGGTGGAGAACCATCTTCTGTTATTCGTAAAGGAAAGTGGAAATTAATCCATTATTATGAAGATGATAGAGAAGAATTATATGATCTTTCTATTGATATTTCTGAACAGAAAAATATTGCTTCAGCAAACCAAGAAGTTAAGGAAAAATTAAGCACAGAACTTTTCGCTTATCTTAAAGAAACGAAGGCTAATTTCCCTGAAAAAGACAATACTTGGACACGAAAAGCAGAGGATAAACATCTTGAAAAAGTAAGAACAGTGAAGATGAAAAGCCTTGAAAAAGGAAGAAAGAAAATGTTATCAGAGACTTACCAACCCAATAAAGATTGGTGGGGTAGTCAAAGAATTATTGATTAATTCAATATAATATAATTATATAGCTTAGAAAAAGGGTATTCGTCTTCGGTTGCCCTTTTTTATTGAAGTTCAATCTTATCAATAAACAACTCAAAAGACTCTGCTTTCTTATTACTTATCAAAAATGCAATCTGTTCAATTTGAGAAGCATCAAAATTGGGGATATTTAATTTTCTTCCTCTAAATGCCGGATACATAGTATTCAAGTCAATCACTATATCCTGCCATTCACCATTTGTTGAAAAAGTAGAAATGTAAGTAAAATATTCACGGTTATCTGCTTTCACTCTAAATTGATAATCTTTTCCGTCTCCTTTCACTTTTAAAACAATTTTAGTGTAACCTTTCACTGATTTAGTATCAAAATTATATCTCAATGAAGAAAATCCACCATTATTTTCTAAAGATACATTTCCTTTGAAAACACCATGTCCATCTTTATTAAGATTAAAATTTCCCGAAGACCTACCTCCCATCACTACATCATCTACAATTCTCCAGTTTTGTAGATTAGATTGCTTGTTAAAATCAAAAATTAAATCTGAATTCGTCATTGAAAATAATATCATAAGAAGTAATAGGTTTTTCATAATGCTGTTTTAATAGTTCTTCATGGAAACAGATAGTTGACTAGAATGTTTTAAATAAGTAATGCATAAACTATTATTTCACTTCTTTTAATTCCACCTAATATATCAAATCTTAAAATGATAAATTGGATCAGTAAAAGTATAGACAAAATCATAGAAATCAGTGTAGGATTTCCTCATTTACGAAAAAGGTAGTGATACTTATACTACTAATGCTTATCGCATTTATTCCTTCTCCTATTTATTTTATACAAATTGGTGGTTGCATCGGTGAAGATGGTCTTTGTGCACCGATGTGGTTAGCAAGAGTAAGGTAGATTATCATTCACCCATTATTAATGCTTTGGGCTTGGGCTGTAAGGTAATAAAAATTCACCCTTCTACTCTACAAGCAAAAGGGTGATACTGAATTGTCTAGTAACTTATTTTTAAGGTCTTACCTTCTAGGTATTTCCCTTTTGATTCTTTAATCTTTAATTTTTGATCCGCTGACATTCCGATTGTTTCACCATCATGAAGTGTTACGTTTGAACCAATTACATAATGAGATAAATTATACATCATGTCTATC
Source organism: Flammeovirga sp. AWQ4_249 (assembly GCF_056161045.1). Classification (NCBI taxonomy): domain Bacteria; kingdom Pseudomonadati; phylum Bacteroidota; class Cytophagia; order Cytophagales; family Flammeovirgaceae; genus Flammeovirga; species Flammeovirga sp. AWQ4_249. The sequence continues at coordinate 9,676 of NZ_JBSWYJ010000069.1, forward strand.
AATTCCATATGATTGTGTGTGGAATTTACAATTTCCATTTCACTTTTTCCAAAATCTTTTAAACCATAAGTATAAATAGATTGCTTTCCATTTTCTTCTTTTAATCCAAAATAAATCCAATTATACAATGGTAAATCTTGTCTTGACATTGTTTTGGTATTTTCAAGGTAAAAATCTTTTTGCAGTAATAAAGATCGTCCCCCCATATAAAGACCTATTGCATCACTATTTTCAAGAACAGCAGCCGTCACTTTATTATAAAGTATGTTTTCCTTGACGGGATTTGTACCTGCATTAGAAATAGAAACAATGATGTGGCCTGTATGTTTAGAAGTTATTTTAGCAGCATTTGGCCATAGATAATTATATTCTGCAGTTTCTTCAACTTCATTACCCGGCACTTGGGCTTTGATAACTCCGAGTATTACTACATAGTCTTCAATTTTCAAGACACAAGATGCTTCTCCTATTTCCTTTGAATCAATCTTTAATTTCCATTTATTTTCTATATCAGCAACAAAATTATCCATACTCAAAGAATTATTATCCTTTAATAATACCATTCCGATTAAAGGATTGCTATCTTCTAGTACTTTAACAATTTTATTCTTAGAAAAGCTAATAAATGCTATTGTTAAAAATAGAAAGGTGGCTGTAATTTTTTTAATCATCTGTTGTTGTATTTGTAATTGTCAAAAAATGTAGTCGGTATAAAGAGTGTAAACAAAAATATTTTATACAGTTAGTAATTGCAAATTTTAATTTATCTCAAATCTCACTAGATATTTCATTCTGATTTATTGATAAATAATTCTTTGGTTCCAGACCATGTTTCCTCTCTTGTATTTACATCTATCCAATATGATGAATCTCTTTCAACGTCATAATTCATATAACCTTTCATAATAGATTCATATTCTATATAAATCTCCCCACTCTCTTCGATTATCTCTCCCTTCCCATTCATACTAAATTCACCTACGTCTGGTAAGTGAAGGTAATTAATTAAATAAAGATCTAGCTTTTCTGCATAGGCATTCTCAAAGTCAGTAAGTTGATTATCTATATATGTAGATATGATCGCCTGATCTCCACCACAATCCCATGATAAAGTAATTTTTTTACCTTCCTTTAAAAGTTTTAAAGTTTCGTTTTTGAGGTCTACAACTTCTTTATCAATAGTATTGGAATTAGAGCTAGAATCAGAATTTGAGCTTGACTCACTTTGGGGCAAGCAACCTGTCGAACTTAACATTGCGAGACCCCCAATTTTACTAGCGAAAAGTAAAAATTTTCTTCTATTATATTTTTTCATAATGGTGTTTATTTTGAGCTAGCCATTCTATTTCTTCTCTTTGTGGAGTGAATTGCCAACGTTCATTAAATTGATAGTGAGAAAGAAAGTTTTGAATAGTTGATGTTGGAGATAATGTAGATTGTAATTCCTTTGCAGATTCAAAACCCAAAATTTCTTGTACTAGATGAACTCCAAAATTACTTAATGTAATCAATAAAGATGATTTTAAATTCGATTTCATCAATGGTGATAAAACAAATTCTTCAATTGCTTGGTCTTCAAAATTTGGAATATGAATTAATGGTGCTATTCTTTCATCATTTACAGTCAACCAATCTTGCAAACTCGGTACTCTACCGTTTAGATCTTCTTTACAGTGTTCTGCTGCTATATCTCTTATCAAGATTTCAACATTATTATTGTTGATAAGAATATCTCCATATTTTCTTGTTGTTAAATCAATACCCCATAGATTGTGTAATAATAATCGATGTCTAGGATTAAAATAAAAGAGTTTACTACTATCTATAAATTTATGAATCGCATAATAATCCTTTTCTGTACCTCCAAACTTTCTTACAGATAATCAACATTGTTCCCAAATATTCATATAAAAGGTTAATTAAAATTACTTCGTGATCGCTTTTGGCGAAACTCCAAATTGTTGTTTAAAGGCAACAGAAAACTTTGCCAACGATTTATAACCTACAAGTCTTGAAACCTCTGTCACAGTTCTATTTTCTAATATTAGAAGTTGCTTTGCTTTTTCTAATTTATATTCAATATGAAAACGATGAACAGGTTTGCCAAAAAGTTTCTTAAAATCTCTTTTAAACTTTGAAGCTGAATAACCATAACGATAGGCTAAATTTTCAATACTTGGTGTATTTGTATAATCTGATAGGATTAAATCCTTGATCTTAAGCAGCATATTTTGGTCATCCGTATGTAAATTATTTTTTTCAATACTGTCTCTATTCAATAAACGTTCGTAAAAAACACCCAAACATTCAATGGCTCTAGAGATAATTATTCTCTTTTTATAGATTTCACTTTTGGAAGAATCTAGTTCAAAAATATCTTTTAAAAACATATGCACTTCTAAAGGAACGATATCAAAGATCAACCAAGATTCACCTTCTTTTAATACATCAAATAAAGGTAATAGTAATTGAAAATCCTTTTCTATTACAGATTTAGAAAGACGTATAGAAAGCCATTTGTATTCTAAATGAGCTGAATTTTGGAGAGAAAAAGATTTGTCATTATTGTAAATTCTCATGCCTCCCGTTGAGCCAATATGTATAGTATCAAAAAAGTTACCTGCATAATCAAAACGCAATACAATAGAAGGGTCATCCGTTTTACCTTCAATGTGAAGAATGTTGTCCTGTTTAAATTGAAAACTATTTAGATGAATTGAAAAACCTTTGACAAATTCATAATAAAAGAGATCTAAATTAACTTCTGGAGAAGTCAAGACTAAGCGATCTTGTACTCGTTCACCACCAAAAGTTTCTTGAAATTGGTCAAGAATCAGGTTGTCTGCTTGTTCGTAAAAAAAATATTCTTTATGGTTTTCCATTCTGTGAAACTAAAAAAGCTTGAAGTAAAAAAGTAGTTTCAATACTTAAAAAAAATAAAGTTAATAAGAGTCATAAAGATATCTTAAACCGTTAGTAAATCCTACACCAAATATAGTTCGATGCGTCTCATTTTTCACTACTGCTGATTTAATATTTAAACTTTGGATATTTTTATTCCTCAATAATTGCACATATTCTTCTTGGTATTCTTTGATTCTCAAGTCAAATTCTCCAGAAGCCATGTAAAGTTTCGTTTTATTCTTGATCGTTAAATTCTTCCCTTCAGCTTCTTTTACTATTAATTTATCATCAAACCATAAAGATGAACCTAAAAGAAGATATTTATTAAATAAATAAGGTCTTTCAAGTAGTACAGTAGATCCGAATAACCCTCCATATGAATGTCCATAAATTGCTCTTTCTCCTTTTTGAACCCTAAACTCTTTATCAATGAAAGGAAAGAGTTCAAATTCAAAAAAGTTCATAAAATGTGGCGCTCCTCCAGTAGGATCTACATTATGGTTACCCATTTTTAAGTCTTTATCTTCAACAGGAGTTAGATCTCTACTTCTTAATTTGTAAAAATTTCTGTAATTAGTATCGTATGCTATTCCTATAACAATTGTGGGAGGCATAAGTTTATCTTTAATGAGTCTTTGTACAATATAGCTTACTCCTCCAAAATTCGTCTCTGCATCTATAACATATAAAACAGGATACTCTTTATTCTTATCACGATAATAATTTTTAGGATAAGAAATCTTCAACAAATATTCTTGATTATTGAATTTAGATGTCAATCTTCTTATTCCTGTATTAGCAACAGTCACTTGTTCATTATTTTGAAGGCTATCTTTTTCTTCAAGTTGTAGTTTAAGTACTTCAATGACATGTTTTAGACTGTCATTTTCAAAATTTAAATGCTTATTTTCTTTATTTTTTGATTGACAGCTTAAGAAAAAGAAAAGAGAAATTATATAAAAAAATTTCATAGTTGTTCTGAAAAATATATACTTATCAATTCAATTCATAATTTGCATTGGCCCATGCTATCACAGGATCTAACCAAATGTCTAATGCTTTGAACTGAAATCCATGTTTCAAACCTGTATGTAATTCAATTTCTTTAAAGTGCCTTATTTCACAAGTAGAAGTTTCTTTTCTTGCGAGAGCTGAAACACCCAATGCATCTGATTTTTCATAAATTGTTAAGATATTACCACAAAAATTTATGTCTGATAATCTTTCGATATCATCATTTCTAAAGCTAGCGATAAATACAAAATTTAAGGATGGATTATGTGCAAATGTGGAAACGTATTGAGCAATATACCCACCTTTAGAAGTTCCAACAACGGTAATATGCTCAGCTTTTACCCCTTCGTCCAATAAACTATCAATTTGTAATTTAACTTTCTGAGCATAAGCAATAGGATCTATACTTCCATTTCGTTTTTCACTGATTACATTAAATCCTTTTTTTTCAAATTTAGAAATAATCTGATTGTACTGAGCGACACCATATTGAGGATGAGGGTGGCTTAAATCATACATTTCTACAAAACGATTATGTAAGAAAAAGATATACCTATCTGAGGCTGAAACGGAGAAGGATATAAAAGTGAGAAAGAGAAAGAGAAGACGTTTCATAAAGCTTATAATGTAGTTTTTGTTTCTTTTTTGAAAGACAGAAAAAAATATCTTCCGCAAATGAGAATACTTAATCCAAATAATAAAATTTCAAGGTTTAAAATACTTTCTATTATTTGTATTGTTGTAACACTTGGTTCCATTGAATCTATGTCTGGATTACTATTGGAAACAAATGAATTGAGAATAAAATATTCTGAACGTATGCTTAATAATTTGATGAATAATGCCAAAGAAGAAATTCCATAAAGAAAAGTAATTCCTTTATTTAAGGTTAATTTGAAGATATAGTAATTGAAATTTAGAGGAAAAAATACATTGATAAACAGAACGATAGCAATCAGATATTTTGGAGATTGAAGGTAAATATCATGCAACTGAACTTCTATTAATGCTGTACTAAAAAAAGCTACTCCTAGTATTAAAGTAATAATACCAAGGCTTAATATAGAAATTAGAAATGTGTTCCTTATGAATTGCATTTTGCTTTTTGATTTAGTTCTAATGGTATCAACCACTTAGTTGCTTTAAGGTGAATTACATATTAAAGATATAAATAATATAATCTATTTAGTTCGAATGTCACATATTATTCCATAATGATCTGAATTCTCTAACTTAAATCTTTGTGCATCAATGAGGTCAATTTTTTCATCATAAAAGAAATAATATATTACAAAATATTTTTTATTTCAATGCTATACTTAAACGGATTTTCTGAATCCAAGTCTCCATCATGAAAAATTAGAAATTTAGCCTGTTCATTTGATAAGCTTTCTGTTTCGATATTATTAATTCCTTTAATACATAATTTCTCCTCAAAATATATCACTTTGTCAAAAATAATGAACTTTGTTTTTGTAAATCGTAAAGTTTCACCACATCCTAAAATACCACCATTACAAACTAATATTTTATGCTTTTCATCAATAATTTTTTCGTAATTCAGTCTTACAAATAGTACAGTAAAAAGACTAACAGATAATAATGGAATGATAATTAAAAAGGAGAACAATTTCTTTTTTGTGTTTTTGACAAAACTAAAATAAAGAATGCTCAACAGTATGAAAACTAGAAGTAACGAAGTATTTGTGTAGACTCCTTTCAGGTGGTATCCATTATAATAAAGAACAATTAAAAAGAAAATTATGATGCAGATGAAACTTATAAGTGGAATAATAATTTTTTCTAATTTCGGGAAATACCACTTTGTAGAAATTGGTAGAAGATTTAAACAGAAAAAGAAGAAGATGATGAATAGTATAAATGTCATTTCATTTAATTTATAGTCATAAAAATCAATTGCTCTAATCAACAAATTTATAAAAGTTCTTCAATACCTGAGTTTTGAAATAGTTTTTCACCAAGCTTTACTTTTGATATCCCTTCCTTTATTTCATATGAATATTCTATTACATGGATTTGCAACATTTTTCCGGATAAAAAGTTAAGCCACCTTTTGATTATATAATTCCATAAACTGTTCTGGAGATTTATAGCCCAAAACT
>NZ_JBSWYJ010000070.1:0-15639 GCF_056161045.1 Flammeovirga sp. AWQ4_249
TTTTAGTGATTCTATTTTTTTGAAATGTAAATGTTTCGTGAGACACGATGAATCGTGCCTCTACGGTGTAGTTTTTCAATTTATATTCTACTTGAGGTTGAAAGTATACCTTGTAGAGACTCGATTTATCGCGTCTCACGGTCCACAATCAGCGCCATAACAAATACAGAAAAACCTACGAAATTGCTTCCAATTCCATCTGTGCCATTTTATCACCCGTTGAAAGTGCTGCACTTGTCATGATATCCAAATTACCTGCATAATCAGGTAGGTAATGACCTGCACCTACCACTTGTAAAAATACCGTAGTTTTTAATCCATGACGATGCCCTAATCCTTCAATAAAAACAGGTTGATCTTCAGGAATATCATCAAACTGTACTTCTTGATGTAATGTATAGCCCGGTACATATTTCTGTACTTCAGTAATCATTGAAGAGATGCTTTTTCGGATGTCTTCTCGATCACCTTGTTCGCTTAGTGTGAAAACAGTATCACGCATTACAACGGCTGGTTCAGCAGGGTTAAGGATAATCAATGCTTTTCCTTTATCTGCTCCACCGATTTCTTCTATTGCTTTGGCAGTTGTTACAGTAAATTCATCAATATTCGCTCTTGTTCCTGGACCTGCCGATTTACTTGATATTGAAGCGACAATTTCACCATAATGTACTTTTGCTACTTTGTTTACTGCAGCAACAATAGGAATCGTAGCTTGTCCACCACAAGTCACCATATTGACGTTGCGAACATTAAGATTTGCATCAAAATTGACCGGAGGTACTAAGAAAGGACCAATTGCAGCAGGTGTCAAATCAATCACCTTTTTGTCAGGATATTTTTCTATAATTTCCCAATGATAGTGATGTGCTTTGGCAGAGGTAGCATCAAAGATGAGTTTGATGTCTTTCCATTCTTCCATTTCTATCAATCCTTTTAAGCCATCTGAGGTAGTTTTTACGCCCATGCGTTCGGCACGTGCTAATCCATCGGAGGATGGGTCGATCCCCACCATGGCGGTGAGTTCCATGTGTTGGGATAATCGTACTATTTTAATCATAAGGTCAGTGCCGATATTGCCTGAACCTATGATAGCTGTTTTTATTTTCATGTGTTTATTGGTGATTCTATTTTTTTGAAATGTAAATGTTTCGTTAGACACGATTAATCGTGCCTCTACGGAGTATTTTTTCAATTTATTTTCTACTTGAGGTTGAAAGTATACCTTGTAGAGACCCGATTTATCGCGTCTCACGTACCACAGTCAGCGCCATATTAAATACCATCAAATTCTCCATCAATCAATTATATTTTAGTGATTCTATTTTTTTGAAATGTAAATGTTTCGTTAGACACGATGAATCGTGCCTCTACGGAGTAGTTTTTCAATTTATGTTCTACCTGAGATTGAAAGTATTTCTTGTAGAGACCCGATTTATCGCGTCTCACGTACCACAATCAGCACCATATTAAATACCATCAAATTCTCCATCAATCAACTATAATTTAGTGATTCTATTTTTTTGAAATGTAAATGTTTCGTTAGACACGATTAATCGTGCCTCTACGGAGTAGTTTTTCAAATTAAAATTCTACATAAGTTTGAAAGTTTTCCTTGTAGAGACCCGATTTATCGCGTCTCACGGTCCACAGTCAGCGCCATATTAAATACCAAAATCAGAACTCTATCCAAAGCCACAATTCATTTTTACAATGGCTTATACGCCACTGCTTTTATCTCAATCAATAAATTTGGATGAGGCAATTGATGTACTGCCACTGTGGTTCTTGTCGGACCATTTTCAGAATTGAAAAACGTACCATAGACCTCGTTGTATCCTTTAAAATCTTTCATGTCTACTAGGAATGTGGTGATGTCTACAACATCGGTCAAATCAGCTTCAATACTTTGTAATAGTGCATTAATATTTTCGATCACTGCAGCTGTTTGTTTTTTGATGTCAAGATGCCAATTGCCTTCTGGGTCTTGTTCAGCACCAACGTGAGTATTATCACTACGACGACTACTTGTCCCAGATACGTAAATGAAGTCCCCAACACGTTTAACATGTGGATATTTACCGAGTGGTTTTGCTTTTCCTTCAACAACTTTTCCTTTCATAATTACTCCGTAAATGAAACGCTTACACTTCCGATACCTTCGATTGAAGCAGTGAAATTATCTCCTGCTTTAATATTGACCATTGGTCCTAATGCACCACTTAAAATAAGATCACCTGCTTTTAGTGGCTGTCCCATATCTACCATTTTTTGTGCTAACCAAAGTACTGCATTGATAGGGGAACCTAGGCAAGCTTTCCCTACACCTTCAGAAACCAATTCGTCATTGTTTTCCATTTTCATAAGGCAATTGATAAGATCTACATTTTCTAACTTTACGGGGCGATGACCGATCACCCAGTGACTCGCTGAGGCATTGTCCGCAATGGTATCAGTGATTTTTATATCCCAGTCTTTTATTCTGCTTCCTACAATTTCTATAGAAGGTAAAACATAATCGACGGCACTGATAATATCTCTAGAAGTGAGATGAGGATTATCAAGATCACTCTTTAAGACAAAAGCAATTTCAGCTTCAGCTTTCGGTTGCATTAAATCACTTACGGAGATTTCACCGCCATTCAATACTTCACGGTCGTGCCATAGTAAACCAAAGTCAGGCTGATCTACACCCAATTGTTTTTGCACAACGGGAGAAGTTAAACCAATCTTATGTCCAATAATTCTTGAACCAGATTTCAATTTTAATTCATTATTGATTTGTTGTACAGAATAAGCGGCATTTAAATCATCCGTTCCGATCAATTCACGAACAGGTGCACAGTATTCATGTTCCACTTCAGCTTCTCTTAAAATATGGGCTGCTTTCTCGATATTTCTTCTTAGTATCATATATCTTTTTAGACTGTTATCGTTATTTTTCTAGTTTATATAGCACAGGTTTACTGGGGACTGCATCCAATCGAATAGAAGGGATTTGAATATTCAAAAGGTACAATCCATCTTCGATTTCGTAGGGCACAAAAATCAGTTCAGTGATGGTATTGTTGATTAATGAATTTTCGTCTGCTTTTACACCTTTCACTTGCCAGAAAGTTCGGTGATTAATCAGTTTGCCTTGATCTTCCTCACGATCGACAGAAGGTAAATCCAGTAATAGATGTTTTATATTCATTTCATGAATTAATTCCATGGCTTCCTTTGTTAAATAAGGAGGGTTTGTTCCGGAATAATTCTTCTTTAATTTATCAAAATTATTTGGTAATGTTCTGATGATTAAAGCCTCAGGTGTATTTTTTATCAACTTTTTTTCAAGTGCTTCTTCTGTGATAACCCAATCTTCATTTTGCTTTGCTAAATCAACAGTGATTAATGAAGCCACAAAATGAAATTCCTTTAAGCAAGAATGTATTGATTCTTGCTCCATAGTAATATGACCAAGGGACTCTGTATGTGTGCCATTTCCATGCGGATTTAAGGTCAAATTAAAGAAATTGACGGGTGCACCTTTTTCAACGCTGCCTGTAAAATCACCTGCCACCAATGGTTCTTTATTTATATTTGGAGCATAAAAACAATTGACATCACCTGCAGGAATTGAGATGTCAATCGGCTGTGAAAGATCACAAGTATAGACCTTTCGATTGTAATCAAAATAGATCTTCATTATACTTCGATGGCTTTAACTTTTTGATAAAAATCTGAAAGGGCATACTCTTCAAAACGATCCTCTGCACACATCTTCAATAGTACTTCATCTTGCTTTCTACCTCTTACCATTGCTTCATGATAGGAGAGGTCAGGACAAAAAGTAACTAAAGAATATTTTGAGAAATAATCCTCGTATTGCTGTTCCAATTGCATCTCAATTTTACGTTTTCGGATAAAAGGCATTTGCCCAACGTTATCTCTCATCTCATAAAAATTATCGATGGCTAAATCCGCAATAGCATCCGTATTTTGCTTTCGGATCAATTGAAATTCTTCAAATAATGGTTTCCAATTATTCCCATGTTTATCCAAGAGTTCATCAAACACTTTTACATCTTCAAAAGAAGCATTCATACCTTGACCATAAAAAGGAACAATAGCATGAGAAGCATCGCCCATGATTAGTGCTTTACCATTTACTTGCCAAGGATAGCATTTAATGGTGGCTAATGAACTTGTAGGACTTTCAAAATACTCTTCTAAATAATGGGGAATATAAGGTAAGAGTGTAGGGTAATATTTCTCAAAAAAGGCTTTTACTTTTTCTTTCGTATCAAGATTATTAAAACCTTCCTCTCCATCATATGGATGAAACATTGTTAATGTAAAACTACCGTCAAGATTGGGTAGGGCGATGATCATAAACTCTCCTCGAGGCCAAATATGTAAAGCTTCCTTTTCAATTTTCCATGCATGATTTTCATCAGGATGAATACTCAATTCTTTGTATCCATGACGAAGGAAATTTTGAGAATAATTAAAAAGCAATGTATTACTATGTGACATCATACTTTTACGGATAGCAGAACCAGCACCGTCCGTTCCTATAACGACCACCCCCTTATCTTTATGGATTTCATTGTTTAATTGAAACTCAATTTCTGCTTGATCTAGATCGACATGGGTCACTTTTGCATTAAAATGTATTGTGACATCATCGTATGCCTCTAATTCATTTAATAATACAATATTTAAACCTGGTCTAGAAACAGAATTAATATGTTCAGTTGGGCGACCACTATACTGTGAAAGAAAAGCTTCACCACCTAAGGGATGGATAAAACGACCTTTCATCGGAATACTATTTTCAATTACTTTATCACGTAAACCTGCAATTGTCAAAGCATTTAAGCCTCTATCTGACAATGCTAAGTTGATGGACCTTCCTGCATCCAAATGATTTTTTCGGAGATCAGGACGCTTTTCATAAAGTGCAACTTCAAAACCTCTTTGTGCCATGCGAATTGCCAATAAAGTTCCGCATAAACCAGCACCAACTATGATAACTTTTTCTTTCACGATGCTTTATTTTGATTCAATAGCTGATTTTAAAATTTCATAGAAGTGATAAACATCTTCATATGAATTATACAATGCTGTAGGAGCGATACGGATCACATCAGGTTCTCTCCAATCTGCAATAACACCCATTGCTGTGATCTGATCAAAAAGTGCTTTATCCGCATTAATTACTTGAATGGATAATTGAGAACCCCTTTGAAGAGGATCAGTCGGTGTAATGATATTGATAACGTCCTTGCCTAATAAATTGACTAAAGACTCCAAATAACCTGTCAACTGAATTGCCTTTTTACGGAGATTATAAATTCCCGCTTCATCAAAAATTTTCAAGGAAGCCCAAACCGCCGCCATGGATAGGATAGGAGGATTGCTTAATTGCCAAGCCTCCACACTTTGTATAGGGTCAAAAGCATCACGCATCTTAAAACGCGTTTCTTTATTGTGTCCCCACCAACCAGCAAATCGAGGAAGATCTTTGTTGTCTTTATGGCGTTCATGTACAAATGCACCACCCAGACTACCCGGTCCAGAATTCAAGTATTTGTAACTACACCAAACCGCAAAATCACACCCGGAATCATGTAATTCTAAAGGGATATTACCAGCACCATGAGCACAATCAAAACCGACCATCATTCCTTTAGCATGACCATGTTCCGTAATCGTTTTCATATTAAAAAACTGCCCAGTGTAGTAGTTGGTATTACCTAAAACAAGCAAAGCAATTTCATCACCTTCTTGCTCAATAAGCTCAAGGATATCTTCCTCACGTAAAAGGTATTCTCCTTCTCTTGCTTTTAGTTCAATCAAACATTCTTTTGGATCTAAACCATGAAATTTGATTTGAGATTCCACTGCATATTTATCCGATGGAAAAGCATCCGCTTCAATGACAATTTTATTTCTCTTTCCTTTTGGTTGATAAAAAGAAACCATCATTAAATGAAGATTGACGGTGAGTGTATTCATGATCACCACTTCATGCGGTTTTGCACCCACCACTTTTGCCATTGCTTCTGTAAGAAATTCATGATAAGGAAGCCAAGGGTTTTTTGCATGAAAATGACCTTCCACACCCCAATTTTTCCAATCTTTTAATTCCTGTAAAACCCCTTCTTCTGTAGATTTTGGTTGTAAGCCCAAAGAATTTCCACACAAGTAAAGGTAAGGTTCTCCATTTTCTTGTATAGGAAAATGAAATTGATCTCTATATTTCCTTAGTTCATCTTGCTCATCTAATGCACGAGCATAAGCTAAACTATTAATTGCTTCTTTAGTTTCCATTAATGCTAATTTTAGAAAGTCTCTGTAAGAATTTTTCCTTCTGTTCACCAGCGATCCAACGAATTACATTGTAAGACCAAATCTCTTGGTGTTGATTTACATCGATAATGCCTTCTTCAACTGCTAAGTCCAATAATTTACCTGGGTAAGAAGTTTGTGCTTGACAATCCATTTCTCCTAAAGGATAAGGATCATCCAAACCCATGAGGATTTGATCCGTTCCTTTCAAACGTTTTACCATCAATTCTAATGCAAGTGTATCATGTACCAAGGTATCAAAGAATATGTTCTCTTGCCCTAATGCTTTACGTGGACGATCCATGCCTTCAAATAAATCAGGTCGACCATCGAATGCTTGCGTTCTTCTACCAATATTGACATGATTCAGTTGACCGCCATGTGCAAAACAAACTCTTACATTTGGGTACTTTTTATACCAAGAATTCAACGTAAAAAAATGATAAGCATCGGCACATTGAGCTAGCATCCAAACCAAATGAAAACGCCATGCTTTATTTTCCAATTGAATAAACTTTTCCCCATCATAAGGGTGAATCTCCACCGCAAGTTGATATTGATCTGCTAATTCGAAAATAGGAGATGTTTCTTCATTGAATATATTTTTCCAATTGCCTTCTTGATCCATGTAATGTGTAGGCAGACAAAGTAATTGCATATCTAAGTCTTCTACACAACGCTTGATTTCTTTTAAAGCACCTTCAATATATCCCGCATACACCACGAATCCACAAGTAAATTTCTCAGGATAATCATGTTGAATTTTTGCATTGAAATCATTTTGAAAACGTAAAGCAATTTTCATATCCTCTAAAGCTAAACCATTACCATAGAGTTGCGAAAGGTTCATGACAACACAGTGATCAATATTGCTTTGTTCCATCCATTCCAATTTTTCATGTAAGAAAAAACTAGGGTCAGTAATGGGACGCTTCCAATCATTCTGATGCATAAATTTCCTTTCCTCATCAATCCAAAAGATTTTTTTTTCCTTAAGAATGGCAGGGATATCTTCGGGATAAGGCAATAGGTGAGAGTGACCGTTGATTCTTAAACCTTCCATGATTAAGCAGGCTTTTCCATCACAGTTCCACATTTATCACAAGTTCTCAAAGAAAGATCTGAGTAGAACTTATCAAAAATCACAGGTAAATCCTTTTCGATATTATTCAAAGAAAAAGGTTCTTCGTACAGCTTATTTTGACAGGATTCACAGAACCAAGCCAAGCCGTCTTTCATTCCTTCTGCACGCTTTTGCTCAATCACCAAACCCACTGTATTCGCTCCCCTTTGTGGAGAGTGAGGGATATTTCCTGGTAGATAGAACATTTCACCTTCTTTAATTTCTACATCACGAGGTTCGCCATTTTCGATAATCTTTAAAGTGATATCACCTTCTACCTGATAGAAGAATTCTGGTGTTTCGTTGAGGTGGTAATCTTTTCGTGAATTGGGACCGCCAACGACCATGACAATAAAGTCTTCATTGTAAACGGCTTTGTTGCCTACTGGTGGTTTTAATAAGTGACGATTGTCTTCTATCCACTGAGAGAAGTTAAGTGCATTTGGTAATTTGTTCATGATATGTGTGTTTATAAGGTGTCTATTGCAAAATGAGATTAATCCTACTTTCAAATAAGGTTCTTCTTCATTTTTGTCTTGAAACAAAAACGAAGCAAAAAATTCAAGGCTGTAAACTGAAAAGCTAAATTTCATTTCATACACCGAAATGATTAAAACTCGCTTTGCTCAAACAGTAAATCATTTTTAACGGTTTATTTCATAAAATTCTTTACGCTTTTCACTTTAATGCCGATAATGAAAATCTATCACTATTTAACAACAGCTCAGTTGTTTGAAAAATGGAAACTCAACTGTTGTTTAATTTCTGATGGAAGGACAGGCAATTCAGACCTTGGAATCAGCAACGTTGAAATCGCATGGAAATCTCCAAAAATTTTATGTGAGTGTGCGGTTTTATTTAAATAATCATGACCTGAAGAACCGCCCGTTCCGATCTTGTGTCCTAACATACGTAATACCATCTGAGCATGACGGTATCGCCAAGTCGTCAAAAGGTCATCAATATTTACCAAACTTGTGAGCAATTGATAAGGCAATTGTAGAATTGGTTCATCACGATAGAGGTTAATGAAAAGAGCTGCTAATGTCGCATCATAAGTCAACTTCTTTTTGCCTTCTTTCATCATTTCATTATGATTACCTTCATCCAATATATTTTTAAAATAAGTGTCCGTGCCACCTACCATTTGTGTTCTTTTTTCTTTTTCATCGGGAGTTAAATATTCAGAAGCTTGAATGGCAGCGTACTCTTTGCTCATCATTTTGTTGACTGCCTCTTTATATTTTTCCAAGAAATTAAAATCGCCTGTTTTCAAGAAAGGCGTTCTTTCAAGCCATTTTCCGATCCAATCGAATAAAGTGCCCTTGTTATAAATGTCTTCTAAGCGATCTTTTTGTTCTTGTGGGAAAACAGAGCTATATCCTTTATTATTATAGGTGATGCGTTGCTTTTTGGGTAAACCTAAAAGACTTTCAACCTCTCTAAACTGAATACTTTGGAAGCCAGAGGCAGGGAAGAGGTAATCTCTGAAATCTAGGAAATCCAAAGGCGTCATTGTTTCCATTACTTCAATCTGATCGATCAATAGCTTCATCACTTTTTCTACACGGTTCAATCTACTTATCGCTACGCCTAAGCTATTTTCATCTACTTCCTCTTTGGCAAACATGCTAATCACACTTTCTAATTCATGGATGATTTGCTTGAACCAAAGTTCATATACCTGATGCGTGATGATAAACAGCATTTCATCGTGTGCGGGTTTCCCTAATGCCTCACTTCTCAGATTTTGTGTTTCGAGTAATTCGTCAAGCCCTAAATAATTTTGATAGTGTATGGTTGAGTATTTTTTATCCGACATTTTATGGTTGTTTGAAATTTCCGATTTTGTTTTGAATGCTAAAGGCACCTTCTTGTAAAATTGCGACATAATCCATTACTTTTTCGTTTTCAAAACGATTGGCAGGACCTGCAGCACTTAAGCCAGCGATGACTTCATTGTTCTGGTTGAAAATAGGGATGGCAACACAGATTAATCCAATTTCACTTTCCTCTCTTTCAAGAGCGTATCCGTTGGCTTTAATCTCTATTAATTTCCTTTGCATTACCTTTTTATTAGTAATGGTATATTCTGTAAAAGATTGCGTTGAGTTTTCGTCATATATGAAATGCAATGCCTTTTCTTGTTCATTTTTAGGGAGATAAGCTAAAAGTATTTTCCCTAAAGCAGTGGAGTACAAAGGAGAGTAATCGCCTATTTGTGTGCTAATTTTTAGCCCTTGAGGGCTTTCCACTTTATCTATATAAAAAACTTTATTGTCCTTTAGAAGACCTATTAATACTGTTTCAGTGATATTTTTAGCAACATCGATTAAGGCAGGGTGAGAATGTTTGACAAATGCATTATTGACCTCTACACGATTCCCTAATTCAAAGAGTTTTATCCCCAAACGATATTTCTCTCTTTCTTCATCTTTATATAAAACTTCTATGGATTCCATTTGAGAAAGAAAGCGATGAATATTACTCTTATTCGTACCTATTTCTTTTGCTAATTCAGTGACACCCCATTCCGGTTTTTCAGGCGTAAAGTAATCTAAAATCGCAAAGGTCTTATGAACTGAACTTTTGAGATCTAACATTTACTTTATCTTTAAATGTACTTTTCCTAATTGCTCGAAACTTGCAACCACTTCATCTCCTGATTTTACAAATTCAGCTGAAGTTGCAGCACCAGCAAGAATTACTTCTCCTTTTTGTATTTTGAAACCATACTTTTGAGCCATTTTAGACGCCTCGATCATAGACTCCCAAGGATCCCCAAGAATTGCATTTGAATTTCCTTCTTGGATGACTTGATCATTAATGAAAAGTTGAATCCCTAAATGATTTACTTTTTGAGAGGTAGGGAACCATCTTCCGAGTACATAAGCTGAAGAAGAACAGTTATCCGCAATGACGTCTTCTAATGAAAACTTAAAATTCTTGTACCTTGAATCAATAACTTCGATAGCAGGAGCAACTGCCTCAACATATTCTTTGACATTGTCTAGAGTTAAAACAGTGTCTATATCTTTCGAAATTTTGAAGGCAATTTCTGGTTCAACTCTTGGATGAATAAAACGGGATAGATCGAGTGTTCCGCCATTAGGAATGTCCATTATATTGGTGAGACGTCCCCAAATAACATCATGAACACCCATCTGTTCCATTTTGGCTTTACTCGTAAAACCCAATTTATAGCCAGTATGTGATTCTCCACGCTCTAAACGTAAGAGATTTGATAGTTTCTGTATTTCATAAGCCTCTTCCAGATTGATAGGGTCAGTCTCACTTAGTTGTGCAACTACCTCTGCAGTTTTAGCAGCATTATCAATCGTTTCAGCTAGTTTGTTTAATGTGTTGTGTTTCATATATAGCGACAGCTTGTTAATTATAGAAACAATATAGAGGTTATTTATTAAATGTCAAAAGTACATGTATAGTTTTTTGAATTTACTAACTCTACTTGTGTAGGAATCAATTTTAAAATCAAACATTAAAATAGTTTATTTATATACCTCTTTAGTTAAAGAACAATGTTCCTTTTATAGTATTCAAAAAATTAGTTTTCATATTAGTATTATGCTTAAATCTTAAAATTACCTCATTTTATTCAGTTTTTGTCTAGTTGTAAATTAGTGAAATCTTACTTTTTATTGAATGAAATTTTTCTTGTCTAGGTATATATCTAGTCGGTATCAGTTTTTGTCTAGTCAATGAAATTGTAATATTTAGTAGATCAAAATACATTTGAAAATGTAGATATGACACTTGTGGTGGACACTTCTAATGAGTGAATGCGAACCCCAAAGTACACCACAAGTGTTTATTTACACTAAATGATAAAGGATCTCCCAAAAGTATTGGAATCTAAATGCTGGTAGGTGCTATTAAATGAAAATTGTTCAATTTCTAACCTCAGATTTATGAAATAATTCTAATCTATAATCTCATTCTAGAAACATCCTAGAAAAAAAGTCTTTTTAATGAAAACAGTTTTACATCAAAAAGCAAAACTAAATACTGTTAGGTGCTATATAGTTACTTTATCACTCCTTTGAGAAAATATAGTTTTTGCAACATCTACTAAATGAAATGAAAATCATCATGAACTATTTTTTAACTATCATTTCAATTAACATTGAAATGAAAAAACAACTATTATTTATTTCTACATTTTTAATATCTATTACTACTTATGCTCAAGATTGGAGTAGTATTCCAGTACCTGCAGATGCAGGTGTGGGTAAAAGTTGGGAACTTCAAGAAAATGTTTCTGATGACTTTAATTATAACTTCAATGCTGTGGATTATAAATCTAACTTTGGAGAAGGGAAATGGTATAATTTTTACCATAATGCATGGGATGGACCTGGCACAACTTATTGGAAATATCAAAATGTAAAAGTTGAAAATGGAAGTCTCGTCATAGATGCTTCACGTTGGAATCAGAACAATCAAGCAAGTCCATGGAATGGAAATAGTCCAAAAATGGGTAGACCTACAAATGGTGTGAATTCTGGTTGTGTAACCTCAAATAACAGAGTTCAATATCCAGTATATGTAGAATCAGCTATTAGTGTTGCCAATATTAGCTTAGCTTCATGTTTCTGGCTATTAAGTCCTGATGATACTCAAGAAATAGATATTATTGAAAACTATGGAGGTGTTGATGGTTTTAAGCACCTTACTCATATCTCTCATCACTCTTTTATTCGAAATCCTTTTCATGATTACCAACCCAGAGATTGGAATAGCTGGTGGCCTGATAGTAGAGTAAGTACTTCCTATGGTTGGGGAGATTGGGCATGGAATAATGGAGAAAGAAGATACTTAAGACTTGGTGTTTATTGGAAAACTCCTAATCACTTTGAATACTATATTGATGGAGACCTTGTAAGAGTGATGTATCATAATGCCATTGCTACATTGATGAATGGTACTTGGGAGTATACTTATTACAATAGAAAACATCCAGCGAATACTGTAGATTCTTGGGGTAATAATGTGGGAGGTATGCCTATAAATGCTTCAAATGGTTACTCAGAAGTGATACAATATGCAACATCACCTACTTTTTCATTTCAGACATTACAAGCTGCTAGTAATGCTTCTAATGGAATTAATGTTATTGATCCCGGAGAATATCATAATGGCAATGGTTTTACAAAAGAAATGGATATTATTATTAATGTAGAATCACAAAGCTGGTTAGTTGCAAGAAATGAAACACCTTCTGATTCTGATTTGAATGATGTATCTAAAAATAGGATGGAGGTTGATTGGGTAAGGGTATATAAACCCGTAACATCACAAGGAACTGTGGCAGTAACTGGTGTGACTTTATCCCCAGATGTTATGAACTTGAAAGTAGGCGATACATCATATCTCACAGGACAAGTAATTCCAACTAATGCCTCTGATCAAACTATGCTCCTAACATCAAATAATGAAGCAGTAGTAAGTGTTGCTCAAAATGGGCTTATTCAAGCACATACTTTAGGTGAAGCGATTATTACTGCAACTACTTCAGATGGTGGTTTTACAGCGACGTCAACAATTATTGTTCAGGAAAACACAACGGAAGATCCTCCTATTCAAGGACACAATTTTGAATTAGAAGCAGAAAATTTTGAAGCAACAGGTGGAGATTACAATGATAATTTTGTTCCTTTTGGAATGAATAGCGTAAATAACTTAGGAGTTAATTATGTCAATTCTGGAGACTGGATTGAATTTACGATCAATGCATTAGGAACTTACTCTATACAATATATGATCTCTACACCAATAGCTTCAAATACTCAGGTATCTCTTTTTGTTGATGAAAATCAAGTAGACCAAACGAATGTTCCCAATAATGGTGGATGGGATAATTATACTGCATTAACTGCCAATAATAATATTATTTTTTCTGGTACGCATAAAATTAAAATTTTAGCTTCTGGTACTAATGCATGGCAATGGAACCTTGATAAAGTGGTATTTAAAGCAGTAAATACAATTCCTGTTACTGGAATTGATGTTGATGTATCTAGTTTAAATCTAACAGTTCCTGAAACATTTCAATTAAATGCCTCAATAGTTCCAATAAATGCGACAAACCAGAATTATTCTTGGTCCTCTTCAAACCCTTCTATAGCAAGTGTAAATTCAAATGGTATAGTGACTGCGAATGCTAATGGTCAAGCAGTAATATCTGTTATTTCATCAGAGGGTAATTTTGTAAAAAATATTAATGTTATAGTTGAAGAAGAGATTATTACAGGTACATCAATTTTTTCTATTGAAGCTGAAAACTTTGTAACTACGGGTGGTAGTTACAATGATAATCATGTGCCTTTTGGTATGAATAGGGTAAATAATTTAGGGGTAAATTATGTTAATACTGGTGATTGGGCTGAATATAATTTTAATGTAAGTAATTCAGGTACTTATGCAATTGAATACTTAATATCTACGCCTATGAACTCAGGCACAGGAATTCAACTTCTTGTAGATGGTGCTTCTGTAGCCAATGATTATGTGCCTGCGAATGGTCAGTGGGATAACTATGAACCCTTACTTTCATCTTCATCTATTTTCTTACAAGAAGGAAACCATACGTTTAGAATTGTAGCATCTGGTACAAACGCATGGCAATGGAATCTTGATAAAATTATTTTTACTTCAGAAAGTAATACAAGGAAGTTAAATAATTCTTCTCTATTTCAGTCAAAAATGTATACAATCTTCCCTAATCCTACGAAGGATAAGATAAATATAGTAGGACTTATAAATGGTAATTATTACATCAAAATCCAAGATATTAATGGACATGAAGTATATAATAAAAAAATAAATTTTATTCATAAACATACTATTTGTTTAAATGGGTTTCCAAATGGTATGTATCTCATTCATATTATTGGAGGTGACGTAAAAGAAACAACAAAAATTTTAATTGCAAATTAGTTTAAAAAAAGTATTACAAATAATAATATAAAAGTGATAATGTAAACGAAGTAAGATATTCTTACTTCGTTTTTTATAAGAAAATATAATCTTGATATGAGTTTAGAATGTATGATTTGAATTGGATAATATTTAAAATATCGAGAGTATAAAATAAACGCTGTCCGTAATTTTTAAATTTTATATATTGAAAATTATGGCAAAGCAATCACAAAAAGAGAGTGCTGAGTTTCAAAAAATGCGAGACTTGGCACTCAAACAACTCTTATCAGGAAAATCTCTAACAGGGAAAGGAGGTGTATTTGCACCTTTATTGAAACAATTTTTAGACAGTGCTCTTGATGCTGAAATGTCAGCTCATCTAGCAGAAGAGTCTTCAGATGAAGGTAAGCCCAAAAACAAACGTAACGGTAAACGTAGTAAAAAAGTAAAGACGATTGCAGGAGAGATTGAAGTGATTACCCCTCAAGACCGGAATTCTAGTTTCAAACCTTCTGTTTTACCTAAACGCGAGACCGTTTTAGCCGATAATATGGCTCCTAAAATCTTATCTCTTTATTCTAAAGGAATGAGCCTTGCAGATATTTCTTCTCACATCAAAGAACTCTATGATGTGTCAGTGAGTAATCAGACGTTATCTAATATCATTGACAGGATAGTTCCGGAGGTGAAAAACTGGCAAAATAGAGCATTGGATAGTGTTTATCCGATTGTTTGGATGGATGCCATTCATTTTAAAGTTAAAGGAGATGATAGACGTACAGAAGCTCGTGCGGTTTATAATATTTTAGCCCTCAATAAAGAAGGTAAAAAAGAACTTATAGGAATGTATATTTCTGAAAGTGAAGGAGCTAATTTTTGGCTGCAAGTACTCTCAGATCTCAAAAATAGAGGTGTGGAAGATATTCTTATTGCTTGTACAGATAACTTAAAAGGGTTCTCAGAAGCCATATTAAGTGTATTTCCAGCTGCAGAAATACAAAAATGTGTGATCCATCAAGTTCGAGGCTCAATTAGGTATGTAGCCTCAAAAGATCAAAAAGAATTTATGCGGGATTTAAAGTTAGTTTATCAGGCAATGACCAAAGAAATTGCTGAGGATGAACTTCTTAACCTTGAAGAAAAATGGGGTAAAAAGTATCCTATTGTAATTGATTCCTGGCAACGTAATTGGTCAGAATTGACCGCTTATTTTGACTATGATCCGATGATTAGGAAGATGA
>NZ_JBSWYJ010000071.1:0-15236 GCF_056161045.1 Flammeovirga sp. AWQ4_249
AATGAAAATACATTAGAGAATGTAAAGGAATAAATATGCCCAAATACTACAAGTAGAAGGTATACTTCACAATACTTTTTCAGAAAAAAAATCCCACATCTTTCATATAGATGTGGGATTTTTTCGTTGCATTGTATTTTTAGAATATCATATCCATATCTGAGCATTCATCTTTATATAAATACATCATTAATAATTTCATGGCAGTTTTCTTATTTTTAGCTGCACCGAGTTTTTCAATTTTATCATAAGAAGCATCTACAGTCCACAGTTCCTTTTTACCAAACCACTGAAAAATCACTCCCTGAACCATAAAAAAGGTTTGCCCATCAATTTGTTTTGAATAAAGATTATTTAATTCATTTTCAAAACGGTCTCCCTTTGGTGCACCTACTTTTGCAATTACACTTCCTGTATTAGGGTTTGAATAAATTTCACAAGAACATTTACCTTGGAATTGCTCTTGTTCAATATCAGTAATACTCAATTCAAGGACACTCCATTTTTTATCTTCAGCAATAAAAGTCGCAGTAATATATTCTATACCTTTGGAAAGAACTTTTCCATTTTCATCATTAAGCAATGTATAGTTTAATGTGAAAATTGTTACACCTACCTCACCTTGCACTTGCGAAGAATGTATTTTTACTTCAGACTCACGATGAACCCCTTGATTATACTGAGTAATAAATAGAGATCTGTAATCATTTTTTCTTAGGACTCTATGATACCTTTTTCCATCCACAGATATTCTTGACACATTGATCATTACATCAGCACGAAAATGATTCATCATTTTATCCACATTTGCTTTGCTATGCCCGACTTTATTCTGCTCAACGATTGTTGTAATCATTTTTTCCATATCAGCAGCAGTTTGTGCATAAGAAGTGACTGACACTAAAAGTAAACTGAAAAATATTAACAGTAAGTTCTTTTTCATAATTGATAGTTTTGGGTGTTTTAAATTCAAAAGAATTCTATCAATTTAATTTAACAGTTTAAATGAATTAATAAAAGGATTCAACATATATAATAAGTTAGTTTATTCACCTTTTTAAGAATACTTAATGATTAAGTAAATGAAAATGTATTTTTTTTATCATAAATATAATTATAACATAATTCACTACTAATCAATTAATTAATATCAATAGTAGATTGATCAATCTATTTTTTTAATTTTTTGATCCCATAATTCCTTTTTTTTTCAGAATTTCAACCAAGAATTTATTAAATCAAATCAGCATTAGAGGAAGATGAAAGTTTGTATTGCCGAGAAACCAAGTGTAGCAAGAGAGATTGCCAAGATCGTTGGAGCCAAACAAAAGAAAAATGGCTACTATGAAGGAAATGGCTATCAAATCACATGGACTTTCGGTCATTTATGTACCTTAAAAGAACCTCATGATTATGATGCTTCCTTAAAACGTTGGGACCTGGTAACCTTGCCTATTGTTCCTGTGAAATTTGCTATAAAGCTTATTGACAATGAAGGATCTAAAAATCAATTTAAAGTAATCGAATCTCTTGTTCAGAAAGCAACTGAAGTCATCAACTGTGGTGATGCTGGTCAAGAGGGTGAATTGATACAACGTTGGGTGTTACATCAAGCAAAATGCAAGGTACCTGTAAAAAGGTTATGGATTTCGTCTTTAACAGAAGAAGCTATTCGTAATGGTTTTAATAAGTTACAATCCGAAAATGAATTTGATTTACTATATGCTGCAGGTAGTGCTCGTGCTATTGGTGATTGGTTATTAGGGATCAACGCTACCCGTTTATATACCATTAAATATGGTGGGTACAAACAATTATTATCTATAGGTAGGGTCCAAACTCCAACTTTAGCCTTGATTGTAAATCGCTATCTTGAAATTCAAAATTTTAAAAGTGAAAAATATTGGGAATTAAAAACCAAGTATAGAGATATCACTTTCAGTGCTACGAAAGGACGTTTTGAAAAGGAAGAGGAAGTCAAACAAGCTTTAAACTTAATTAATAATAAAGAGTTTGAGATTGTTTCTTTCAAAAGAAAAGAGGGAACAGAATCCCACCCTTATTTATTTGACTTAACTTCTTTACAAGTAGAATGTAATAAGAAGTTTAGTTTTTCTGCTGAGCAAACTTTAAAAATTGCTCAAAGTCTCTATGAGAAAAAGTTTCTTACCTATCCTCGTGTTGATACCACTTTCCTTCCGAATAACTTGTACCCTGAAGTTGGCCCTACATTAAAAGCTTTAACGAAGTTTGCTAATGAAACAGCTCCACTTTTTGGAAAACCCTTTCGAAAAACAAAAAAGGTATTTAATGATCAAAAAGTAACAGATCACCATGCCATTATTCCTACGAAAATTCCTGCTAGAGGATTAACGAGCCAAGAAGCAGCCGTTTATGACTTAGTGGCTTTACGTTTTATTGCTGCATTTTATCCAGATTGTAAAGTTGCAAAAACAGAAGTTTTAGGAAAAGTAGAAACTATAGACTTTAAAACTACAGGTAGAGAAGTCTTGGATCCAGGTTGGAGAGTATTATTTAAAAAAGACGAAGAAGAGGAGAAGAAGCGTAAAAAGAAAAAAGGTGAAGAAGAAGAACAAACGCTCCCTACTTTTCAACAGGGTGAAAAAGGCCCTCATAAACCTTTCATTAATAATAAGGAGACAAAACCTCCAAAACTCTATACTGAAGCAACACTTTTACGTGCAATGGAA
Source organism: Flammeovirga sp. AWQ4_249 (assembly GCF_056161045.1). Classification (NCBI taxonomy): domain Bacteria; kingdom Pseudomonadati; phylum Bacteroidota; class Cytophagia; order Cytophagales; family Flammeovirgaceae; genus Flammeovirga; species Flammeovirga sp. AWQ4_249. The sequence goes on from NZ_JBSWYJ010000071.1 coordinate 2,712, forward strand.
ACTGCAGGTAAAAATATAGATGATGAAGAACTTCGAAAAGCGATGAAAGAAAATGGTATTGGTCGTCCATCTACACGTGCTAATATTATCGAAACTTTATTCAGAAGAAAATATATAGAAAAACAAAGAAAGAACCTTGTTCCAACTCAAGCTGGCGTAGACCTCGTGAAAACAATTCAAAATGAATTACTAAAATCTGCTGAACTTACTGGAATTTGGGAGAAAAAGCTTCGTCAGATTGAAGATGGTACTTATGACATCAATCTTTTTATGAATGAGATTAAAGAAATGGTAACAGAAGTGGTTCAAAATGTAAAAGTTTCTCGTTCTAATTTTAAGATTGAAACACCAACTCAATCTTTACCAAAGGTAAAAACTACAAATAAGAAGTCTACTCCTAAAGATACAAGTATTACTTGTCCTAAATGTAAAACTAGGGAGGTAATAAAAGGCAATAGTGCCTATGGATGTTTAGGTTGGAAAACAAAAGAGTGTGATTTCCTTGTTCCTTTTAAATATGAGAATAAAAAACTAACAGATAAACAGATTCAATCTTTAATCATTAAAGGAAACACTCCTGAAATAAAAGGATTGAAAATAAATGGTGAAACTGTAAATGGCATCTTAAAATTAGATAATCAGTTTAAAATTGCTTTCCAAAAGGTAGAAGAGAAACCTTTAATATGCCCAAAATGCCAAAAAGGTCAAATTTTAGAGGGAAAAACAGCTTTTGGTTGTGGAAATTGGAAAAATGGGTGTGATTTTAAGGTGAATTTTGAAATTTACGGTAAAAAAATCACAAAGTCACAACTAAAATCACTTATTCAGAAAGGAATTAGTCCAAAAATCAAGGGATTTACTGAAAATCCATATCAAATTACAGAAGGAAGGTTAAAATTAGACCCATATTTTAAAATTATTCTATTAAAATAGAATATCAGGTTTAAAATTAACCCTATCTATATATTATTTCACCTTATATCATTATAACATCGTTAAAAAAACACCCTATTTTTTGAAAATTATCTATTTTTTCAATGAATTAGGTTAAATTTTCATGTTAAGATTTGCAAATAGAAGTATTTAACTCTACACTTGTATAAGAAATCAAGGAAAAAAGCTGAGATTCTTTTTCGAAGCAAGTATTCCTTTATAGATGTGAGTGATCCGTTTATTGGGGCCTCCCCGATAAGCGGATATATCACTCAGTAAGTCTCTCGAATTTTTAAATACTATCTATAATTTTAATTTTGACTGCAATGTTCTCAACAATTCACCTACTTGCCGATGCTACATTGGCAACGGAAGCGGTAACGCAAGCAGTTACTGCAGAACAATTACAAGTAACTAATCTAACAATCAGTAATGTGTGGATGTTAGTATCCACAATGTTAGTATTCATCATGGCTTTAGGATTCGCATGTGTAGAAGCTGGTTTTACTCAAGCAAAAAACACAGTGAATATCCTATTCAAAAACACAGTTGATTTATCAGTAGGATTAATTTCTTACGCTTGGTTCGGGTTCAACCTTATGTATCCAGGAGAATTCAATGGTATCTTTGGTTTCTCAGGATTTGGTTTAACTCCTGATACTTCAATAGGTTATGCAGGCGGTGCTTACACATATTGGACTGACTTTTTATTCCAAGCAATGTTCGCTGCAACTTGTGCTACAATCGTTTCAGGTGCTGTAGCAGAAAGAATCAAAATCACTTCTTACTTCATCTTCACTTTCTTCTTAGTAGGTTTCATCTACCCAGTATTAGGATCATGGCACTGGGGTGGCGGATGGCTATCTCAAATGGGATTCTATGACTTCGCTGGATCTACAGTAGTTCACTCAGTTGGTGGATGGGCTGCATTAGCAGGTATCATTGCAATTGGTGCTCGTAAAGGTAAATATGTTAACGGTAAAGTAGTTGATAAGCCAGGTTCTTCAGTACCTTTAGCTGTAATCGGTGTATTCTTATTATGGTTTGGATGGTTCGGATTCAACGGTGGATCAGTTCTTTCAGCAGACGCTCAAACTATTTCATTAGTATTAGTTACTACAACTTTAGCTGCAGCTGCAGGTGGTGTTGGTGGCTGGATCGGTGGTTACCTAATGTTCAAGCGTTACGACTTGGGTATGGTATTAAACGGAATCTTAGCTGGTTTAGTAGGTATTACTGCTGGTGCTGATCAAATGTCACCAAACGAATCAATTCTAATTGGTGTTGTATGTGGAATTGTAGTAGTTATCTCTGCTGTAACAATGGATAAATTCAAATTAGATGATTGTGTTGGAGCAGTTTCAGTTCACTTAACTTGTGGTATCATCGGTACTTTAGCAATTGGTGTATTAGGAGCAAAAGCAGGTGTTGATCAGTTCTTAACTCAATTGATCGGTGTAGCAGCTTATGGTGCTGTAGCATTCACTTCTTCATTAGCATTATTCTTTGCATTGAAATTCACAGTTGGCGTAAGAGTTTCTGAAGAACACGAATCAGAAGGTCTTGATAGTCACGAGCACGGTATCCGTGGTTACACTATCACTTTCGACAACTAAGATATAAACAAATAGAATGAGGAGGACTTATAAACATCCTCCTCACTCTAACAAATAATAAATTTGTATACGTAATACGTTAGTCTCGTATCAAATATTATTATTCATCCCACTTATATTTATCTCGTTACTCTCTTTAACTAAGGTAATGAACATTTAAATCAAGTAACTACAGATTGTGTGCATTGTAATTACTTATCTATAATTTATATTATTTCACCTCTATAATTTTCTATTAAAATGAAGACTAAATTATTCTCTTTAATCGCTCCACTAATGGTAGCGGGTTCGATAGCTTTTGCTCAAGATTCAGCTGAAAAAGAAATTGTAATTGCTGATAACACTGAAAAGACAGAAGAAACTACTGAAGAAGAAGCTGATAAATTATCAATTTCTGGATCAGTTGACTTATATTATAATTATGATTTCTCTGGTCAAGATACTCCAAACATTGGAACATCTTTCAATGACACTCAGAATTCGATTGGTTTAGGTATGGCGAATGTGATTTTATCACAAAGCTTAGGTAAAGCATCATTTGTTGCAGATTTATCATTTGGTACAAGAAGTAACAACTCTATTCCTGACGCTCAATTCCATATCCAAAACTTATATGCTTCATACCAATTAAGCGAAAAACTTTCAGCTACTGCTGGTTTCATGGGTACATTTGTTGGTTATGAAGTGATTTCTCCAACAGGAAACTTCAACTACTCAACTTCTTACTTATTCTCTAATGGTCCTTTCCAAAATGCAGGTTTAAAATTTGATTATGCATTCTCTGACAAAGTATCATTAATGTTAGGTGTATTTACAAACGAATGGGATTCTTACTCAGCTGCTCCTAATTTAGGTATGAGCGGTATCGGTGGTCAATTATACTTAGCACCAGTTGATGGTTTAGATGTTTACTTAAATGGTTTCCACTCATCAACTAGACAAGTATTAGACATCACTGCAGGTTACCAAATTACAGATGCTTTCTACTTTGGTTTAAACGCGGCTTGGGCTGATAAAACAGGAGATTCACCAGAAGGAGAAGGTCAATTATACACTGGTGTAGCAACTTATGTACAATATGCACTTTCAGAAACTTTCACTTTAGGTGTAAGATACGAGAACTTCAAAAATACAGACAGAATGCTTAGCGCTGAGAGCAACTTAGTTGATTCAGATGTAAGCATCAATGCATTCACTTTATCAGGAAACGTTGCTTTAGGTCCATTAATGTTAATTCCAGAATTAAGAATGGATACTGCTGATGTAGACATCTTCTCTAACGGAGACGGTGAAGCTACAGGATCTGCAACTCAAGGTACATTAGCTGTTGTATATGCTTTCTAAAAAATTAAGATTATAGATCTTTATATAAAAGCCGGTGCGTATTTCGTATCGGCTTTCTTTTTTTATGACTTTCATTAAAATTTACCCTAAAAAAGAAAAATTCACTTCTTTTTTCATCGAAATAGACTAATTAATACACCTAAATCATATTTTAAAAAGATAATATTTCAACTATAAGGCTAAAAATAAAAGAATATACCGCTTCATAACATATTCCCTAAAAAAATACCTGCATTTTTAAAAAATTCATTAATTATTCCTTATTTGAATTAAAAATTACCTATAAATTCAATTTTTTCTTGATTTTTTTAAAAAACAGAGTGATATTTACAAGGTAAACAAATTATAACGACTTCTGCTAATGAACAAACTAAACTGCTCAAACATAGAGTAATTAGAAAAGTTCTAGCAATAGTTTTTTTTAATCTCACATTAGAACAATGACAAATCTTCGTTTTAACGCCTTAGAGACCGCTTCTTCTAGAAGTGCTAAAAATGTAGAAACGCCATCAAACAAAATCTCTGATTATTTTGGAGAAGATTGTTTCGGTCTTCCACAAATGAAAACTGCATTAGCTCCTGCTATCTACAAAAAAGTAGAATCAGCTGTTAAACATGGTACAAAAATCGATGAAGCTACTGCTGACGCTGTCGCATCTGCTGTTGCAACTTGGGCTATTTCAAAAGGTGTAACTCACCATACTCACTGGTTCCAACCATTAACAGGTTCATCAGCTGAGAAACATGACTCTTTCTTTGATTATACAAAAGGAATTGAAACATTTAAAGGTTCTACGTTAACACAACAAGAGCCAGATGCTTCATCATTCCCTAACGGTGGTATCCGTGCAACTAACCAAGCTCGTGGTTATACAGGTTGGGATCCTTCATCTCCTATTTTCATTAGTAATAATACTTTATGTATCCCTACTATCTTTGTTTCATACACAGGTGATACATTAGATTATAAAACACCATTATTGAAAGCTCAAGAGGCAATCAATAAGGCAACTATTGACGTATGTAACTACTTCGAGGATGGTGTAACAAGTATTTCTGCTTCATTAGGTTGTGAGCAAGAATACTTCTTAGTTGACAAAGCATTTTACGCTGCACGTCCTGATTTATACATCACAGGTCGTACATTATTTGGTGCAAAACCTCCACACGGTCAACAATTAGATGACCACTACTTTGGTTCAATTGCTCCAAGAGTTGCAGCATTCATGAAAGACTTCGAATTCCAATGCCATAAATTAGGTATTCCTATTACTACTCGTCACAACGAGGTAGCACCAGGTCAATTCGAAGCAGCTCCATTATACGAAGAAATCAACACAGGTGTGGATCACAACTTGTTAATGATGGACGTAATGGAAAAAGTTGCAGGTGAGCACAACTTCGCTGTATTATTACACGAAAAGCCATTTGCTAACTTAAACGGATCAGGTAAGCACAACAACTGGTCATTAATTACAAACAAAGGAAGAAACCTTTTCCAACCTGAAGGTTCACTATATTTCTTAACTTTCTTAGTAAATACAATCAAAGCTGTACATGAGTATGGCGATTTATTAAGAGCATCAATTGCTTCTGCAGGTAACGATCACCGTTTAGGTGCAAACGAAGCGCCTCCAGCAATTATGTCAGTATTCTTAGGATCTACATTAACTGATTTCTTAAATACTGTTGCTGAATCAGGTAAATTAGTATACCAAGAAGGTGGTGACGAGTTCATCGAGTTAGGTATCGACAAGATTCCTGGTCTTAAGTTAGACAACACTGACCGTAACCGTACTTCTCCTTTTGCATTTACAGGTAATAAATTTGAGTTCCGTGCTGTAGGTTCACACCTAAACACTGCAACTCCAATGACAATATTGAACTTGATCGTTGCTGAGCAATTATCACAATTCAAAGCTTCTGTAGACGCTAAGATTTCTGCTGGTACTGATAAAGAAGCAGCAATCAGAGAAGTATTAGTAACATATATCAAAGAATCTGAGGCTATCCGTTTCGAAGGTGATGGTTACTCTCAAGAGTGGGTTGACGAAGCTGAATCTAGAGGTCTTTCTAACGTAAAAGATACTCCAAGAGCATTAGACTTCTTTATTTCTGCTCAAGCGAAAGAGATCTTTGCTAAGCATAACGTGTTTAGTGAAAAAGAAATCGAAGCTCGTCATGATGTATGGTCTGAGATCTACTCTACTAAGATAGACATTGAATCTAAGGCTATGGAAGAAATCGTATTGAACAAAGTAATCCCTGCTGCTACTAGCTATGTTGCTAAGTTAGTAGATTCGGCTACTAAGTTAAAAGATCTTGGATTAGATGCTTCTGCAATCGTTACTACTATCGAAGAAGTAACTGGTTTCATGAAGACAGCAAAACAAGGTGTGGCTGCAATGGTTATTGAGCGCGATAGAGTTCTAGCTATTGAAGATACAAACGCTCAAGCTGTTGAATTCTGTGATAGTATCAAAACGAAATACTTTGACACTATTCGTGGAGCAGTTGACCGTCTTGAATTATTCGTTGATGATGCTGAATGGCCATTACCGAAATACTCTGAAATGTTATTCCTTAAGTAATTAGGGGTTTAATATAATGTGGGATGTTTATACAAACTCATGATCCTTTCATTAGGATCATGAGTCCACTTTTTCCTACTGAATCTAAGCGATTTATAAAATAAATCGCTTTTTATATGCAAAAAGCTTTGGTTATTTAAGAATAATCCAACTATATTTGCATCGCAATAAAACGGCGATCGTAGCTCAGTTGGTTAGAGCATCGGTTTGTGGTTCCGAGGGCCGTGGGTTCGAATCCCATCGTTCGCCCAAATGTTTTAAGCACTTCTAAGAAATTAGAAGTGCTTTTTTTATATCTTATTTTGAATATTTATGAAGCCAATCATAAATTATTGGGAAATGATCATTGACTGCTTCTTTTGCCGTACAGATATTAATATGATCATAATCTAAAGCATGTCCATTGTCTTTTGATAGCAGAATAAATTGATCTGCTTCGTTATTAATCTCTTTCATCAAACGTTTAACATCAGATTCATGGCCTAAGTAATATTCTTTTTTTCCAGTCAAATACAATGTGGGAGGTATATTCTTTGCTTTTCGAAATGCTTCTAAGTAATCAAAATCATCACTTGGATCTATCCATTCACTTTGAGCATAAACCCATTTTTTACAATCCTCATAAACTCCTTTCGACTCGTTCTCTTGCCCTATTTTCATTTGACGAGCAGGAAGGAAACCAACAGCCTTAGTAACAAGTCCTCCAATCACATCCCAAACAAAGTCAACTTCAAATCTTTTCTTGAAAGTATCAACTGTAATACTTCTTTTTGTGGCGAAGAAACACATTGAAGCAATATTCAACTCTGGATGTCTTGCTAAATGAGCTAACATCCAAACTCCTCCCCAAGAATGTGCTATTATATGAATTGGCACATCTAAACTATGATGCCTTCTAATTTCCTCCAATAATGCCGGAATTTCTTCCTCAATAGCATGTATCTGTCTATTCTGACTATTTTTTGAAACAGGAGGAGTACTTTTTCCTCTACCTCTAAAATCAGGTACAAAGACATCAAATCCTTTTTCTGCTAGAAATGGAGCTATTCCTTTATCTTTTAAAGAGTAAAAAATTCGCCCACTTTCTACGCTTCCATGGATCATTAATACAGCTTCTTTTGCTGTAGTTTGTGTATATCTTTTGACGTAAAGTTGGCTTTCTTTAACGGGTACAAATAATGATTCTGAAATAAATTGATAGTCCGTAGTTGACTGCATGTTGCTTATTTAAGTGAAAGTTGTTCCTCAATTTATACAAAAATTGATAAAAAGATAAATATCAACCCTCTATAAAGAATGTTTGCTTTAATTCTATTTTAAAAATTGCTCTGTAATTGTACCTTTGTTATCAATAATAAGTCTAAATAAAACTCCTCATAGAGTAAATGGATAATAACAATAAATTAGTAAGTATAGATAAGCTTCCAAAAAACACAATTGGAATCATTTCTGAGTTTAAAGATAAATTAATTGGTAGCCGATTAATTGAACTTGGACTATACCCTGGTAAACCTATTACAGTAGTTAGAAAAGCACCATTTAAAGGCGCATTATACTTAAAATCTGAAAGACAATCTTTCGCATTAGGTCACCAAGAAGCTAAAACTGTTTTTGCTACTATTCAGGAGGTCTAAATATATGAGCACTAAAAAACTTCAAGTCGCACTACTAGGTAATCCAAATGTTGGAAAATCATCTGTTTTTAATCAATTAACTGGATTAAGACAAAAAGTAGGAAATTTCCCTGGTGTTACTGTAGATAAAAAAATTGGTACTACCAGTTTATCATCAGATATTAAAGCAACGGTTATTGATTTCCCTGGTACATATAGCTTGTATCCTACTTCTTCTGACGAAAGAGTAGTTTTAAATACATTTGCCAATCCAGATTCTAATGATTACCCTGATGCCATTATTTATATCGCTGATGTTACAAATTTAGAACGTCACCTTTTACTTCTGACACAAGTAAAAGAACTAAATATCCCAATGGTTTTAGGTTTAAATATGAGTGATATTGCTGAACGAAAAGGACAATTCACTGATGTTGATAAATTATCTAAAAAATTAAAATTACCTGTTATCTCAATCAATGGTAGATCGGGTGAAGGAATAGATTTAGTTAAAAAAGCAATTCTTGAGGTCATTGATAATGATCAAAAAGAAATGCTTCAAACGTATACTCAGAATACCACTGAGATAGCAGTTATAGAAGAAATTCAGAATGCTGAACAAAATATAAACTCATACCAAGCTTCTCTTTGGGCTCATCATGTTAATGAACTACCATTTCTTGATGATTCTACTAGAAGTAAAATTAAATCAATCAGAGAATCTCATGATTACAAAGACATGCGATTCCAAATTGACGAGACACTTCAACGTTATAATTTTATCAGTCCACTAATTCAAGAAGTTGTGAAAGAGTCTCATCAGATGAAATCTTCTTCTTTAACTGATAAAATCGATAGAATTATCACCCATAAAGTATTTGGTCCTGCAATTTTCTTTGTATTACTTCTTTTAGTTTTTCAATCTATTTTCTCTTGGGCTTCTACTCCTATGGATTGGATTGATGGAGGTATTGCTAACTTAGGTGAATATTTAAAAGGTGTATTACCTTCAGGATGGGCAACAGATCTTTTACTTGATGGTGTACTTGCCGGTTTAGGAGGTGTACTGGTATTCGTCCCTCAGATTACTATATTGTTCTTCTTAATTTCAATGATGGAAGAATCTGGATATATGTCAAGAGCTGTATATATGTTTGACCGCTTAATGATGAAATTCGGAATGAGTGGTAGATCTATTATCTCTCTTATTTCAGGAGGTGCTTGTGCTATCCCTGCCGTCATGGCAACTAGAGCAATCAGTAATTGGAAAGAAAGGATGATTACAATTATGGTTACTCCTCTAATCTCTTGTTCTGCAAGAATCCCTGTTTATGCTATTCTAGTTGCTTTCGCTGTACCTGATGAAACTGTAGCTGGTATTTTTAATCTTCAAGGGTTAGCATTTATGGGATTATACCTTCTGGGTATAGTTGCTACATTAATTGCAGGCTGGATTTTTAAATTAATCTTAAAGTCAGACGCTCCGACTTTTATGGCAATGGAATTACCTAGCTATAAAATGCCACATTGGAAAAATGTTGCTTTAACTGTAAGCGAAAAAGTAAATACTTTTGTGACTGAGGCAGGAAAAGTAATTATCATTGTATCCATCATATTATGGGCATTAGCCACTTATGGTCCTGGTAATTCAATTGAAGAAGCTACTTCTAAAGCTGAAATTGAAGCTGTAGATCTTCAATTAGATGAAACTGCTACTGCTGATTATGTAGCCTCTAAGGAATTAGAAGCTTCTTATGTAGGAATTTTAGGTAAAACAATTGAACCTATTTTCAAACCTTTAGGTTTTGATTGGAAAATTAGTATTGCCCTAGTTACTTCATTTGCTGCTCGTGAAGTTTTTGTAGGCACAATGGCTACAATCTACAGTGTTGGTTCTGCTGAAGAAGAAATTGCCCCTCTAAGAGATAGATTAGCCTCTTCGATAGATCCCGTCACAGGAGAACATCAATTTACCACTGCAACTGCATATTCATTAATGATATTTTATGTATTTGCCATGCAATGTATGTCTACACTTGCGGTTGTAAAAAGAGAAACAAAGAGCTGGAAATGGCCGACTATTCAATTTGCTTACATGAGTGGGCTAGCCTACTTTGGAGCATTGATCGCCTATCACTTATTTTAATTAAGAGTTATGAGTTAAGAATGAAGAACTAGATTACTTTATTCTTAACTCTTAATTTTTTTATTCTACTTCTGCATATCCAAATAATACACTAAAAGCTTTACACCAAACCAATACATATTTATTCTTGGTATAATCAACTCCTTCAGGAATATCATATGTCTGTACACCCGATGTACTTTTTAAAGTTCCTAAATTAATAAACCCATTACCTTGTAAATCTTGTGCTAAATAAATATATAAATCTGGTCCATTGTCTGATCTAAAATCTGATTCTAGCGTCAAAACATTATCTTCAATAGAAGCTGATCCAGATGTAGGATGAGCACTCCCTTTGAATTCTCCCATTAAAGCTTCTGAAGAATCGCCTGTATCCATATCTCCTGATCCGATATCATCGTCTGGAGTTAAAGTTGATAAGTCAAGAGGAGTAGGTTCCTCACCCTGAGGAATACATGATAAAAAGTTAAAACAAATAAAGATTGATAGAATAAGTATAATAGATTTCATAGTTTTGAAAGTTTTAAAATATGTAAATAATTCACAGCTTGATAGCAATTTAAAAAGCATTCAATTATTTGTCGAACTAAATCTAAAAACATGACACTAACTATTTATCAAATTGACGCTTTTTGTAAAAAAACTTTTCAAGGCAACCCTGCTGCCGTTGTTCCACTTGAGTATTGGATCGATGAAACATTGATGCAGAATATTGCAATGGAAAACAATTTAGCAGAAACAGTATTCTTTGTAAAAGAAGAAAATCAATACATAATTCGCTGGTTTACACCTGAAACTGAAATAAGATTGTGTGGACATGCGACTTTAGCAAGTGCTTTTTATCTTTTCGAAATTGAAAAAATTGATAGCGCAATTATTCATTTTCATTCTCACTTGAGTGGAACTCTTTCTGTACAAAAAAATAAGCATGGCTATGAATTAAATTTCCCATCAGAACCACCTTCTGATAGCATTGTTCCTGATTTCTTAGAAGATGCTCTTCACTGTGAGGTTATAACTTGCAGCCAACAAGGAATGTTTTTAATTGCAGAAGTTGAAACAGAAGAAATTGTAAAGTCAATTACGCCAAATTTCAATTTACTTCTTAAGGAAAGTCCAAATCTTGGAATTGTGGTCACTGCCAAAGGAAATGAGGTCGATTTTGTTTCTCGTTTTTTCCACCCTGGAATAGGTGTAAATGAAGATCCAGTTACAGGGTCATCACATACAGTACTGATTCCCTATTGGAGTGAAAAATTAAAGAAAACTGAAATGAAAGCTCTTCAATTATCTTCCAGAGGTGGCGAACTTCATTGTGTATTAAAAGAGGATCGTGTATTGATTAGTGGAAACGCTGTCTTATATATGAAAGGAGAAATCTATATATAAATATGAAAGGCTTCCTAACTTGATTTGGGAAGCCTTTACCATTAAAATCTTAAATTTACTTCTTTAAGAAATCTTTCTTTTTTAATTCTTTTACTTGAAGAAGTAGATGAGGAATTTAACCATTTAACATTACGAATGCCCACTCCTTTTAGTGTTGCTTTTATAAATGCTTTCTTTATTACGTTACCACCTAACAATTTGAGATACCATGTTGGAGATTCGGAAGTAGTTATCACAAGGCATTTTTTAATATGTGTCAATTTCCCTACTAAACCAGTTTTTGTTTCTATATAAGAGAAGTTTTTCAACATCACCTTATCAATAAAACCTTTCAAAATAGCAGGTAAATCATACCACCAAATAGGAAAAATAAAAACCAACTCATTCGTTTCTTTCAACATTTCCTGATATTGATGCACTTGCTTATCTGTAGTTTCTCCTTTGCTATATAACGCTAGGTCCTCTTCTCTTAAAACAGGATCAAAGTTGTCCTTATATAAATCAATCACCTGATATTCCTTCTTTTGCTCTTTTAACTTAGCAATTACAGTATCAAAAATTGCTTTATTAAAACTGCCATGCCATGGGTGCGCTAATATTATTGTTGTCTTCATTCTTCTTTTGTTTTTTATTATTCTACAAAAGTATTTTCTATAACAACACATAAGAAGGACATTTGTCTATAAATTTTTCAGATTTCTAATTCTACTTAAATGTCTTTGCGTAATTCCTAGATAAGAAGACAGGTATTTTAAAGGGATAGACTGAATATATTCTGGGTAATTATTAATTAGTGTTTTATATCAATAGCGTCCTAAACGTTTAAAAAAGTGTGAGAAAAGTTTAAGTATCTCAATTAACTTTGAGTTGCATAAAAAAAACATATTCTCACA
>NZ_JBSWYJ010000072.1:0-13926 GCF_056161045.1 Flammeovirga sp. AWQ4_249
TAGGTTGGCTTAGTATTTTATATAGGGAAATCTACGTTTGTAGAGGCACGGTTTATCGTGTCTCCAAACCACAAGCAAATAATGAAAAGTGCATAATGCATAATGCAAAACGCCAATACCCGTATTCCCATGCATAAATTCATGGACTTGAGGTTGGCTATCCTTCCAAAAAAGCGCAGAATATAAATTGAAAGTATTCCCTTGTAGAGACGCTCTTTATAGCGTCTCACGCACCACAAAAAATGACCTCATCAACTTAGATATAGTCTAAAAGTCGATGAGGTCAATTCTTTTTCATTGAAAAACTCAGAGATTTTACAAACTAGGTTGTTCTAATTGATATTTTCTGTCGTAAAGATCTACCTGATTTCTTCTCCACTTGTTGCCTTCCATGTAAAGGATTTGAGGACGTGTAATGTCCCAATCACCCAATTGTTTTAGCATTTCAACCACTAGTTCGCGGTTTTCATCTGCGACATCATTTTGTTCAGAAGGGTCTTTATCAATATTGTAAAGCATTGGTAAACGATCTGGAAGACGAATTAATTTCCAATTTCCCTTTCTAATACCAGCACTGATTGTAAATCTCCACATCATAGTTTCATGTGGGTTTTCTTTGATTTCTTTTGTGATATAAGGATAAATGTTTACACCATCTAAGTTATCTTTTTCAGTAGTTTCTCCACCTGCAAGAGCAACAAAAGTTGGTGTTAAATCCATCGAAGTGATAGGAGCATCATATTTAGTCCCTTTTTTCAGATGTTTAGGATAAGAAATCACAAATGGAACACGGATACCACCTTCCAATAATATTCCTTTTTGACCATTTAGTGGGGCATTAATCGATGCATTATGATCTGTTGGACCTCCATTATCACTTAAAAATACGATTACTGTATTTTCATAAAGACCTTGTGCTTTTAATTCATCCACAATTCTACCCACATTGATGTCTAGTCGGTGAATCATAGCCGCATACGTTCTTCTTTTTCTTTCCTTGATATTTGAATATAATTTCAGATCTTCCTCTGTCGCTTGGAGTGGTGCATGAGGGGCATTAAATGAAGCAAACAAAAAGAAAGATTCGTCTTTATGTCTTTTGATAAAATCTACACATTCATCTCCTTTATCATCTGTAATGTAAGTGATAGGTTGAGGTTTTTTGTAGTTGGATTCGATGCTGTAAGGATACGACTCACCATTTGGTTTTGTAGGAAGGTAGTTGTGTCCTCCACCACGGTATCCCCAAAATTCATGGAAGCCACGTTTGGTAGGATGGAAGTGATCTGCTTCTCCAAGATGCCACTTTCCGACTAAGCCATTAACATAGCCAAGGTCAGCCAAACGGTCAGCAATGGTAACCTCTTCGACAGGTACACCTACATAGTTTTCATCAAACTGTGGAAGGTCGACAATTGGGTTGTTATCAAACCCAAAATTCACCTGATTTCTACCCGTAATTAGTCCAGCTCTTGAAGGACCGCATACCGGTGCAGAAACATAACCTTGTGTAAACTGAATACCACTTTTTGCTAATGCATCAATATGAGGTGTACGAATTTGTTTACTACCATTAAAACCTACGTCAGCATAGCCTAAGTCATCAGCAAGAATGATTACGAAATTAGGTTTTTGATTGCTCTTTTGAGCGAATACGTTGAGTGTTGTTCCCAATAAAATTGAGAAGACGATAAGAAGCTTGCTATTCATTTTATTTCAATATTTTTCTAGTGTAAAGGTCCTAAAAAATCACATTATAGCATGGGCTATTTTCTTCAAAAATGAACAGAAATCAGCGAAAATGAACATTTAATTGACGAATTTGTGCATTTAGATGAAAATGCCCCTCTCAATACAGAGCAAAGGGGCTTACTGATATAATCGATTATTTAATGATTAATTTTTTGATTGCTGTACCACCATTTTCATTCATAAGCTTAAGGCAATAACTTCCTTTCGTTAGTGTAGAAGTGCTAATTTTCTGTCCATCTACTATTGACGATGCTATGACTTTTTGCCCTAGGAAATTATAAACTTCAACGCTTACTATTTTTAAATTTTGTGGTACTTGAAGCCGTACATATTCTTTCGCTGGATTGGGATAAATCACCACTTTAGAGAGAGCTTCTTCGAGGCTCAAAATGGGATCCTCAGGCTCTGGATCTTCCGGTACTTCTGGCTCAATTGGATTGGTAGAAGATTCCACAATTTTTAGATCATATAACCATGTTTTACCCATTGCGTTTTTTCCTCTCCAAAATCCAATTTTCGCATCTTCTTCCTGTTCATTTGTCGTAAATTTTAATGTGTATGAAGTAGGAGAGAGCTCTTTAATGGCTTGGTTTAAGTAGTTCTTCTCATTGCTATCTTTAATATAAAAGTTGGCTTGTAAAGTAGAGTCCTCAAGCAAGGTCGAGAAGGTAACCTCATACGTTGTAGCCGGTACTAATTTGATCCATTGAGAAGCCCCACCTTTTTCAGAAATCATTAATGCATTGGAAGAGAAAATCTCTTTCGTATCATCCACTGAAACCTGACCATAAACCTCCCAACCCAATAGTTCTTTTGCAAAATCTACGTTACGAATAAATACAGTTTCTTCCATTTCCACTTCATCAAGAAAAGCCTGTGATTCTCCTTCATTTTTATATTCTATAATGACAGAATCCATAGAAGAAGTAGTCGTAAACAAGACTTGATGAGCAGCGTATGAATTGGTAGAAATGACCAAACTGTTCAATGGATTTCCATTCTCATCATTGATACTTAAAACGGGTGATGTTGTCGCGTTTTCCTCTATTCTACCAAAAGCAGATAAAGTATAAGAAGTATTTGGCATTACTTTTCTTTTTTGCATCAGTGAGCCGTTTCCATGAATTAATGCGGCAAATTGACCATAATGTGACAGATTAGTAGCACTAACATTTTCTGTGACTTCCCAATTGATAAGTTGATGTTCAAAATCACCGTTTAATCCCACTTCCTCTTCTTCTTGATCAGTAGCGGTCATCTTCAAAAAACGAACACTTCCTTTAGGAATATTGATCGCTACACTCCCCGAATTACTAGATAGAGTACCTAAAGATGAACCTGTGATCTGATCCGTTACCTCATATGTTTTTGTTAAAGCACTTCCTCCTTTAATAGTGAAATTTCCTTCTTTTGGTGTAATAAAGCTATTGTCCATGACCATCATATAAAAAGCATTATCCTCATCTTTTTGAATAGTTTGCCAAAATGTATTTCCTTCTATGTAAAAAGGAAGTGTTTCTCTGTGTTCTAATAAAGCATTGATGATATTCTCTTTACCTTGTTGCAAAGACATGTTTTCCCAGCTGTCTCCATCGGTTTGGAAAGCTTTGGAACACCATTCATTTTCTTCCACCGTACTTGCTTCACAATGTGGCACTAAGGCAACAAATCCACCCACAGAAGAAGGAATAAGATTGTCCCAGCGACGTTTTGCATTTGCGGTGTAAGCTGTTAAATCAATAGCAGGGACATCAGTATAGCCATCCCAACAAGCCAATTGATTGATCACATATTCTTGAGATGCAGGTGTATACAAGTCATGATCATGTTTCAAGTTTTGGTTTCTCATTCTATCTGAACGATTATATAAAGTAATCGCGACTGGAGACACCCCTTTTACCTCAGATGGGTTTTGAGCATGAGGATAAATACCTTTTTCAACTATTCTTAGAAAGTTCAATACACCTTTTTGATACGTTTGACTCCATTCTTGATCTTCACCAGTAACATCACCCCTGATATGAAGAGGGTTTTGCAGACTTGTGACTGATGTAATTCTAAAGACACGTGCACCTAATGCATATTGAGAAAGCATTTGTTTTAAGACTAGATGAGCATTCCTCATTCCTCCCCATTCTGCCACTCTGTTAGGGGCTATATTATCACCAATCACATTACAACCCCAATTTTTCACATCACCATTCAACCACAAACCAGCCCTTTCTTGAATACTTAAATCTTGCACACCAACATTTGAGTTTTCAACACCTGGAATTAAAATATCTTTGTACTTGGGAAAATACGCATTGCCTTGCTCTTGAGAAAAGGCACTCACAATTGCTCCTTTAGCACATAACATTACCATTGGTGGTTTTGTACCGAGCTCTTCTGCTTTGGCTAATATAGCGTCAAGGTGAGGAGTATATAAATCAAAATATTCAGGGGTTTTCAGTTCCTTTGTTCTTGCAGTCATATAACATTCCCCATTGAAAATAGAAGCCTCGTAGAGTTTGGCAAAAGAATCCGGTGTCATGTAAGGGTGATTTCCATGACCTATCGTTAAACTAAAATATACTCCTTTCTTTGCCAAAGCTTTACAAAAGGCAATCATTCCTTCTAATGTTATCTTGGGGTTTTCATCTTGAGTGGTTTCACCATAAATCGCTGAATTCATCGTCATTGCCAATCTCACATTTTTGTTTCCCCCGATTTTAGTATACCATTCTTGCATTAGATCATAAGAGTCCTGAGCCTTTTGTTCACAATTTGCGGCAGTCATATCCCAACCTAACCATCCACCAAAAGCTGAACTGACATACCAAATAGGTTCTCTATTGTCATCCTCTTCTGCTTTAAAAGCATTGATTCCATCTGTCAATTGATCAAGATTTGTATTTACTTCACCCAAGACACCTCTGCCATTGATTTTTCTAGCTTGTGTTTTCCATGCAGGATCCGTAATATCAACCACATAAAAATGATCATCACCCGTTATAGGTCCAGCTAGTACTACTTTGTCCGGTCCGCCATTTCTATCTTCCAATTTGGCAATTCCCATAAAATGATAATCAGAATGCGCCCAAGTATAGGTAGAAATAGACAATGACTTTTCATTTTTATTATATTCAGAAACAAATAAATCATCACCATATAAGGTAAATAACTCTGTTTCAGCATCTGCATCAAAATTACCTGGAAGACCATGCTGCATTAAATATTTTCCTGTATTGGTTAGTTTTTCTTTGTCTTTGTCCTTAAAACCTAAGTTGTCTTTTAAATATTGCTGTGCATAATTGTTGTACTTTGCCAGTGTCAATTTTTCTTCTTCCTGTATCATAGTAGAAAAAAGCATTGTACCTACACCATCTTCTGGATGATAGACGCCATAATGTGCAACAATCTCTTCGTCACCATCTTGATCCATATCATAGGCAAAAGGCAATTGCTTGTCAGTAAAACCAAGTCCGGGTGTTGTATTGTCTACAATTTCATTACTTTCACCCTTCCAATAATCCGGTCTTTGAAAAGTAGATAGATCCGTAATATCCATAAAGCAATTTCCTTCAAAACCTTTTCTATTAATAAAGGAAACAACTTCATCATCACCATCTCCATCAAAATCACCTGCTACTAAATGACGAATAACCCCTGCAAGTTTAGTCGTCTTATCTGTCTTAGGTCTTTTGGTTGATAGGACGTTAGCTTCTGTATCAAGAAAATAGATAAGACCATCCACACCTGATGTCATTAATATTTTCTTACCTTGATCATTTTGACCAACCGTTGCAGTATACAAAGCCCCTGTACTGATTTGTTTATCAATCAATAGTTGACCTGTTCCTGAAAATATTCTGATGCGACCATCTGTCCCAGGAAGTATGATTTCATCGCCACTATGAGCAGCAAGGAAATCTTCTGCGAAAATTCGGATACCCATACTCGGGAGGTCATTGTATTCCCATAAACGATTATCTGCTTCTGGAGAAGTAATTCGATCAGGTCTTTGGAAAGCAATTAATTTTCCTTCCACAGTAAGTGCCACGACATAGTCTTTTGCACCTACAGCATCAAAGTCTGCAGTGACTACGTGAATAAGATTATCTCCTTGTGTATTGTAGGGTTGGAAGCTCGATAAATCTACTTGTCCATAGGAATAAAAGGAGCTTAATAAAGTACAGTAAATTAGTAAAATAAATTTACGCATATAAAGTATTTGTTAGTTATAATATCATTCATTCATTTCTATCTATTCAAGGACGTCAATTTTGGAATATAGTATGGACACAGAATGAGCAAAGAGTAACAAAATTAAGGAGTTGAAAATTGATGACCACATTATTATTGAGTATGTTATTGTTTATTATATTGCTAGTGAGGTGTTTAAATAAACAAGGCAGCATATCCCGAGAGATACACTGCCTGTCTTAATCTAGCATAAAAAGTTCTTTATTATTTCACGATAAACTTGCTAGGAATTCGTAAACCATTGTTGTCTGTCACGATAATAAAGTAAGTCCCTTTAGAAAAATCACTCACTGAGACCTTTACTTTATTTTCAAATGAAGTTGTCAATACCGACTGTCCTACAATATCAAAAACCTGAAGAGATTTTACCCCTTCTGAATTTTTCATTTTAATATTGATTTGATCTGAAGATGGGTTTGGATAGACTAGTAGTTCTGCTAATTCATTTTGAAGGTCAAGGTTAGTCAATTTTCTTGATGAAGAAGCTGCTACTTCATAAAGCATTGCATTGTCCATATATGCATTACCCGTACCGCCTGAAGGTCTCCAGAAATATACAGTTACTTCCGTTTGATCATTATCTGTTTCAAAGAAAACTTCATGATAAGTGTAAGAAGTATTTGTAATATTTTGGAAAGCCATTCCGATTTTATTTTCATCATTGACACCCATCACAACTCTTTCACTAGTAGGGTTATCAACTTTGGCATAACCAGTGAAAACATAAGAAGTACTTGGTTCCACCGTCACTGTTTGATTACAAGAAGCCACACCGTCTAATACCATCGTTTTACCTTGATAAGCACTTGAAGTAGTTGTACTTACATTTTGCCATGTATTCCAATGGTTCAAGTCATCTTCAAAATCACCATTTTTGAAGGCTGCAATACTCGATGGACTTACAGTTACAGTTGTTGAAGCAGTGAAATTACCGTCTTCAGTTCTTACAGTGATA
Organism: Flammeovirga sp. AWQ4_249; assembly: GCF_056161045.1. Lineage (NCBI taxonomy): Bacteria > Pseudomonadati > Bacteroidota > Cytophagia > Cytophagales > Flammeovirgaceae > Flammeovirga > Flammeovirga sp. AWQ4_249. The sequence continues at coordinate 6,953 of NZ_JBSWYJ010000072.1, forward strand.
TTGGCTGTACCAACACCTTCACCTGTAACCACACCATTAAATACTGTAGCGACGGCTGAGTTATCACTACTCCAAGTGACATTTTTATTGGTAGCATTGTTGGGTAATATGTCTTCCGCTAATGTAATCGTCTCACCCACAAGTAGTGTCCCAGATTGTGCAGAAAGATCAACTCCTGTAACAGCGACGGGAACAGTTGATTTCTTTATCACCTTCATATTATCCACAGTAGCTGTAGATCCATTGTTTGGAGGTAACCACGTAAATACTTTTACTGTCGAATTATTACCTGAATTAAATTCTACCTCATGATACTTGTAGACGCCTGTATAGATGTCTTTACGTCCAATAGCATCATTGTTTTCGTCATTAATACCGAGAACTACACGATCTGAAGTATTGCTTATTTTGATGTAAGCAGATAAAACATAGTCTGTGTTTTGTTCAACATTGATCCATTGATTGACAGAGCCTTTTGTTGTAATTGCCATGGCAATATCTCCTTCATACGAATCGGAAGTTTCCTGAGGATTATTCCATGAATTCCAAGGTGAAACGAGACCATCTTCAAAACTTCCATTGATCACAAGGTTGATTTCTTCAACAACTCCTACTGAAACTATAGCACTTGCTGAAAAATTCCCATCTACAGAAGTGGCTTTTATTGTTGTAACACCGTCTGCTAAAGCGGTAACCAAACCATTCGCATCTACAGTTGCCACTGTTTCATCGCTTGATGACCAAAAAATGTCTGTATTGTAAGCATTACTTGGAGAAACAGTTGCTGTCAATTGGACTGTTTCATCCATCATCAACGATTCTCCCGTAGAACTTAAAGAAATTCCTACAACCCGAATAGCATCATTTGGAAGTTGTAAACTAAAGCTATTATCCGCACCTATATTAGGAATTAAATTGTTTATATCGACTGGATTACCATAAAAATCTGTTGCCGTATGAAGGCTAAAGTTCTTAAAGATACCTTGTCCCGCCATTGGGAAAGAAGGTTCAGGAAAAGTTCTACCTGCATTGACAACAGGACTTCCTTCTTGCACTTTAAATCCATTTTCATCTGTAGCTGATTCGTTTAGAAATAAAGGATCTTGTCCCGTTATTTTATTATTGTCTAAATTCTTAAAAGCATTGGCTACATCACCATAGAACAGATTATTGTCAACGATCAACTCACTTCCATTTGCGATATCAATCATTACTTCTTCGGCACCCATTTGAGCACCTCCAGCCACTTTAAATACATTATTGTAGATATAAGTGTTTTTAGCAAAAATGGAGAAATCTGGTTTGTATCCTGCTTTATCTAAAAGGATAGTGTTGTTGTAAACATAGTTATTGTTGGAACGAACAGGTGTTTTATCTGTACCTACATAGCCTGAAACCCAAATTGTGTAACCATGATGATCTCTAAAACCGTCATTTTTACTGACATTGTAACGGAAAGTAGTGTTTTCACATTCTCCTAAAATCTCCACAAAACCACCTTCTGTATCTTCACTATAGTTGTATTGGAAGATAGAGTTGTTACAGTAGAAATCCACGTGACCTGAAGCATAAGTATCACCAAACCCTCTCGCTCTGTACTGTTTGTTGAATTGAACAACTACATTACGTGTATTCCAAATCCAGCATCCTTCACCACGACCGTACAAAAGGTCATTTTGATTGTTTTTCTCACCTTGACCCAAGTCGATAAAAGTATTTTTTTCAACAATGGCATTACAAACAGATGAAAGAACGACACCATCTCCACCTAATTTTTCAAAGTGATTATTTCGGATAATATAATTAAGATTTCTTTCTTCTTCATCAATAGGATTATTGACAATATTTGATAGATGACGAACACTAATAGCGGTTGACCCTAAATTATAAAAATAACAATCTTCAATCGTAACATCATCAATACCAATTTCTAAAGTAGGCGTCACCGTGATATCATCTTTGTCCGCATCAAAGAAAATACCTTTCGCATTATAATAGTCAAGGGTAAATTTTCCTTCCCAGTCAATCATGTCGATAGCATAAATGTCAGTGACCTTCAAATTTCTAAAGGTCAAGTTTTTAGATACGCCACCCCATTTGTTGGCGATCACCTTTATACCATAAGAAGTATTGGTTCCCCAAGTGAAATTTCCTTTGTTTTGACGGTCATTTTTGATCCAAAGATTGTTCATCAAGATATGACTAACATTGGTCATTTTAATGGTCTCAATATAATCGCCATCCGGTAGATTTCCAGAGCCTGAAAGGATAGGTAATTCACCATCTCCATAACTACCAATTTCGATGGGAGCATTTGCTGTTCCCGATGTAAAAATGTTGAATTGTCCTTCAAAAGTATCACCTCTACGGAACAACATTTTATCTCCAGGTTGAAGAATACCACCTTTGTTTGCACGTTCTGCAACGGCTGTCGCTTTGGCTAAAGTTTGGAAAGGAGCATTTAGACTACCATCATTAGCATCACTACCGTCGGCACTAAAATAGTAGATGTTGTAGTTTTCTTTTAAGATCAATTTGTCAATCAAAAAAGCTGAACTTTGTGAGGTAATCGTAATCGTGTTGGTTCCTGCATTCAAATCAACATCCAATAAAGTCGGATTTGAAGAGCCCTCGTAAGCCCAATTGGAAGGAGCTGACTGTTGACTTGTCGTCGCTTCATTATTGATCTTTAGATCAAAACTCACTGACGAATTACCATTAAAGGTATACAACTCTAGCTTGTAAGTGCCAGCCGATGGGACGTTTGTTATGGTGACTTGCATTTCTCCATTTGGATCGGCGCTGTTCAATCTCAAGAAAGAACCATCTGACGCATTTTCACTTGTCAGTACTTCAGTGTCTCCTGTGACACTAGCACTTTCCGCTTCCAATTCCTCATTGATTTCTGTGGCCATCAGAATAGGGGAAAGAAGCAATTGCAGAATAAAGAGTAAATAGAGCTTTTTCATAGCTTATGTGTGTTAATTAAGTAATAATTCTACAAGCGTTTTCATTTCAATTATTTGTACTGGACTTGTAGGTAAAAATTGTTCCCTGTAAAAAGGATTCATTTCAATGTATTCTTAATTTCGCTATTCTTTTATTGTAAAATGTACACAAAAAGCACTCTTTATTAGCATGAAATCTTTAAAAATGAATTAAGTTTTTTCGATAGAATGATGATGATTGATTTATCAGTTCTGTGTTAGTTTTTTAGTAAAAATAAATACCTTACTCAAAAATTGAATAAGGTATGTTCAAAATTACTTTTTAATGATATGAAATTAATCTTCAATTTTTTGATTGCTTGTAGTTTAGCTAGTCTTACTAAATATATCGTGTACTTTTTTATGAATTAACTATTACAATATTACTGGTTTTGAAAATAGAAAATTGATAGAAATCTTTCAAATACTAGCATATTTGATGTATTAGAGGTGTATTTTGTTCTATTAAGGGGTGAAAATGTCAAACAATCCTAATAATTAGTACTTGGGTGAACAATGGCGGTAAAGCACGAGATATGGAGTTGTAGCATGAAATTAGGTTAGATTTATTTCTTGAAAATTCATACATAATAATTACCTTGCTTAGTCTTCCAACTATTCTTTAGCAAACTAATTTTTTAAGTAGAGTTGGAGGTGTTTTTTTACTATTGGATATACGCCATGGTGTTTATTTGATGTTAGCAAGCATTTCAACGAAATAGCAAGATTTTTAACCTCACAAATTTTGCAGAAATAAAATATTTGAGTAATTTTCTCTAGACTTTAATTATCAAGAAATGAGAAACTTAGCTTTATTTTTTATTTTTATTTTTATCGCAATGTCCAATTATTCTTTTGGACAATCAGAAACAAGTAACTTTAGCTTTGGTGCAGGTTATTATGGTGAACGAATTACCCACCCCGGATTTTATTTGCAATCAGAGTATTTAGGAGTAAAAAAGGAAAGTAAATTTAGTCTCCCTATCAGAGCTGGATTTGGTTATTATTTTTATAAAAGAAGGGAACAAGCAATTTTTATAGAAGTAGCTCCCTCTATCAGGTATAACATGAAAAATGGACTATCCATAGGATTGGGTGGAGGTGTTGGTATTATGATGTCATGGTATCATTCAGACTTAGGGGTTTATTCGGTAGACCAAAACAATAATGTGACCAAAGAATCGAATTACGCAGGAGTTGACTTCATGCCATCAATAAATCTAGATGTTTGTTATAATATACTTACATCAAATAAATTCAAACACTACGTTTGGTTAAGACCAAGTGCATTTTTACAGTTACCTGAAAATGATGGTTATATATTCCATTATAGTTTAGCAATAGGTTACTCTATTCAATTTTTAAAATCAGAAAAATAATTATGAAAAGGTTGCTTTACATAATCCCTCTATTAACGTTTCTTTTTTCATGTGAAAAATCAGAACATTGGAATACTGCTGGAGAGACATTATTCTTAAAATCAGATGGTGCAGTTTTACCCATATGGGTCACTGGAAATGTCAGTTCTGGTGTATTTATTATTTGTAACCATGGTGGCCCTGGTTATGGTTCATCTGCATATACATTTCATGAGTCTGCATCATTCAAAAACTTAGAAGAAAAATACGCTTTAGTATATTACGACCAAAGATTTTCAGGTAATAGTATGGGAGACCCTATTACTGGTACAATCACAATACAGCACCATATCACTGACCTTGACAGAGTAATCACATTGATTGAAGATAAATACTCTCCCAAATCTAAATTTATTTATGGTCATAGCTGGGGAGGTGGTTTAACACTCGCATATTTAGGATGGGAAGGGTTTAATAAAAATATTAATGGATTTATTGATTCTGATGGTGCCCTGCAAGATAAATGGGAAATGGAACTTAAAAGAGATTGGCAAGTTCCGGCAGCAAAAATCAAGCTTGTTGAAACAGGTGATGAAAAATGGCAAGAAGTAATTGATTGGTGGGATGCTAACCCTTATCCAGATGAGGGAGATGATCCTCCATATGAATTTATTGGTTGGTTTGAGAAATGGTTATATGATCCAGAACTAGCAGCTTCTCTTAACCCTTATTCATCAGTAGAAAAACATTTCTTTTCTCCATTTCAACTACTCTCTTGGACAGATAGTTATGATTACACAAACTTTGCTGCAGGATACGACCATATGGAAGAAGCTACAAAGATTACTCAACCTGCCTTATTAATTTGGGGGGAAGAAGACGGGGCAGTTCCTTTTCAAGTTGCAGATTCGTTGTATCAGTTGCTTCAAACACCAGAAGCAGATAAATACAATATTCAATATGAAGAATGTTGTCATACACCACATTATGAAAAACCTGATGAATTTTATTCTGATGTAGTAGATTTTATAGAAAAGTATAAATAACGCTTGCTAATAATTAGGGCTTAGTTTGGTTTGCAAAGCCAAAAATTAAGCCCTAGTTGAACAATGGCGGTGTAGCCATGAAATGCAAACTTGTAGGAGAAAATTAGGATGGACTTTTCGATTACTCGGAAGGTCTTTTTTGTGGATACTGTTTTATCTTTTCTCCGTTTTATTGTCGAAAATTGAATTATTAGGAGAAACCCCCTCTCTTTTTTGCTAAAAATAGCTCATTTTAGAAAGTCTAGGGTGTAACCTTCCAGGCTTATTTCATAAGCAAAAAAATGAAGAAAGAAGCATTTAATTTAGAGTATCTACCACATCACTTTTTGGTTTTGGAGGTGCACGCTGATGAGTAATTCTAGGTATAATCGCCATCGTTCTTTTACCACAGCCTGGATATTTTTTTGGATCATAACCTAGTTCTTCTATTGAGATTTTAATCCATTCCCATTCGATGATGTTTGGCTAATGGAAGTTTCAATTTATTTTTCTTTGAGGAGAAGGAGATAATCATTAATTTGATCATCGGAAAGTTCAAGAATGCCTTATTAAAGTACAATGAGATGCTAGCGATGGTTCTCAAGTAGTTATTAAAGTTAGAAGTAGATTTTCCACTCAATATCATGTTTTGATATATTTGATCAAACATATTTTTAAAATCAGGAACAACACGTTTCGTTTTTTCGACTATCGTCTCTTTTTTTTATCTGAAATAGCTTAAAAATTTACAATTAAATTAAGATGTAAATATAAGAATAGGAGGTCTTTAGCTAGCGGAGCTTTTGTTCAACAATGGCTATAAGTAATTGCTTGTTCTCGCCTACTTCTGAAAATCCGCGAGGATTTTCAGTTTGGTGCGTACTTGCAAAGTTAAGTACTAAACCACGCAACTACTCATAGCCGAGACCGTTACCTGCAATAGATTGAAATGGAGCTAAAAGATTTGGGATATACTGAAAAATGGCTAAAGTATGGATTGCTAACAGAGGAAATCCTAACTAATCAGCTTAAAGAATTCGATAATGAAGAAGATCAATACCCTGAACATTATCGTTTCAGAACATTTCAGAATTGGTTAAAACAAAAGGATTCAATAACTGATTTAGAGGTTGAAAACTTCATTGAGTTAACAATTGAAGATCCTGATGAAGCAATGGCAGGTTCTGTACTCAGAGAATTGTTTACTCGTCCTCAAATCACAGATTACCAATTTGAATTAATTAAGAGTGCACTATCTAAGTTTGGGAATTGGGCAACTAAATTGATTCAACGAGAAGAGCTCAAGAAAAAAATCAGTAATGAAGGATTGAAAAATGACGTTCTCAAAAAGTGTATTGATTACACAAAAGAATACAATGAGAATGTTTTACTTCAAGTCATAATAGATAAGGCTAATTCTCCTGAAATTATAGAAGAAATCATAAGTACAGATCTCAGTAAAAAGATAAGGAACTTGGCTCTAGAGAAATTAAGGAAATTAAAAAAAGCAGGTAATAATTAGGGCTTAGTTTGGTTTGCAAAGCCAAAAATTAAGCCCTAGTTGAACAATGGCGGTGTAGCCATGAAATGCAAACTTGTATGGA
>NZ_JBSWYJ010000073.1:0-12326 GCF_056161045.1 Flammeovirga sp. AWQ4_249
GCTCATTAATTTTACAAAGAGAAATTTCGAGGGTTGATCAAAACATTTTGAAATCTAAAAAATAGATTTACACAGTTTCTGAGATACTCCCATCTTGAATTAAGACCAAAGCTGAAACACCTTCAATTGATATATTACTTATTGTTCTTAATCCTTTTGCAGATGCTTTGTTCCCATCGACAAGTACTGTCCATTTTCCTTTCGGTAAAAATTGACTAATATTTTTCTTCTCTTTATTTGCATTAAAAATAACAACAATTTTTCGAGCTGAATCATTATTCGCATTATTTGAAATAGTATAACCTATTAATAGTTCATCCTTAAAGTCAATGAATTTTAAATTTTTAGCAATCATTTCAGTGGTAGGCATTCTTAAAGCAGGGTGTTCTTTACGAACTTCGACTAAACCTTTAAAGTATTCGAAAATATCATGGTTTTCTACTTTCCAATTCCAGTCTATTTTATTAACTGCATCAGGCTTATTATAAGAATTATGTTCACCATCTTTTGTTCTTAGTAATTCAGCTCCTGAATGTATAAAAGGTATACCTTGAGAAGTTAAAATAACAGCACTTGTGAGTTTATGCATTTTCTTAATTTCCTCTTCTGATGCGTTGGGTTGAGAAACTTTAAGTTTATCATAAAGAGTGTGATTGTCATGACAAGAAACATAAGAAATAGTCTGTGAAGGTGATGGAGCCCATGATGCTTTAGAATAATTTACTTTAGAATAATCAACTTCAGGATGCTGAGTTGAGGCAACAATACCAAACTTAATAGCTTCTGTTAATTCTCGATTACCTTGTACAAACCCTACTTCATCATCATAAAAAACACTCCCTTTTAATGCATCTCTGATATCATCTGAAAATGCAGCTACTCCTTTTAGTTTCGGAGTATTTGCTTTTACTGCTTGTTGATCTTTGGGAAGAGGAGAATCTGCTGCGTTCCAACCCTCACCATAAATTAGTATACTTGGATCAATTTGTTTTAATTCTTTTGCTAGTTGATTCATAGTTTCAACATCATGAATTCCCATTAAATCAAATCTAAAACCATCTAGATGATATTCTTTTGCCCAATAAACAACTGACTCCACAATATATTTACGAGCCATTGCTCTCTCTGATGCAGTTTCATTGCCACAGGCAGAAGCATTTGAATAGCCTCCTTCTTGGTTTTGTCTATAATAATAATTAGGTACTTCAAGTGAAAAATTAGACTCATCACCTGAAAATGTATGATTATATACAACATCAAGAACAACACGAATTCCTTTTTTATGAAAAGCTTGAACCATTTGCTTGAATTCCTTAATTCTTATGCTACCATCGTATGGATCTGTAGAATAAGACCCTTCAGGAACGTTATAATTTTGTGGATCATAACCCCAGTTATATTGAGGCTCATTTAATTTAGTTTCATCAATCGTGTGATAGTCAAAGGAAGGTAATAAGTGAACATGCGTAACACCAAGTTCTTCAATATGATCTAACCCAGTTTTCATTCCTTTTTCATTTACAGTTCCTGTTTCTGTAAGACCGATGAATTTTCCTTTGTTTTTTACCCCAGAATTCTCAGAAATAGTAATATCTCTGACATGAATTTCATATAAAATGGCATCCGTTAATTCTTTCAGAGGAGGTCTTTTATCATTTTCCCAGCCATTTGGATTAGTAGTTGTTAAATCTATAATTTGTCCTCTTTTACCATTAACACCTACTGCAGTTGCATAAATTCCTGGAGTTTCATCCAATACCTTATCACCTACTGTAACTTGATAGGTGTAATATTTTCCAAATAAATCACGATCGACTGTTAGTGACCAAGTTCCTTTTTCAGTAGGCTGCATTGGAATCTTTTCAGTTGGGTTTCCTTTTAATCCATCATCATATAGATTTAGAGTAACTGTTGTAGCAGTAGGAGACCACATTTTAAAAGAAGTTGATGATTTGGTGTACTTTATACCAAGATCACCTTCGAAATAAGGATAGTTTTCATAATCGGCCGTATCAAAATCGTTATGTCCATTGATTGGAGATTGATTACAGGAGGTATTGATCATGACAGTAATTATAAGTAAAAGAGAGTAGAATATTGTTCTCATTTTCATTATTTGATTTATAGTATTTTCGAAATAATCTATTCTAATTTTTGTTTCAAAAAGAATCAATTTAAAGAATGGAATGTTAATTTGATAAGGTTTTTAATAATATACAAAAGTGTAATTGAACCTCTAAATAAGCTATCAATTTTTGATGGAAAATTACTATTTATGCTCTCATTTTATTTGAATAATTAGCTTGTTTAGGTATGAATCTAAAAATTCAAAAAATGACATAGTGTTCAAAATTTAACACTACAAATGACTGTGTTCAAAATTTAACATTGTGTCTTGAAAATATTTCATTCCTGAAATTTATTTATTAAAAAAGTATTAATAAATGCCTGATTTACTTGAATATATCATAGTTAAATGCCTAATTTTGAATATCAAATTAGAGAAGTGAAGAACGGAATAGTACTTTATTTAGGTCATCATTTGAAGCCATAATCTTATTCAATCTAATTGAAAAGTGATGAATTTAAAGGAGTATAATCAATTAACAAAAGGGGTTCTCTCAAGGCGATAAAAAGAGTAAATACGACTTTAGAAACTGATCAGATTATGATTGAGTTTCACAAAGAATTAACTGATCTAACAAGCTAATCGGTTTTAAGTATGACAGTGAAGAATCTAATACAAGAGATGCAACATATATCAAGTTTTTCAATCATTGAAGCAGATATCAATGAGCATAGAGAATATGCGAAAGATATCTGTGCACAAATTGAGGAATCAGCAAAAGCAAGAGGAACAGGTATTGCAAAAAGAAGTGTCGAGTACATCGAAAACAAATTTGCAGAAGGGAAAGGTGTGATCGCTATTGCTGATGATGGAACATTTGCAGGATTTTGCTATATCGAATCTTGGGGACATGATGATTATGTAGCTAACTCAGGTTTGATTGTCAATCCAAAATTTAGAGGTACAGGATTAGCTAAGGCAATTAAGAAAAAAGCTTTTCAATTGTCTCGAAAAAAATATCCAAATGCAAAGTTGTTTGGTTTAACTACAAGTTTACCTGTAATGCGTATCAATAGTGAGCTTGGATATAGACCTGTTACATTTTCGGAATTGACAGATGATGAACAATTTTGGAAAGGATGTCAGAGTTGTGTGAACTATGATATTCTGCAGAGAACAGAAAGAAAACATTGCCTTTGTACAGGAATGATTTTCGATCCAAATGATCCAAGATATAAATCTACAGTAGAGTAATCTACAGAGATAAAAGAAATTTAAAATATAAAAATAGATATTCAAGATGAGTAATAAAGTGGTTTTAGCCTTTAGTGGTGGATTAGATACAACATATTGTGTAAAGTATCTTTCAGAAGAAAGAGGGTTAGAAGTGCATACCGCTATCGTTCAAACAGGAGGTTTTTCTGACGAAGAATTAAAAGAAATTGAAGAAAAAGCATACAAATTAGGTGTGAAGTCTCACGTGACATTAGATCAAACGGATATCTTCTACGATCAATGTGTGAAATACTTAGTTTTTGGTAATGCTTTAAGATATAATACTTATCCTCTATCAGTAAGTGCAGAGCGTGTATTCCAAGCTTTAGCAATTGCTGAATATGCAAAGAAAATTGGTGCAGATAGTATTGCTCATGGATCTACAGGTGCTGGTAATGACCAAATCCGTTTTGATATGGCTTTCAAAATTATCTGTCCTGAAGCAGAAATTATTACTCCAATTAGAGACAATCAATTATCTAGACAAGATGAAATTGATTACTTAATCTCTAAAGGTGTTGAAGGTAATTGGGAAAAGTCGATGTACTCAATCAACCAAGGTTTGTGGGGTACTTCAGTAGGAGGTAAAGAAACTTTAGGGTCAAGACATACTCTTCCTGAAGAAGCTTATCCAACACAAGTGAGTGAGACTATTCCTAAGAAACTTACTTTATCATTCGAAAAAGGTGAATTAGTGGGTATCGATGGTAAAATCTTCGATAAGCCAGTACAAGCAATTCAAGAATTGAACAAGATTGCTTCACCTTATGGTATTGGTAGAGATATTCATGTTGGTGACACAATTATTGGTATCAAAGGACGTGTTGGTTTTGAAGCCGCAGCTCCTGTATTGACAATTAAAGCTCACCACTTACTAGAGAAACATACACTTACAAAGTGGCAATTATATTGGAAAGAACAGTTAGGTAACTACTATGGTATGCTTACGCACGAAGGACAATGGATTGATCCTGTAATGCGTAATATCGAAAAGTTCCTAGCAGATACTCAAGATCACGTAACAGGTGAAGTATTTGTAACATTATATCCATACAGATTTGAGTTAGAAGGTATTGAATCAAAATATGATTTGATGAACAGTACTTTCGGTGCTTATGGAGAAATGAACAATGCATGGACAGGTGAAGATGCTCGTGGTTTTGCAACAATTTTAGCAAATCAAAACATGATCTTTAGCAAAGTGAAAGAAGCTGCTGAAGAAAGTGTAGCGAAATAAAGAATCTTATAAACCTGATAACTTGAATTGGTAAAAAGACTAAGGGTGCGAAGGCTATTTCGCATCCTTTTTTAAATCAATTTTTTGAGATCAGACAAGAATTAAACGAAAAACAAACTCACAAAATATAAAATATTAAGAAGATGAAAGTTGGAATCATTGGCGGCGCCGGTATGACTGGCGGAGAATTACTAAGAGTATTAATCAATCACCCTGAAGTAGAAATTGATTATGTTCATAGCAGAAGCCAAGTAGGAAAACCTATTCACGCTCAGCACAAAGATTTATTTGGAGAGACAGATATTGTATTTACAGGTGAAGTAAAAGACGCTGATGTTATCTTCTTATGCTTAGGTCATGGTGAGTCTGTAAAATTCTTAGAAGAAAATACTTTTGCTCCTGAAACTAAAATCATAGATTTAAGTCAAGATTTTAGATTAGGAGAAGGAATTGTAGAAAATAGATCAATGCAATTAGGTGATCGTGAATTTATCTATGGTTTACCAGAGTTACAAAAAGAAGCGATCCAAGCAGCAAGCAACATTGCAAATCCAGGTTGTTTTGCAACTGCAATTCAAATTGCTTTGTTACCATTGGCAGATGCTCAAAAATTAAATGATGAAGTACATATTAGTGCAATCACTGGCTCAACAGGAGCAGGAGTGAAACTAATGGCAAGTACTGCATTTACATGGAGAACAAGTAATATTTCTCATTACAAAGCATTCAATCACCAACACTTATTAGAAATTGGTCAGTCATTAAATCAATTACAAAATGGCTTTAATCATAAGATCAATTTCATTCCTTACAGAGGTAATTTCACAAGAGGAATTCTTGCTTCATGTTATTTGAAATCAGATTTAACACAACAAGAAGCTGTGAAATTATTCAAAGATTATTATGCGAATGCTGCTTTCACTCATGTGATTGATGGTCCACTTGATTTAAAACAAGTTGTGAATACAAACAGAGGTTTTATTTCAGTAGAAAAGCATGATGATACTTTATTAGTTACTTCTGCGATTGACAATTTACTAAAAGGTGCAGTAGGACAAGCAGTACAGAATATGAACCTTATTTACGGTTTAGATGAGAAGCTTGGATTGAACCTTAAATCAATGGCCTTTTAATTCCATTTCAACTTTAAAATATTAAATCATGGCAAATTTATTTGATGTATATCCATTATTTGATATCGAACCTGTAAAAGGTGAAGATGTGTGGATTTATGATAAAGAAGGACAAAAGTATTTAGACTTATATGGTGGACATGCCGTAATTTCTATCGGACATTCACACCCTTATTATAAAGAAAAATTAAGTCATCAGTTAGATAATTTAGTATTCTATTCTAATAGTATTCAAAACCCTTTACAAAAAGAATTGGCTACAAAATTAGGAGAAGCTTCATGTTATCATGATTGGAACTTATTCTTGTGTAATTCAGGAGCTGAAGCAAATGAAAATGCTTTTAAACTTGCTTCTTTTTACAATAAAAAAACAAAGATTATCTCTTTCTCAAAAGGTTTTCATGGTAGAACTTCTTTAGCAGTAGCAACAACGGACAATCCTAATATTGTAGCTCCGGTAAACGCTGTTCATGATACTTTAATATTACCTTTTAATGATGTAGAAGCTTTACAAAAAGCGTTTGCTGAAAATGAAATCTGTGCGGTAATCGTAGAAGGAATCCAAGGAATTGGTGGTATCTATGAGCCTACCATAGAATTCATGCAAGCAATCCGAACGTTGTGTGATGATCAAAATGCTGTTTTTATTGCAGATGAAATTCAATCTGGATACGGTAGAAGTGGTCGTTTTTTTGCTCATCAATGGTATGACGTAATTCCTGATGTTGTCACTATGGCGAAAGGAATGGGTAATGGTTTCCCTATTGGAGGTGTATTTATTTCACCAAAGTTTGAAGCACATTACGGTATGTTGGGCACAACTTTCGGAGGTAATCACTTGGCATGTGCTGCAGGTATTGCAGTATTAGATGTGCTTGAAGGAGAAAACTTGATTGAAAAATCAGTAGAAGTAGGAGAATGGATTGTAGATCAATTAAAAGATAATCCGGCCATCAAAGAAATCAGAGGTAAAGGTTTAATGTTGGGTATTGAATTAAATGACGCTGTAGCTCCATTGAGAAAGCAGATTTTATTTGATCATAAAATATTTACGGGAGCATCATCGAATAAAAATACTATTCGTTTATTACCTCCATTAACATTGACAAAAGAGCAAGCACAATTATTTGTGGATGCTTTTAATACAGTGACAAAAGAAATTGCTTAATACGTAAGGACACGACACTGTAATGTCCATACCTTAAAATATAAACTAAGAAATGAAAAAGTTTTTATCAGTAAACGATGTTCAAGATTTAAATGAAATCGTTAAAAGTGCATTAGACATCAAAGCTAACCCTGAAGCTTATGGTGATGTTGGCAAAAACAAAATGTTGGGTTTAATTTTCTTCAATCCAAGTTTAAGAACAAGATTAAGTACACAACGTGCCGCACGTCATTTGGGAATGGACGTGATGGTGATGAATATTGATAAAGAAGGGTGGAAGATTGAAACTGAAGATGGTGTAATCATGGATGGCGATAAAGCAGAGCACTTAAAAGATGCTGCAGCTGTAATTAGCCAATACTGTGATATCATTGGAGTTCGATCATTTCCGAATTTACAAAGTAAAGAAGATGATTATGCAGATAGTGTAATGAAAGACTTTGTAAAATATGCACATTCACCAATTGTAAGTTTAGAATCAGCAACAAGACACCCTTTACAGTCTTTAGCCGATTTAGTTACAATTCGTGAGAACTCTGATAAACCGAAGAAAAAAGTAGTTTTAACTTGGGCGCCACATCCAAGAGCCTTACCTCAAGCTGTACCTAACTCATTTGCTGAGTGGATGAATGCTGCTGAAGATGTTGAATTAGTCATCACTGCTCCTGAAGGGTATGAACTTGATCCAGAATTTGCTGGTGATGCTACTTTTACAACAAATCAAGATGAAGCTTTAAAAGATGCTGACTTTGTTTATGCAAAAAACTGGTCTTCTACTGCAGAATATGGTAAAGTGGTTTGTAAGGATATATCATGGGAAGTTACTGCTGAAAAAATGGCATTAACGAATAATGGTAAGTTTATGCACTGCCTTCCAATCAGAAGAAATGTTGTCGCTAGTGATGCTGTTTTAGATAGTGATAATTCACTTATTATTGAAGAAGCAAATAATAGAACATTTGCTGCCGCAGCTGTTTTAAAAGCAATATTAGAAACAGAATAAAAAAATAACAGGCTCTTATGATGTAATAATGACATTATAAGAGCCTCTTTATATAGTTATGAAAATATCAGTAATCAAAGTAGGAGGAAATGTGATCAATGATGAAGTAGCATTATCCTCTTTTTTAGAGCAATTTTCTCAGCTTGAAGGAGCGAAAGTATTAGTACACGGTGGAGGTAAATTAGCAACAGCTATGGCACAACGATTAGGTATAGAACCTAAGATGGTGGATGGCCGAAGAATTACTGATGCTGATACTTTAGAAGTAGTCACAATGGTGTATGGCGGTTTAGTCAATAAAAGAATTGTCGCACAGCTTCAAGCAAAAGGAACGAACGCGATTGGTTTAACGGGTGCTGATGCAAATATTATTGAAGCGGATAAAAGAACAGGATGGGAAATCGATTTTGGCTTTGTAGGTGATGTTCGTAAAGCAAATGCTGGACCGATTGCAAACTTAGCAAAAGATGGTATTACTCCTGTAATTGCCCCTTTAACTCATGATGGTAAAGGACAATTATTAAATACAAATGCTGATACAATGGCTCAAGCAGTGGCTGTAGCTTTAGGTCAGGCAGGGCATGAAGTCTCTTTAAGATACTGTTTTGAAAAGGCAGGAGTTCTTTTAGATATCAATGATGATAATTCTTTAGTAGAAGAATTAGACCCTCAAAAATTTGAGCAGTTCAAAGCCGATGGTGTTGTAGCTGATGGAATGTTACCTAAGTTGAAAAATGCTTTTGATGCCATTGAGGCTTCTGTAAAAGAAGTATGGCTAGGTAAAGTAGAAGGTTTACTAGCCAATACTCCAAAAGGAACAAAAATTATTGGAGGATAGTTTTCTGATCTATCTTTAATTCTTGAATACGTTTGTAGAGATTTTGAATGTTTTCGTAAGAAACTTCTGAACACCAAAAAGTGTGACATTCAAAGTCATCAGTATAGATATGAATACCGTATTTCTTACTCACATTTGCCATAGAAATATGACTAATATTTTTTAGAGGTAAAGTAACTTTTTGTTGAAAAGGTAACCTAGGAATTACATACATGTATTCTTTATCTACACCAAATTTTGGAGAATAGAATAAGGCATAAAAGATCACAGAAACATTAATTCCTATATAAAAGAATATGCTTAAGGATTGATTAAGGTTGTTAGGATTACCATAAACGATTTTAATGATAGGTAGAAATATTAAAGAAGAGATTATTAAGGTAAGTATCACATTGAATCTTGAAAAGATACTACTCTGAAAAAACTCAATATTCAATTTATCATACTGAAAAATATTCTTCAGGTAGTTCTTTTTGGGAATTCCTTTAAAATCAAGCTTAAGCATTGAATCTTTTGTATATCTATTGATTTGATCAAAGATTTGGAGTATTTCCTCTTGGGACTGATAGATGGAATAATCAATTATAAATTCCTTTTCTTTAGTATATATTTTTACCTCACTAATTTGAGAATAAGGAGGTTTATTGGGATACTTTTTATCACTCTCTAAAGTATGATGGGGAAATAAATCAAGGCTTGTAATATCTGAGATTGGTACGATTTGTTTACCATATTCTATTTGTTGAGGCGTGAAATTTAATGGAATATATTCTTTAGTAGTAAGCTTTTTAAGTGCAAATATTAATGCTGTAAAAGCAGTTACAAGAAAGTATATACCAATATGAGCTTTCACCTCAATTTTTGAAAAGGAAGAGAAATTTAAGATGATGTATCCTAAATAACTTAGATTTCCAACCGTAAATATTGTCGTAGCAATTGAAGAAGAATTATGCTCTTTTTTGTTGAATTTAGCTGAGTACACGATTTATATAGTTAGATTATATTTAATTAATAACTAAATTTATTAATAGAGAATATTTTTAGTAAAGAAATAAAGATGAAACACCAAGTATTAGCAGATAAGGCTGTTGAATTATTAAAAGAAATGATTGCAACAGAGTCATTAAGTAAAGAAGAGGATGATGTAGCTGAAATTGTAGCCCGTTTTTTTATAGAAAATAATGTAGAAATTCATCAATACAAAAATAACCTGTGGGCTAAGAATGTTCATTTTGATCCCAACAAAGAAACAATATTACTCAATTCCCATATTGATACAGTAAAGCCTAATAAAGATTGGACAAGAGATCCTTTTTCACCAACGGTTGAAGAAGGTGTTTTATACGGTTTAGGAAGTAATGATGCAGGTGGTCCATTAGTTAGTTTGATCGCTACTTTTCTTCATTTTTATGAAAGGGATAATCTACCTTATAATTTGGTTATTTGTGCTTCAGCAGAAGAAGAAATCTCAGGAAGAGAAGGAATTGCTGATGTATGGGATCAGTTACCTCAAATAGATTTTGCAATTGTTGGAGAGCCCACTCAAATGCAATTAGCAGTAGCAGAGAAAGGTTTAATGGTATTGGATTGTGTTGCTAAAGGAGAATCTGGTCATGCTGCAAGAGAGGAAGGTGTCAATGCAATTTATAAAGCTATGGAAGATATTGAATGGTTTAAATCATATCATTTTCCTGTTGAATCAAATACGCTTGGACCAATTAAAATGTCAGTGACTTGTATCGAGGCAGGGACACAGCACAATGTGGTGCCCTCTGAATGTAAATTTGTTGTAGATGTGAGAACTACCGATGCCTATACTAACGTAGAAACATTGGCTCATATCAAAGAACATGTTTCATGTCAGATTACACCAAGGTCGACGAGATTGAATCCTTCAGGAGCACCGATGAATCATCCTGTTGTGAAAGCTGGCTTACAGTATCAAAAAGAGGCTTATGGATCTCCAACTTTATCAGATCAAGCACTTATGCCTATTCCAAGTCTTAAAATGGGACCTGGTGATTCAGCACGTTCTCATACCGCTGATGAATATATACTAATCAAAGAGATTGAGGACGGAATAAATGATTACATTCGCATATTAGAAGGTGCTTTTATCATTAAGAATTAAAAAGAACCTTGTTTTGAGGAAAAATAGAATTAGATAAAATTATATACAAATGAAACTTTGGCAAAAATCATCTTACACAGTAAATGAAAAAGTAGATAAATTTACGGTAGGAAAGGATAGAGAATTAGATATTTTATTAGCTCCTTATGATGTAAAAGGTTCAATGGCACATGCTACAATGTTAGCTGAAGTGGGACTCTTAACAGAAGAGGATAAAGATATTTTATTAAAAGGTCTTCAAGAGATTTATGAAGAAATTGAAAGAGGCGAGTTTGTCATTGAAGATGGTGTGGAAGATGTACACTCTCAAGTTGAGATGTTATTGACACAACGTTATGGTGATGTAGGGAAAAGACTTCATTCAGGGAGATCGAGAAATGACCAAGTTTTAGTAGACCTTAAGTTGTATTTAAGAGATGCAATTAAGGAAATGGCTAAAAATACAAAGAGTTTATTTGATACATTAATTGCAAAATCAGAGGAGTTTAAGGATTACTTAATGCCAGGTTATACGCATATGCAAGTAGCAATGCCTTCTTCTTTTGGTTTATGGTTAGGAGCTTATGCTGAGTCATTAGTGGATGATATGGTGATATTGAAAGCTGCTTTTGAAATTACAGATAGAAACCCTCTAGGTTCTGCTGCTGGATATGGTTCGTCATTCCCGTTGAACAGAACAAGAACTACAGAATTAATGGAATTCCAATCAATGGCCGTTAATGTAGTTTATGCTCAAATGGGTAGAGGAAAAACAGAATATCATGTAGCCAACGCAATGGCATCAGTAGCGGCTACAGTAGCCAAATTGTCAATGGATGGCTGTATGTATGCAGGTGGTAACTTTGGTTTCATTAAATTCCCTAATGAGTTCACTACAGGTTCTAGTATTATGCCTCATAAGAAGAATCCTGATGTCTTGGAATTAACGAGAGCAAAGTGTAACCAAATTACATCGCTTCCAACTCAAATCATGTCTATCTTGAGCAATCTACCTGTAGGTTATCATAGAGATTTACAACAGATCAAGGAAATTTTACTTCCTGCAATTGAGATGTTGAATGATTGTCTTGAAATGACAAAATTAATGTTCGAAAAGATGGAACCTACAAAAGATCTATTGGAAGCACCAATTTATGATTATCTATTCTCAGTAGAGGAAGTAAATAAATTAGTACTACAAGGAATTCCATTTAGAGAAGCTTATGTGATTGTGGGTGAGGGTATCGAAAAAGGAGAATACAATCCTAAAAGATCTGTAAATCACAATCATGAAGGAAGTATCGGAAACCTCGGTAATGATTTGATAAAAACAAGAATGGACGAAGTATATTTCTAATCCATTTTTTTTAAGATAGATAAGCTCAATAGTTAATGACTATTGGGCTTTTTTTTCTGAAAAAGTATTGTGAAGTATACCTTCTACTTGTAGTATTTGGGCATATTTATTCCTTTACATTCTCTAATGTATTTTCA
>NZ_JBSWYJ010000074.1:0-12320 GCF_056161045.1 Flammeovirga sp. AWQ4_249
AAATTCATATAACACAGTATACTATATCAGAAGTTAGATGAATGCGCTTAGTAAATAAGTGATAAAAAAATTGAGAGAGTTAAGTTCATGAGGCACCTTGTTGATAATGTCAGCAGGGTGTTTTTTTATTTTATAGAAGTTCAATACGATGGTAATTATCAGTACGAAAAGACATGTATTTAAGTATTATCATTCATTAAGGATTAATACTGTTTGAGTTGAAACATAAATTCATATAACACAGTATACTATATCAGAAGTTAGATGAATGCGCTTAGTAAATAAGTGATAAAAAAATTGAGAGAGTTAAGTTCATGAAGCACCTCGTTGATAATGTCAGCGAGGTGTTTTTTTATATTTATATGATAAATCAATCTTCTGATATTCAGAACAGAGGCTATTCTTTTTGTCATTATGATTCATTAAATATTAAAATTGTTTGAGTTGAAACATAAATTCATATAACACAGTATACTATATCAGAAGTTAGATGAATGCGCTTAGTAAAAAGTGATAAAAAAATTGAGAGAGTTAAGTTCATGAAGCACCTTGTTGATATTGTCAGCAAGGTGTTTTTTTATTAACTTAAGTATAACTTAGTCTAACCCTTTTTATATGAAACAATTTAGTACACAAACTACAGATTTTGAAAAGCATAAGGCAGACATTATTCAATTCTTTGATGGGAGAGAAGTGAATAATAATTATGTAGAAGTGGATTCATCAAGAGCGAAAGGGTTTATTTTTTTTTATAAGGAGAATGAGGATGCTTATTTCCTTCATTTCCACCTCACTTTACATGAAGATGTTACTTTTGTTCTGGATTATTCAAATGCATCTCATTTTGAAAGGATTGCTGCCTTTTTTAATAATAATAGTTACATAGTCAATGATGGGGAAGAGGATTATAAAATCCAAACAGATGGTTTTTATACTTGTGATAAAAACATTAAAGTAAGAGGAAAAGCATTAAAAGGTGAAGTTCTTCAACATATTAGTTTTTTCTATAATGCTTCTATTTTTGATATTTATAAAGATGAGCAATACAGAACTTTTTATAAGTTACAATCCAACTTTGTAATCTATTTGGATAACAGAACGGAGTTAAAAGAGTTCAAGAAAAGACTCAATCAGTATATGGAATATCCACAAGATGTTTACCATGAGATATTGAAAATAAAATTCAAAGAACTTAAATATATTTTCTTAGGAAGATTAAGACAATTGGATATTGATAATTTGGAGAGAAAAGAAAATTCAATGACAAATTATCAATTAAAAGTGCTCTTTGAGATACGAAAAGAAATTCTTAGTGATTTGAGAGTAAGACCCAATGTAGCCGAATTTGTATCAAAATATGGTATTAATAAAATGAGTCTTCAAAAATTATTTCAAGAAACGTTTGGGAATACCATCTATAATTATTTTAAAGTAGAGCGAATGGAAAAAACGAAAGAGGCATTAATTGATAAGAAAATGACCACTACTGAGATTGCTTTTGAATTTGGTTTTAGTGATGTACAGCATTTTTCTAAACAATTTAAGGCCACTTTTGGAGAGACACCGAGTAACTTTATCAAGCAATATCAGACTGAAAAATAAAAACCATTAGAGTACCTCAAAGAAGTACCCCAATGGCGAACAATTATGATTAATATTTTCTCAATTTTATTTTAATGTCTTAATGCTTCACTAAACTTCACATTGAAAGACGCACTATCCCAAGGGTCAAGCATTACTCTTACAATATTAACACCCTCTTTACTTCTTACCTCAGTGAAAATTTGGTCTAACTCTTTTTCCGTTTTTGCTACATAACCAAAAGTATTTACGCCTTCAACACCTCCGAAGGCTTCACCTAATTTCTCATAGTTCCAAGGTAGGAAATCATTATATGAACGTTCTTTTCCAGGGTAAATTTGACGTTCTGCACCATAACCAGAATTGTCGATTATAATAAGTGTATAATTTTGTTTATGTTCAATGATTGTAGAAAGTTCTTGTGCAGACATCAAGAAAGCACCATCACCCGTGATACACACCATTTGCCCTTTATCTCCTTTCTTTTCAGAATGAGCAAATGAACCGCCTACACTCATACCAAATCCAGCACCTAAAGATCCCCAGTTTCCACAACCATAGATATCAATATCTTTTGCAAATTGTGTTTGAGATGAGTTAATATATCCACCTGTATCACCATACAAGACATCACCTGTTTGCATGAAGTTTGTAAATTGAATAAACATTCTATCAATTGTTAGCGGCTTATCAGTAGGTTCAAACTTTTCCCTTCTTTCATAGGCAAATTTTCGAGCTTCCTCATCAATATTTAATGTTTTCGGTGTGTTATTTTTTACCGCCTTTTCTATCTTCATTAAGATGTCATTTAAGTAAACATCATAATAAAATTCACCATTAATGATCACTTTATCACTTAAGATATGGACAACATTATTATCATTCCCAAGGTCAGAAGTGAAAACCCCAGTATCAAACTCTGTTTTTTCAACACCTAATGTCAAAGTTAGATCAGCTCCTTCAATCATTTGAATTGTATAATCTTGTGAAACTTTGCCCATATAAAAGCCTACAGCATTAGGGTGATCCTCAAAGCGTGAAATCTTTCCTGTAAATACAGTAGAAACACAAGCACCAATATTTGTAATGATTTGATCAGCTGTATCAATCATATTATATCTTTGTAAAAGAGGACCCGTGACTGAAGAAATGGATTCTGCTTCTTCAATCAGTGCTACAATTTTTTCTGTTACCTCTTTGACTTTCTTTTGATCTGAAAGTGAGGTGTGAATTGGTAGTGCTTCTTTTGAATAGATCTTTAATTCTGCTTTTTGTAAATCATAGGGAATTTCTAAATAAACAGGTTTCTTAAATTTAAAAGTATCTAATAAGATTTGATCAATTTCTTCTGCAGCAGTCTCTTCTGACATTATACGTTTGGAATGTATTGTGATATTTTCAAAGACTTTAATAGAAGTATCTACACTTTGATCTATTAAATGATGTAGTTGTTTTCTTTCGATTGTATCTTTTGTATTTCTTGTAGGAGCTCCACAAATCACTACAAGAGGAGTATTGTCAGCATATGCACCGGCAACAGCATTCACAGTACTCAATGAACCTACTCCAAAAGTCACTGCTGCGGCACCAAATCCATTCATTTTGGCATATCCATCAGCTGAATAGGTAGCATTTAATTCGTTTCTACTATTGACATGTTTAACTCCTGTTTTCTTATCAATCAACTCATCAAAAAATGGTAGAACATAATCGCCAGGGATACCAAATAAATGATTTACGTTTAATTCGTTTAATCTTTTTAATAAAAATTCTGAGGTAGTCATATTGAATAAATTTTAATGTTTTAATTGTTTGAACATTACAAAGGTGCAGGAATTAAAATCGAGTTTGTGGTGAATAAAGAAAGAGCTGTGGTAAAAAAGGAAAAAGCTGTTTTTGAGACTTTTAGATAAAAAAAAAGTCCCCAGGCACAATGTGCAAGGGGATCTCTTAACTTAAAATGAACCGTTAATCTGTAGATAAATATCTTATATAGATTGCTTCACTTTTTTTACTTCTGGCGTTTTCCATGTTTTGTTCAACACTTCTTCTTGTGGCCAATACATTCTTAATGTCAATGAGAAATTCTCACCTGTAATTGGACAAGGTAGCCAGTTGTTGAATTGTTCTTTATTTTCTGGAGGAACAGTCGAGATAAAGATATCTAAAGAACCATCCTCATTATATTTTAATGCATCATTCATTTTGATTGCATACTTCTTCTTAGGGTTTTCTGCTAAGAAATTGTTTTGATCGTATAAAGTCAGTGACCAGAATCCGTTTACAGGAGGTGTTTGGCCTCTTTCAAAATGGATAATATATTCTTCATCTGAGTTCAATGCTTTTCCATCCATATCGATTCCTGTATTGGCATAAATAGCATCTTCGCTTGTATTGGCACCTAAGCCAACTGCCGCAACATAAGCTCTCAAACGATAATCAGATTTGTATTCACCCAATCCTTCTGTTCTATACGTCCAATTGTTGACATGTTCAGTAGAATCACCTTTTGTTGCCATCAATGTCCAAGCCTCTTGATATTTTGCAGGAATTAGAGCTGCAGCTTCTTTTACTTCTTCAGGTAAATCACCAAAACGGAAAGTTTCTCCCGCGACAATTCCCATTTGTGCCATTTTAGCAACGATCACACTATCTTCTTTATAAGGAGGGTTGCCTTCCATTAACTGAGCCACCTCATTAAAGTATTGATCAATGTCCAAGCTATCTACCGTAGCTACTGGAACAATATTTCTAGAAGGGTATACAATGTTTAAGTTAGGTATATACCTGTTATTATACCACTCACTTAGAGGTCTTGTCTGAATTTTCGCTTGGAACTGTTTGTAGATTTTCTTTCCTTCTTTTTCATTAGAAACTTCTACACGACCCAAAATCCAGTTCATGTTTGTCGTCGTATAAAATACATCCATGCCTTCTGGTAATAAACCATCATATTCAGGTCCAACAATAACAAATGTATAAGGCTCTTCACCGCCATTTGTTCTAGTACCTGGAGAACCAATTACATCTGTAAAAGCATTTAAAATCGGGAATAAATGATAATATTTTGTTTTGGGTAATTGGACTACGATAGGCTCAACAGAAACATCTACAAACATTGTACTGTAGTACGTATCCAAATTAGGTCTTACTATATCTGTAAAAGTATGATCAGGAAATGATGCTCTAAAACCAAATTGATTAGTTGGAGCCATTCCATTTTCAGGTATCTCTACATTAGTTAGGGCTAATTTAGTATACTTCATCATCATCAACGGATATGAAAATTCATAGGCTTCCGTTAAGATTTCGATTTGTTCTTTGTTCGTTAATTGTTGAGCATTAATGCTACCAATTGAGAAAATACTAAGTATTAGAAGAGTTAAATACTGTCTCATTTTCATATTTACCAACTTTATATATTTATCATTTACAGCCAATTAAACGTAGGTGACTCATTTTAGAATTTATAAGTAATGGTTTATAATGTATAAATATTGGTTTCTTAGCTTTAAGAGTTTTCTGAAGTATTATATTCCCATTAGATATGACTTGAAATATTTTAGATGTTTTATTTACTTTGATCATTTAAATTTTAATCTTATTGAGAATAATAAGTAGCTTATATCCAACTTACATTGTATTTTGATTTTTGATTAAATACTGAATGTAATACAAATAAGTAGCGTCTTACTTTTTTCACTTTTTAGAAACAAATAAACTATGAAAATCATCGTAATAGGAAGCTCAAACACTGATCTAGTGGTACAAAGTCCTCGTTTACCTAAAGCAGGCGAGACGATTTTGGGTTCTAATTTTTTTCAAAACCAAGGTGGAAAAGGAGCCAATCAAGCTGTAGCAGCAGCAAAGCTAGGTGGTGATGTAACTTTTGTTGCTAATGTAGGACAAGATGATTTTGGTGCAGCAGCAATCTCTTCTTATCAAAAAGTAGGAATTGATGATCGCTTTATTCGACAAGTAGAAAAAGCAACGGGCATGGCAATGATTAATGTTGATGCCAATGGTGAAAATTGTATAGTGGTCGTACCTGGAGCAAATGATACGTTGAGTATTCAAGATATCGATAAATTAGAAGATGAGATAGATGAAAGGACAATTGTATTATTACAACTAGAAATACCTATATCTACAGTAGAATATGCAGTTCAATTGGCTAAAAGGAAAGGGGCTTATGTAGTAGTTAATCCAGCACCTGCTCATATTCTTCAAAAAGAAGTACTTCGTAATATTGATTTGATTACACCCAATGAAACAGAATTAGATCTTTTAGTAGGTCAAAACAGTGAAACGGAGGAAGACTTACTAGAGAATGTCAAGAAATTACATGAAATGGGTGTTGCTAATGTTATTGTTACTCTAGGAGCAAAAGGTTGTTACTACTCAGGAAAAGAGACAACTTCATTTTTTAGAGCACCAAAAGTTGAGGTGGTCGATACCACTGCTGCAGGGGATGTGTTTAATGGTGCATTTACTGCTGCTTTTGCTCAAAATAAGTCTATGGAGGAAAGCATACATTTTGCATTAGAAGCCGCTTCTACATCTGTAACACAAATGGGAGCACAAGAGTCAATACCTACGCTAACTGATTTAAAAGTATAAATGAAATATATTGTATTTTCCTTCTATTTATTCTTGACGATCCCCGCATTTTGTCAAGAGAATTTTAAAGAAAAAGTCATCTTTGATTGTGATCTAGGTGATGATATTGATGATATGTTTGCTTTGAGTCTTTTACTTTCCAGTCCAGAAATAGAAGTGATAGGTTTAGTGATGGATTATGGAAATACTCCTGAAAGAGCAAAAATGGCTTTAAAGCTATTAGAACAAGTTGGAATGAAAGAAATTCCCGTTGTGATTGGAAGACAAACGAATTCTGATTTTTCACCACAATACCGATGGAGTTCAGATTATAATGGAATAGAACCTCATAAAAATAATGCAGTGACTTTTATTTCATCGATGCTAAATCGTTATCCTAACGAAATTAATTTGATAACAGTTGGTCCTGTGACTAATCTCCAAGATCTAATTGCTTCAGACAAAAAAATACTACAAAAAGCAAAGCATATTTATGCAATGTTTGGGGCTTTTAAAACAGGGTATACAGGAACAGAGAAAATAGATGTTGAATGGAATGTCAAAGCAGATTTGAAAGCATCAAAAAGCTTTATTTCTTCTTTAAAAGGAACGAATACAACCTTTATTCCTTTGGATGTTACCCATGATGTTGTAATTGATCAAGACAATTTACAACTTTTAAATATGCGAAGAACTCCTTTGACAGATGCGATATGTGCGAATTATGTATTGTGGAGATTTATGCCTTATGCGATAGAAATGAATTATCTACCCATTATGTATGACCCTGTTGCTATCGGAGCATTGATTTGGCCTGATTTGTTTGTAATAGAAGAAGGGCATGTCTTCTTAGACCATAAGGGGCAGACATTATTAAATAAAGACAAAAAAGCAAATGCTGAAGTGGCACTTCATATCAATAAAGAAGAATTTATTAGACGAATGATGGAGCGACTTCTACTTCAAAATATAAATGATCAATAAAAACTAAAGAACACCATGCAAAACTTTTCGAGCTATACACTCCTTTTTCTATCGACTCTTTCTTTGTTTTCTTGCAAGACTGACCGAGAAGAAAACCAACTAAAAGATCCTCAACTAGTCTATGAAAGTTACGAGCCAAAGACTTCTGATTTGAAAATTTCAAGAAGTGAATACAAAGATAAATTATATGGATTTTGGTTAGCACAATGTATTGCCAATTGGACGGGTCTAGTTACTGAAATGGACAAAATTGGTAACATCGGAGAAATCAAAACGGGAGAATTTTATACACGTGAGGATTGGGGAAAACCTGATCAACCAAGTATATGGGGACAAGGAGTACCAAGTGATCTCTCAGAGAATATTGATTTTGTACTTCGTACTAAAGGTGAAGTATGGGGAGCCGATGATGATACTGATATCGAATACATCTATCAACACCTTCTGTATACAAAAAACAAAAGTATTTTATCCCCTGAGGATATTCGTGAAGGTTGGTTGACACATATCAAGAAAGAAGAGGAAAACTTTCTCTGGGTGTCCAACCAAAAAGCCTTTGATTTGATGCAAGAAGGATTTCTTCCTCCTGCCACAAGTGCACCTGAAAATAATGAGCATTATGATATGATTGATGCTCAATTGACAACAGAGATTTTTGGTTTTTTTGCTCCAGCAAGGCCTGATATTGCGCATAAAATGGCGGAATTACCCATAAAAACTGTCGCAAGAGAAGATGCAGCAGAAATTTCTGACTTTTATGTCAAAATGTACGCTTTAGCTATGAAAGTTGATCCTTCACTATCTCAAAAAGAAAAAATAGTCTGGATGGCGAATGAAGCAAAAAGTGTATTGCCTGATAGTTCTTACACTCATAAAATGTATGATTTTGTATTATCAGAATATACTAAAGGGACAGAATGGGAAACAGTAAGAGATCAATTGTATGAAAAGTATCAAGTAAATCAAGAAGATGGTTATTCCGTAACTTCTAAGAATATTTATTGTAATGGTTGCTTTGCCGCAGGTATTAATTTTGGAGCTTCTTTGGTGAGTTTATTTTATGGAGAAGGTGATCTAAGAGAAACAATTAAAATCGGTGCTTTGGCAGGGTGGGATTCTGATAATCCTACAGCTACTTGGGCAGGAATGATTGGCTTTATGATAGGAAAAGAAGGAGTTGAGAAAGCTTTTGGAACGAACTTATCTGATAAATTTGATATTCACAGGACAAGACAAAACTTTCCTTTAGATAGTGTAGATAATTTTGATCATATGGCAGAAGTAGGTGTTTATATTGTTGATCGAGTTGTACAAGAAGAAATGAAAGGTGGCGTTGATTTGAATGAAGATGTATGGTATATTCCATTATAAAAGACGAAAGGCTGAGTATTCAAAACTCAGCCTTTTGTTTTATATATCATCTTATGTAATTGGATAGAGCTTTCAAATGTATCTTGAAAGTCTAAAGATTGTATACAATCGGCAACATCATGTTTATTTCCACTTTCATCAAAAATCTCCGTTTTATAATTACTCATTTCTCCATTCTTTAGCAAAATCCAAACGGAAGAATAATGATAATCACTCGAAACACACGATTCATCAAAGAAGTTGATGTATTTCTTTATTGCGATCATTTCACCTTCATCATTAAAATAACTTCTGTAGAAATATTCATATTGTTTGAATTCTAAAGCAGCATTAAAATCCTCTATCATGATAATTTTACCATTGTTATTTTTATATACGGTAATATTGTATTGATTTTGTTTTAAATCCTCTTTATAGTAGGAATTTGTCTCTAAAGTTTTTTCAAGTTTGATGTATGTATTAATATTTTTTTCCTTTTCATTTAATAATGGTGAAAAGAGTATAAAAATAAAAAGTAGTGATTTAAGCATATCTAAATTTATATATAAAACTGACAAATAGTTGACTAATAAAAAAACAGGCAATCCCACTAACAATGATATGTCCAAATTGATGATATTCTAAACCTATTTGAATTCTTATTAGCAATAAAAAGAGTGTTGAAATGCCTATTAATAGCCAATATAAATAGTTATTTTTTTTATTATGATGATCTTGATCAAGTGGTAACTTATAGATAAAAAAGAGTATTATTATTCCTCCTGTTATTGTACTACTATGTTGGAGTATTTTAAATAAAGGGATTTTATTATTACCAAAAGTGATATCATTACCTAAATTTAATAGATTGGTAAAATATCCATTGCCATGGGTAAAAGAATCCCAAAAAATATGTGAAAAAGCACCAATCAATAAAGAAAAAATGACCAAATACCAGTACTTTTTAAAGTAGGCAACCCAATTAAAGGATTTAAAACGGCTTAATCTTTTACTCAAAAACAGAGGTAGATGATCTATCAGAACATTCCGAACAATGATATGAAATGCAAATGAAAGAAGAAGACCGATAATGATATCAAAAGTAAATAAACCTAGAATGGAATGACTAATTGTACTTTTAATTCTCATTCTTATAAAATATTCAAAATCAGGAGCTAATGTTCCAATTATTAAAGCGGTTAGACTCAAATATCGTCTAGAAACTTTATAAAAGGGCAATACAATTGCAGGATGTGAAAATGTAAATGGCATTATTTTAATTTACCTTAAGTCCAATCACCAAAATATCATCTACTTGCTTTTCTTCACCTTGCCAAGCCATTAAATGTTGATTTAAAGCATCTTTTTGAGAAGGAAGTTCCATAGTGTTAGATAATTCATTCAATAACGATGGAATTTTTTCACCATAAACTTTTTATTTTTTTCTCCACAAATTGATCTTGGAAACCATCCGAAAACAAATAACATGTAACCTGTTCGTCTTTTTCATAGGAGATTTCTTGTTGTGTGAATTCTTGTGATTTATAACGATCTGCTTCAATTGTTCCTCCAATGGAAATACGATCACCTTTATAAACTTCAAGTTCTCCATTGCGAATTAAGATTAAAGGATTTTTAGCACCAGAAAATCTTATTTTTCTTTCCCCTTTATTAATCACAATTAAAGCTGCATCCATTCCATCTCTACCATTTCGATCTTTATTGTCTAAAGAATCAAGAATCCTTTCATTCAATTTATTCATTATCAAATGAGGTGCTGTAATGCCCAACATGGCAATTTGATTTAGAATATTCATCCCAAGCATTGAGATCAATGCACCAGGAACACCATGTCCTGTACAGTCACATGCAGCAATGGCAATATCGTTCTCTGATAACTTTTTAAACCAATAAAAATCACCACTTACGACATTTTGAGGCTTAAAGAATATAAAAGAATCAGGAAATAATCTTTTAATAAAGAGATCACTTCTGAGCATTGCATGCTGAATATTTTTAGCATAATTCAAACTGCTATTAATATTTAAATTTTGAACTTTCACCTCTTCATAGGCTTGTTCTAATGCATCTTGATGATTTTTTAATTTATCATTAATCACCGCTAACTCTTCTATTGTTGCATTGAGTTCATGATTAGCTTCTTCAAGATCTACGTTTTTGTTGACAATTTCTTTTGTCTTTTCTTTCACTAAAAATTGAAGTCTTAACTTTTGTTCTTTTAATGCACCAACACGTAATCTAAATAGTAAAGCAATTGCTGATAGTAAACATAAAACAAGTATAATTTTAAACAATACAGTATCCCACCATGGAGGAAGAATAGTGATTTTGAGTTCGCTAGGAGTTTCATTCCAAATACCATCTTTATTGGCAGATTTCACTAGAAAAGTATATTCTCCTGGAGGTAAACTTGTATAGGTAGCAAAACGTTGATTGCCTACATAGTTCCATTCTTTTTCAAAACCATGAAGCTTAAATGCATAGCGATTACTTTCAGGTTGAGTATAAAAAATACCAGTATATTCAATAGTAAACACACTTTGATGATGACTTAATGTAATGTGTTCCGTGTTTTGAATTGGCATTTCCAAAACTCCAGATTGATCTTTAGGAGTGATGTATTTATTAAATAATTTAAAGCCATTTAAATAGACTTTTGGAGTGATGCTTAATTTTTGAATGCTATCTGGATCAAAATAATTATACCCATCTACACCACCGAAAAAGATTTCCCCTTTGCTATTTTTGTAGCCTGCTTTTCTATTAAATGCCCCAAGATGTACACCAGTTTGGGGAAAATATTGTATTGTAACATTTTTGAGAATAGGGTTTCCTTCAAAAGAAAGTTTACTAATTCCATTTTCAGTACTTACCCAATAATTTCCATTATCATCTTCAAGAACTGCATTTACTAAATTTCCAGAAAAACCATCTTGAAGAGTAAAGTGAATAAATTTATTTTCTTTACTATGATACAGGTCTAAGCCATTGTTTGTGGTGATCCAAATGTTATTTTTAGAATCTTCATAAACAGATGATGCCATATTATCAGAAAGTACATATTGACTCTCATCATTTCTATAATGTTCAATTTCAAGGCTATAATCCTCATTTATTTTCACCTTTTCCACTCCTTCATCACCGACAATCCAAAGATTTCCTTCATGATCAAAAAGCATATCGTAATATAATTTACCTGCCACTGTAGATCCTAAATAAGAACATTCTGCAGTTGTAGTGTATTTATAAAATTTGCCTGTGTTTGTATCAAACCTACAGATACCATTTCTCCATACCGTCAACCAATATTCTCCTTTTTTACGTGGATTTTCTTCTATATCGAAAACCATATTACTAGCAATACTATTTTCTTTTTCTTCTACAGTATAACTTTTATATTTTTTTGTTTTCGGGTCGAATTCAATCAATCCATTTCCCCAAGTACCTACCCATATTTTACCATTAGAGCCTTTTTTTGTAGTTAAAATACTATATCCTTTATTGATATTTTTTTGAGAGGATGTAACTAGATAATGGTCGAATTTATTCTCTTTTCTATTCCAGTAATTTAATCCATAACCATCAGTTCCAATCCACATACCTTCATCACCTTCGTCCAAAAAAGTCAATACAGCATTTCCACTTAAACTCTCAAAATCAGCATTTTCATGTTGAAGTAAATTAAAGCGTGTGCTTTTTTTTCTGAAAAAGTATTGTGAAGTATACCTTCTACTTGTAGTATTTGGGCATATTTATTCCTTTACATTCTCTAATGTATTTTCATT
>NZ_JBSWYJ010000075.1:0-10642 GCF_056161045.1 Flammeovirga sp. AWQ4_249
TGGTTATATTATTATTTACGTAGTAAAAAAGGGGATGATTATTTTTTTCATCCCCTTTTGTGAAATATCTTATTTCATGATAGTTTTTATCATAAAAATCAAGTCCTTTATCATAAAAACCAACCCATATTTTTTCGTTTTGATCTTCAAAAATCGACCAGACTACATTAGATGTGATTGAATTTTTATCATATTGATTATAGGTGAATTTTTGTAGAACATCTGTGGAAATACTATATCGATACAGACCGTAATTTTCAGAACCTATCCAAAGATTATTGTCACTATCGTTGATAAATGAGGTCATTTTGCTTGAGGGAAAACGTTCATCATCCAGCTCTTCTAAAACTAAATTTTCAAGATCAACCTTAAAAATGCCATGATCCCAAGAGCCAATCCATATTGTATTTTGATGATCTTCAATAATAGCTCTGAAATTGTAAACTTTATACCCTTTAGGTAATTTAATTTCTTGGTGTTTTAGATTTTCTTCATTGAAAATAACGATTCTCTCAGAACCTAAAGCCCAAATTCTACCCAAATGATCTTGAAATACTGCTCTCCAAGTTTCATTTAAACCAAATTTAAAGGCGACTTGTTGTAATGTCTCATCAAGAAGATATAAACCATTCGAACCTGCCCACCAAATATGATGTTGACGATCTTCAAAAATCATATTAATAAGGTCTTTATTAATCGTAGGGTGAGCTTCGACTCTTCTAAATTTATCAATTTCTTTCTGATAAATACAGACGCCTCCAATTGTACTAACCCAAAGACGATCTTTTGAATCGTAAAAGAGATTTTCTACATAATTGTGAGGAATTGTCAGGTTATCATTAAGTACACTTTTGTAAATTTTATAATTAGTACCATCAAACCTGTTTAAGCCATTGTTTGTGGCAAACCAAATAAAACCATCTTTATCTTGAGTAATTGAAGAATTGAACTTTTTATATTGCCCTTCAGTGACGTGATTAAAATCTATCGTTTACTGAGCAAATATTTGTTGTGTCCCCAATAAGTACAATAATATAAATAGTGTCGAAATTCTCATCATAGTAGTACAGCTAATCAAAGGTTATTGAAGTCAGTGAAATTATAGGTGTATTTTTCAGTTAATTCAAGTTTTAAAATACTAAACAACTGAGATATAATGAGAACAAATGAAGAATTATTTTCTCATGAACCTCAAATAAAGTGAAATTTTAGGAGAAACATAACTTTCGTTATACTTCTGCGTATTAATGATGATTAACTTTTTTAGTAGTGCTAAGCATTCCTTTGAAATTAGTTTTGTTATAATTTTTCAAAAGAAGTATTTATACTTATTTCATTAGGTTGATACACTTCAATTCCCATCAATCGACCTACCCAAATTCTACCGCCTTTATCTTCTTGGATCCCGAAAAAGAGGTCATCTTTTGAAAGTACTTTTTGAATATTTATTTGATAAGGGAAGTTCGGATTATGGTGGATTTTACCCAATGTTGCTTGAGTACCTACACGATGTGTAACCCACAAATTATTTTGACTATCTGTAAAAAGTGAACCGCTACTTTCAGAGGATACTTTTGTTATCTGATTTTGAGATTGATAATACACACCACCATAGCCAGCCAGCCAAATATTACCCATTTTATCTTCAGTGAAAGCCCAAATATTGTAGAGTGTTTCTCCTTTTGGAGTTCTTACAGTTTCAAATTTTTTGGTGTTTCGATTATATAGCATTGTGCCACCTCTTGTTCCAATCCAAATATTATGGTTTCGATCTTCATAAAAAGTATTGATATCTAGATTAATAAGTCCATTTTCCATGGTGAAATTAATGAATTTTCCCTTCTTAAACTGACTGATTCCTTTTTCTGTTCCAATCCATAAAATTCCGTTTTGATCCTCTAAAAATTTCATGACACGATTTCCTACTAATCCATCTTCTGTAGTATAATGTATAACCTTTTGATCTATAATTCTATACACCCCATGATGTGTACTGCCAATCCAAAGCTCTCCATTTTTTAACTCAATGGCATCAAAAGCATCTAAGGTATCAAGAGCAAAAAGAGTATGAAATTGTTTACCGTCAAATTTGATGATACGATCAAAAGAAGAGAAAAGTAAATTTCCATCTTTATCTTTTCTAATTGAACGTGTAATGCGTGAAGGTACTTCCTTTAATTCCTGAATTTTAGGAAGAACAGTTTGTGCAATTACCTTATTTTTTTCTTGTTTTGTTTGACAAGAAAGTTGTGCCATAACAATGCAGAGTAGAAGTAAGTAGGTTTTCATCTAAATAAGGTAATACATTATTGTTATATAATTACATGCTTTTCTAAATTTTCAAAAATATTATCGACTTAACTTTGAATATGATTAACTTGTTGCTGTTTTAACGCTTTTAAATGAAAATGAAGAAATTAGTCCTTATCTTATGTTTCTTTGCTCACCTATCTTTTGGGCAAGAAACTACTTTCAAAAACCCGATTTTACAAGGGGGATATCCTGACCCTTCTATCACAACAGATGGAGAATATTATTATATCGTAAACTCCTCTTTTGAATACTTTCCTGGCCTTCCTTTACACCGTTCCAAAGACTTAGTCAATTGGGAGTTTGTTGGGTATGGATTACACCGAGAAGACCAATGTAATGGTGAAATGAATTTAGTGGATGTACAACAAAATGGCGGAATTCATGCACCTACAATTCGTTTCCATGATGGAAAATTTTACATCATCACTACGAATGTCTATAATCCTATTGATGGTTCTCCAACTAAGACGATCAATTTTATTATTACAGCAGAAAATATTACCGGTCCTTGGTCTGAACCTCATATTATAGAAGGTGCACCGGGAATTGATCCAGATCTTTTCTTTGATGACAATGGTGATGTTTGGTTTGTAGGGACACATTCACCGGAGAACCCAAATTATGAAGGAGAGGGAGAAATATGGACACAACAACTTGACCTTGACAATTGGAAATTCAAAGGTGAAAGACACTACCTTTATCGCGGTGCATGTGGAGGTGTTTGGGTTGAAGGACCTCATGTTTATAAGCATGATGGGAAATACTACCTAATGGTTGCAGAAGGGGGGACGAGTTACAATCACGCAATGATGATTGCGGTAAGTGAAAATATGACGGGCCCTTATGAATCTAATGAACGAAATCCAATCTTGACAACTAGAAATCTTTCATATGACAATTGGGTAAATTCTACGGGGCATGCTGATATTGTCCAATTGAAAGATGGTCGTTGGTATATGGTCGCACTTGGAATTAGAGGTGATTTACAACGGGCCTCTAATATGGGTAGAGAAACATTTTTGATCCCTGTTCAATGGGAGAGAGTGCCATTTTGGTGGGAAGAAATTAAATACGATTGGCCCGTAGTTGCTCCAGAAACTGGGCGTGTGATGAAGAATGAAAAACTTCCTTTTACAGATCATCCACAACAAAGAAATGATGCTTTTTTAGATAATTTTGATCAAAAAGACCTAAATGTTGAATGGAACTTTAGACGTGTTCCTATGGAAAATACATACAGTCTTTCAGCTAAAGAAGGCTGGTTAAGACTTTATTTAAAACCAGAATTCATCAAAAAAAGAGGTCGTGCAAGTTTGATGGGAGTACGTCAAAAAGAAACGGATTTTGAATATTCGGCTAAAATGAACTTTGCTGCTAAAAAAGAAGGTGCAGAAGCTGGAATCAGTATCTTTCAGAAAGATGACAACTTTATCAACTTTACGGTGATTAAAGAAAATGGAAAAGCCGTTTTAAAATTAAAATTAGCAGAGAAGAAAGTAGACGAATTACAAGTTTTAGAGGAACAAGAATTATCGGATTATAATGGAAAGATTCAACTAAAATTAGTTTCAAAAGAAAACCAATATACGTTCTCTTATTCTCTGGATGATGGAAAAACATTTACAGCATTTCAACCCACTAAATCAGATTATTTGTTGAGCTTTGGTTGGAATAGTGGATATACCGGTGCCTATTGTGGTGTTTATGCTACTAGCAATGGCAACAAAACAAAAGAATATGCCGACTTTGATTGGGTAGAATACAAAGGTTTTGAAAAATAAAAAATGATAAAAAAGCGCTATTGATTATACTGATCGATAGCGCTTTTTCTTTTTTAATCCTCTTCGGAATAATCCGAAAATTCCCAAGGAGAATGTATATCTTTACGAGTAGCACACTGTCCATAACTTAGAATGTGTACTTCATTTAAACTTTTATCTTTTTGAACCAACTCATTGACTGGTAAAATAACAACATTATCAAAATCAGGATGTTCTTCACTGTGAAATTCCCAATCACCATCATGTGTATGATAAACCCATAATATTGGATTTCCTTCTAAAGTATATTTTGTGGTGTAAACCTTTAACTCTTTTTCTTCAAAAAACTTAAAATCATTGTTTCTATCTAATAAGGGCTGATTGAATTTCCAATCTTTATTAAATTCTGCATCCCAAGGAAAGCGGCCATTTTTATCTGTCCAAACCATCTGAAGCGCAGGAAAATCAGTAGAGTCGTTATAAAAGTGAGCACAATAATCTAAATAATTGAAATAGTTATTTTTATCAACTTCCACAAATTGAACAGGATACTTATTTAGAATACTGTCATAATTTGTGTTTGTTGAGAATTTAGTGCCTTTCTGTACCTTTTCACAAATAGCATTCAAAGCAACTTGCATCACTTCATTTGAAAGACCAAATAGAATCACTTCAGGATGTTGATAAGAGGCATATAAACCAATACTAAAAGCAAATGCAGGTAAGTAATCATCACCATCAATGATACCGATATGATACCCATGTTCTTTAATATTTTGAGCAATTAATTTCTCTGTCTCAATATCTAAAAATTGTTCTCCTTTCATCATATTTCTTTTAGTACACCGCAAATGTATTATTCTAAATTTATTTCAAGAGAATTATTAGAATATATTTCAATTAAATTTTTTAATAAAAAAGAAAAGGCATTGTAATCAATAGGATCACAACACCTTTTTAATTTTGACATAATACTGTCATTTACTCGATTTGTTGTCGCTTGCTTTAAGAGTTAGTCAAGCGGTTATTGATCTTTTCTTTAATTCTATACTCAAACTTTTTATTCAACAAGACGATTAAATTGTCTGTTTTTGATGATTCAAATAATGGAGGTTTAAGTCAGTAAAAATGTTATCAATCACCTTTATCACACGCAATAAACACAAAGGGAAAGCATTAATTTTAACTGTATACTTACATTCTCTTCTATTTGATTGCATCACCTTAATCCTATTTGGGAAAAGTAGCAGATACTAATTGTTACGGTTTTAAAATAAGAATGACGTTTAAAACTTTTGCAAGTAAACCACTACTTTATTGTTGAAATTGAGAACCTTATACTTGAAATTTTTAAGGTCCAAAGATTGAATGATACATTTTAATAAATTGCTTTAAGTAAAGAATTTGGTAAAGATTTTTTAAGTCGAGACGAAAGTATTAAGGGATTCCATTGTAAGCAATGTTACAATTAATATTCTTTTGAAGGTACAACAGAAAGTTTAATGGATACAAAAAAGCCTTCTTTGTTCAACAAAGAAGGCATCAAATATTTCAATTCATCACTAAGCTACAGGAACTTGTGTCTTTTCTAATGCTTGTTTTATATCAGCAAGAATATCATCAATGTGCTCATAACCAGTTGAAATTCTCACCATGCCAGGTGTAACTCCACTTGCAATTTGTTCTTCTTCACTTAGTTGTTCATGAGTTGTAGAAGAAGGGTGGATTGCTAACGTTTTGGCATCACCCACATTGGCTAAATGTGAGACTAATTGTAGGGAAGAAACAAAAGTTTTAGCAGCTTCGTAACCTCCTTTTACTTCAAAACTAAATACACCACCTGCACCGTTGGTTAAGTATTTCTGTGCTAATTCATAATACTTACTTGATTTCAGGCCTGGATAATTTACTTTATCTACTAATTCGTGAACTTCTAAAGTTTCTGCCAATTTTTGTGCATTTTGAACAATTCTTTCCATTCTCAAAGAAAGTGTTTCCAAACCTTGTGTTAGTTGGAAAGCATTAAATGGACTTATTGCTGGACCATAATCCCTCAAACCTTCCACTCTCGTACGAATAGCAAAAGCAATATTTGGTAAACCTAATGGGTTATTTTCACCAAAAACTTCCCAGAATTTTAAGCCATGATACCCTTCAGATGGCTCCGTAAATATTGGAAATTTACCATTACCCCAATCAAAGTTTCCACCGTCAACGATAATACCACCAATAGACGTACCGTGTCCACCAATCCATTTTGTAGCAGAAGCAGTAACAATATTAGCACCATGTTTTAAGGGTTGGAATAAGTACCCTCCAGCACCAAAAGTATTGTCAACAACTAATGGTATTTTATGTAATTTTGCGATTTGAGCAATTTTCTCAAAATCTGGAATATTCAATTCAGGATTACCAATGGTCTCTAAATAAATCGCCTTTGTATTTTCATCGATTTTAGCTGCAAAATCTTCTGGATTATCACCTTCAGCAAAGCGAGCTTCAATACCTAGACGTTTAAATTGAACTTTAAATTGGTTGTAAGTACCACCATATAAAAATGAAGAAGCAACAAAATTGTCACCATTTTCCATGATATTTGTAAGTGCTAAAAACTGTGCAGATTGTCCAGATGCGGTAGCTACTGCTGCAACACCACCTTCTAAAGCAGCCATTCTTTTTTCGAAGACATCAGTCGTAGGATTCATGATACGAGTATAGATGTTTCCAAACTCTTTTAATCCAAAAAGATTAGCAGCATGCTCAGCACTGTCAAATACATAAGATGTTGTCTGATAGATTGGTACAGCTCTAGACTTCGTTGTTGGGTCTACTTCTTGTCCGGCATGTAATTGTAGTGTTTCAAATTTGTAATTGCTCATTTCTTAGTATCTATTTGTAATATTAAAAATGTTAGGATAGGTAAATAATTCAAGTAAAATATAATACTCCACTGAATCTATAGGTAAAGTAAAAGAATATAGTTTGAATTACAATTTTAATGTCGTATTTTTTGAAAAATTAAAAAGATTTATTCAATTCTGTGATAATATGATAAATCTAAATCATAATATTGAAAAATTAAGATTAAAAAGAAGTTGTTGTTATTGAAGTCGTAAATTTTTTGTAAAACAAAATATTTTGTTAAAATTGTTTTGAAGCACTAAACAATGCATAATATCTAGAGTTAGGATCTTAATCTTTCTAAATGAAGATATAAGTCATTATAGAAATAATCTTCAGCTGATTATTTTTGTATTGTTCATTAACGCAATATTTGAATTTGAATAAATTATTAATCACTATATCGACTCTTTTATTTCTTTTGGGATGTAAATCTTTTGAGAATTCAAGTGAGGTACCCAAAGATGTGACTTATGAAATTTCTCATAAACAGGAGTTAAGTTTCAAAGGTGGTCTTGTAACAGGTATGGTTTATTCAAAAAATCATGATGGTTTGTGGATGCAAACAAAAACAGAAAATGAGCCTTACCTTTATCTAGTAAATCCTGAAACGGGAAAACAAAAAGACAAGGTTTTTGTAAGAGGAACTTCATTTGGATGGCAAGGAATTTCTTTTCATTCTAATGATATCAAGATAGGTGATATTGGAGATCCATTAAAAGAAAGAGATAACATTCAAATTTACTCTATTGATGAAAGTAATATAGAAGATCACTTTGCAGTTCCCTTTATTCAGACTTTTGAATATCCTAATCTTAAAAAAGACGCAAAAGCGTTGGTTTTTCACCCTAAAAGTAAAATGTACTACATATTTACGTTTAATGATGATAAAACAGAAGTTTACAGTATATCATCTCGAGTAAATAAAGGTACACTTACAAAAGTTACAGAGCTTGATTTTAAAAATGTTACAGATGTACATTTATCTCAAGATTTAAAACAAATCCTAGTTGTCACAAGAAATGAAGTTTATGTTTATAATACTTCAACCAATAGAAATATCATAACGGTTTTATCTGAAGATGAACCTCTTTATACCAAAGAGTTGAATCAATGTGTTTATAAATCGGCTTGTTTTTTTGGAGACAATAATGATATCTGTTTGCTTGTATATAACCCAATTCAAGAAAAAGCATATTATACTATTGAAAGAAGAGTTGGACAGTACTAGGCAATTTCTTCTTACATGTTATGAATCTAAAAGACATTAGAAAGCTCAAACTCATGATACCCTACTTTTTGTTTAGTAAATAAATTAAAAAGTGGAGCGAATATTATAATCATCTAATAGAAAATGCCGCAATGGCTAACGGTTACGTATATTCTGTTAAGGAATCCCAACAATTGTAGGGAACATACATTTACAGTTGTCTTATATATGAATTGATCGAAATACACACAACTTTAATTAACGAATTAAAATTACAAGTTACTGTTATCATTGGTGTCTATTAGAAAGACATCAATAGATTATTTATTTATAATAAGTCATCCATTTAACTTAAAGCATTACATTCTATCTATTGAGGCCGTCCGACAGAAAGGGACGGCTTCTTTTTTATCCTTATATTTTATTTTATCTTTATTCCACATTTTTTTTATCCCTACACAAACAGATAACATGCATAATAAGATACTAATCATCGATATTGAAACCACCGGATTTTTAAATCAAGGAGGACATATTGCCGAAATTGGAATGGTAGAACTAGATGTTGTTACTGGAGAGAAGAACATTGTTTTTGATGAAGTTTGCCATGAAAAAGGGATGACCCTAGATAGTGTGCAGAGTAGTTGGATCGTCAGTAATGGTTATATGACTATGGAAGAAATACGCTATAGTCCGCATTTGGAGAAACTAAGACCTAGAATTCAAGAAATATTGAATACATATACAAAAGGAGCAACGGCCTACAATCGTTCTTTTGATTTTGATTTCTTAGAAGACAGAGGATTTTCTTTTCCAAGAAAATTAGAGTGCCCCATGCAACTATCTACTGATATTTGCCGAGTGAAATGGAATAATTACAGAAAAGAATGGAAGTGGCCTAAGGTAGAAGAAGCTTATGATTATTTCTTCCCTAACAATGATTACACGGAAATTCATAGAGGAGCAGATGATGCCTTCCATGAAGCAGATATTGTGCTTGAGTTGGTGAAAAGAGGAGTGATGAAAGTATAAAAAAAGCCATCTTACATTAATTTTGTAAGATGGCTTTTTAATTATCTTAAATAAGAATTAGTCAATAAATTCAACTTTACCTTCTAAGTTATAGTAAGCTGAAACAATTTTTACTTTACCACTATCAACAGCACCTTTGATAATAGATGACCTGTTCACTAATCCTTCAGCATTTAATTTTGCATTTACTTTTACTACATCGTTGATTTCTGATCCTTTAGGAGCAGCAGCAACAGCAGGTGTAATATGAGAAAGTAAGTGATTTAAGTTGTATCCGTTATCACCACCAGCTACAGCTGCAGTAACAGCACCACAATTTTGGTGACCTAATACAACAATTACTTGAGAACCTAAATTAGCAACTGCATATTCAATAGAAGCAATGCTGTCTGTGTTTGCAATATTACCCGCATTACGAACAACAAATAACTCACCAATGCCTTTGTCAAAAAGTAATTCAGGGACAACTCTACTGTCTGCACAACTTAATACGATTGTATCAGGCGACTGTCCTTTTAATGACTCCTTTCTTCTATCTTTATCTCTTAATTTTCCTTCAGACTTGTCTGCAACAAAATTAGCATTACCCGCCTTTAAGCCGTCGATGATTTCTTGTTGTGTCATAATTTAGTTTCTTTAAATGATTATTAATTTTAGAACGGTCTAAGATAATTTATAGCTTTTTTGTATCAAAATATTAAAATTAGTAATTGCAAACAATTGCAAACAAGCTAACTAAAACTTATGAAAGAAATTAAAATTATCGAGCATAAAGATATGGCTTACTTTATTGTTAGTCAGTTTAATAGTAAGAGTGTATTGATCTTTATATATAAATTTATACAGTATGCTTTTTTAATTAGTTTTATCGGTTTTTTTGTAATGAATGTAATTCAGAACTATGAGAACAAAAACCATTTATTGTCTATCTCTTTCAAATTTTCATCCATCTTATGGTTTTTTCCTTTCTTAGTTTTTATACATGAAAGTATTCATGCACTAGCCTATAAGGTAGTAGGTGTGAATAATGTATACTTTGGAGCAATTCTCAAAAAATTAATGTTTTATGCTGCTTCAGATCGAGAAGTGATCAATGGAAGACAATTTTTATTTGTTGCATTTGCTCCTTTTGTTGTAATTAGTTTAATACTAATAAGTGCTGTTTTTTTATTTCCTAATTACTTACCTGTTATTTTATCAATATCCACATTACATATTATTTCTTGTTCTGGAGATTTTGGCCTAGCAAATTATATTATAAAAATAGGGGCTGCTCTTATTTATACAGAGGATTTTAGAGAAGAGTGTATCACAAAGTTTTACATAAAAGAATAAAAAAAATCCTTTCCTGTTTGACCAAGAAAGGATTTTTTATATCTCTAATTGTAATTATTTATTTGATAATTACTTTTTGAACGATTTTATC
>NZ_JBSWYJ010000076.1:0-10068 GCF_056161045.1 Flammeovirga sp. AWQ4_249
TAGCGGGGACCAGACTCGAACTGATGACCTTCGGGTTATGAGCCCGACGAGCTACCAACTGCTCCACCCCGCACTGTTTTTCTTAAATGCTTGGCAAAAGTAGGGAAATGTTTTTAATAAAAAAATATTATTACCAACTTTATTATAAACAAATGAAAATATGAAAAATTTAAAAATCGATAATTTACTTTATCTGTTCATTATCAGTGTGTTTGTTGTTGTTGGGTGTGGGAATATTAATTCAAAAAATAATTCTCAACTTGAAATAACTGAACATTGGTTTCATTTTCCTGAAGAAGATCATGGTGATACTTTAGTCTTTGTACATGATGAAGAATTAAAAGCAATAAGAGGAGGGAGAATGAATTTCAACTTAATGGCAAACCAAGATTTAGTTTTTGAAGAACAATTAAGTAACGATTCAATGATTTCAAAAAAAGGGCAATGGGAGTGTAATTCTGATAAAAATACATTAACTTTTAAGCTTGAAAATACTACTACAAATTTTTTGATTTTATCTTTAAAAAATAATAAGTTAAAGCTTAAACAAATAAAGTGAATAGTGAGTTTAATAGTAGAAGATAGGAAATACTTAGTCCAGCCGTAGAAATGAAATTTAAAAATAACTTACTAGTCAGTTTGTCAGTCATTTTTTTCTCAGGAGCAATTTATTTTAGTTGTACAAATACTGAGGAAAAGAAATCAACGAATACCGACGTTGTGGAAACACAAAATCCACATGCAGATTTAAACCTACCTTATCCCGATTCAATTTTTGTAGGAACTGAAACATGTCGTTCTTGTCATGAAAATGAATATCATAAATGGAAAGGTTCTGATCATGATAATTCAATGAAGGTTGCGACAGATGAAACTGTACTTGGTAACTTTAATAATGTAACTTTTAAAGGGAATAATGTAACAAGTAAATTCTTCAAAAAAGGAGATAAATTTATTGTTAATACGCAAGGTCCTGATGGTAAGAATCACGATTACGAAATAAAATATACATTCGGTGTTCGCCCTCTTCAAAACTATATGGTTGAGATGGAGCAGGGAAAAATTCAAGTAATTCGTGAAACTTGGGACACAGAAAAGAAGAAGTGGTTCAATCAGCATGATAATTTAGATGATGTCCAACATTATGAATGGTTACATTGGGCCAATGGAGGAGGTAATTGGAATACAATGTGCTCTGATTGTCACTCTACAAACATTCGAAAGAATTATGATTTTGAAAATGATAAATTTGATACTAAGTGGTCTGAAATAAATGTAGGTTGTGAATCGTGTCACGGACCTGGTAAAGAACACGTCGAATTTGTCAATTCTACTGAATTTGAAGAAAAGAAGGACTTTGTTGAAGGATTATTTATCCAACAATTCAGAAAAGGTGAAGATGCTAAAACATTAGTAGAATCTTGTGCACCTTGTCACTCAAGAAGATCTCAATTAACTCAAAATTTTAAATATGGAGAAGGTTTCTATAATCAATTTGCTCCTGAAATTTTAAGAGAGAATATGTATTATCATGATGGACAAATCCTAAATGAGGTATATGTATATGGATCTTTTATACAAAGTAAAATGTATCATGAAGGTGTAAAGTGTACAGATTGTCATGATCCGCATAAAGCTGAATTAAAATTTAAAGACTTAAATAAAGTTTGTGCTCAATGTCATGAACCAAAAGAATATCAAGTAAAATCACATACACTTCATGATAAAGGCAAAGATGTACGTTGTGTTGATTGTCATATGGTTGGAGAAGTCTATATGGGGAATGATTATCGTAGAGATCATAGTTTCCGTATACCTCGTCCAGATTTAAGTTTTAAATATGAAGGTACTCCAAATGCTTGTAACCAATGTCATACTGATAAATCAGTAGATTGGGCAGTCAAGAATTTTGAGAAAATGTATGGAGAACCTCATCATGATTGGAGGGATACTCTTGCATTAGGTAGAAATTATTCAGAAGAATATGTATCTGCTTTAAAACAAATGGTTGATGAGCAAAAAGCACCATTTATTGCTAGAGCTACTGCTGTATATTATTTAGCAAGAACTCCAGGTAACGAATCTATAGAAGCAATTCTTGATGGATTAAAAGATCCTGAGCCATTAGTAAGACTTACAGCTGTTCAAAACTTGTCGCAATTAAGTTTGGATCAAAGAGTAGCTTATTTAAGCCCTTATTTAAATGATCCAATCAGATCTGTTAGAATTTCTACTGCAATTGCATTAGGTGACGCACCTGAAGGTAGATTTAA
The DNA here is from genome assembly GCF_056161045.1 of Flammeovirga sp. AWQ4_249. Taxonomy (NCBI): domain Bacteria; kingdom Pseudomonadati; phylum Bacteroidota; class Cytophagia; order Cytophagales; family Flammeovirgaceae; genus Flammeovirga; species Flammeovirga sp. AWQ4_249. The sequence continues at coordinate 2,274 of NZ_JBSWYJ010000076.1, forward strand.
AGGAAAATGGAAAGTAGCATTTGATAAAGCAACAGCAGAAATGAAAGCTTACTTTCGTCAAGCAAAAGACTTTAGAGAAGGTCCATTTGGCGAAGGTCAATATTATGAAAGAAGAAAAGAGTATAATAAAGCAATTGAGTGTTATCAACAATCATTGAGTTTTGATACTCTCATGAATGAAGCAAGATTTAGCTTAGCAAGAATTTATTCAATTCAAGGTAATGTAAAAGCAGCTGAAAAAGAATTAGATAACGCCATAGCAGTTGATCCTAATTCCGCGGAAGCTTATTATTCAAAAGGTCTTCTTTATGCAGAGTTAAAAGATTGGCCTAATGCAGCTAAAGCCTTAGGTGAAGCAGCTAAATTAAACCCTCAGAATTCAAGAGCCTTTTATAATTGGGGACTTGTATTACAGCAAATGGGGAAAGTAGCAGAAGCAGAAAAAACTTATTTGCAAGGATTGAAATATACTAAACAGGATCCATCTTTAAGGTATGCTTTAGCAGCACTGTATGAACAAACAGGACAAAAACAAAAAGCACAATTATATTGGAAATGGCTAAGAGCTAATTATCCAAATGACCCTCGTTTCAATTAAAATTTTTATATAAAAATAGATAAGGGCTTTGTAGTAAAACTGCAAAGCCCTTATTTTTGATCCAATTATAAACTACAAGTCATAAACAAACACCAAAATCATGAAAGTAGGGATCATTATGGGTAGTCAATCTGATTTAAAAGTAATGTCAGAAGCAGCTCAAGTTTTAGAAGAATTAGGCGTAGAATACGAATTAACTATTGTATCAGCCCATAGAACTCCAGAAAGAATGTTTGAATATGCTACATCTGCTAAGGAAAGAGGGTTAGCTGCAATCGTTGCTGGAGCTGGTGGAGCAGCTCATTTACCAGGTATGGTAGCATCAATGACTTCATTGCCTGTAATTGGAGTACCAGTAAAATCAAGAAATTCAATTGACGGTTGGGATTCAATTTTATCTATTTTACAAATGCCTTCAGGAGTTCCAGTTGCTACTGTAGCACTTGATGGAGCGAAAAATGCAGGTATTTTAGCAGCTAAAATAGTGGGAGCTACGGATGATGTTGTATCTCAGAACATTGAAAAGTTTATGAAAGAAATGAAAGAAAAAGTCTTAACATCAGCCACTGAAGTAGAAACAGAAGGTTGGAAGAATAAGATTTAAACTTAAGTATTAAGTATATATAAGGTCTGCATCGAAAATGTAGACCTTTTTTATTGATTAATATAGAAACTAGAATTTCTGGCAATCTAGATTATTCAAAAAATGATTGTACTATTTTATTTTCTGACTACATATTGATTTCTTAAAATATATTAAACTACTTTTTTGCATTTCGAGAAACATAAGAATCTTAATACCGTTTTGTAAATCTGTCAGTTTTCTTCAATCCAAATTATACTATTTATACAAATTTGTCAGAGTCAAAATGATGATTTCTGTCAAAGTGTCCGCAAAAATCAATTGGCATAGGCATTGTCTAATAGAAAGTGTCTCGTTGAAAAACAGGACGTTGAAAATTGAATTAAAATAAAAAGATATAAACATTTAGAACATTATGGGAAAAATCATTGGTATTGATTTAGGAACAACAAACTCTTGTGTTTCAGTTATGGAAGGTAATGAGCCAGTTGTTATTGAAAACGCAGAAGGTAAAAGAACAACACCTTCTATCGTAGCATTTTTACAAGATGGCGAGCGTAAAGTAGGTGATCCTGCAAAACGTCAAGCTATTACAAACCCTAAAAACACAATCGCATCTGTGAAGCGTTTTATGGGTAAACAATATTCAGAAGTTAGTAATGAGATCTCTCAAATGGCGTATGACGTTGTTGAAGGTCCTAACAATACACCAAGAGTAAAAATTGGTGATAAATTATATACTCCTCAAGAAATTTCAGCAATTACTCTTCAGAAAATGAAGAAAACTGCTGAGGATTACTTAGGATCAGAAGTTTCAGAAGCAGTTATTACAGTTCCAGCATACTTCAATGATGCTGAACGTCAAGCTACTAAAGAAGCAGGTGAAATTGCAGGTTTAAAAGTTTCTCGTATCGTGAACGAGCCAACTGCTGCAGCATTAGCTTACGGTTTAGATAAAGCAAATCAAGATAAAAAAATCGCAGTATTTGACCTTGGTGGTGGTACTTTCGATATTTCAATCTTAGAATTAGGTGATGGTGTATTTGAAGTATTATCAACAAACGGTGATACGCACCTAGGTGGTGATGACTTCGATAAAGTAATCATTGACTGGTTAGCTGAAGAATTTATGAAAGATCATCCAACAATCGATCTTCGTAAAGACCCAATGGCATTACAACGTTTAAAAGAAGCAGCTGAAAAGGCAAAAATTGAGCTTTCTGCAGGTGCTAAAACGGACATTAACTTGCCATATATCACTCCAGTAGATGGTGTACCTCAACACTTAATGAAAGAATTATCTCGTTCAGATTTCGAGCGTTTAGCTGATTCTTTAGTACAAAGATCATTAGAGCCTTGTCGTAAAGCATTACAAGATGCTGACTTATCTACTTCAGATATCGACGAAGTAATCTTAGTAGGTGGTTCTACTCGTATCCCTAAAGTACAAGAGGAAGTTGAGAAATTCTTCGGTAAAAAACCTTCTAAAGGTGTTAACCCTGATGAGGTTGTTGCAATTGGTGCAGCTATCCAAGGTGGTGTATTAACAGGTGAAGTAAAAGACGTTCTATTATTAGACGTGACTCCACTTTCTTTAGGTATCGAAACTATGGGTGGTGTAATGACAAAATTAATTGAGTCTAACACAACTATCCCGACTAAAAAGTCACAAGTATTCTCTACAGCTGCGGATAACCAACCTTCAGTAGAAATTCACGTTTTACAAGGTGAGCGTCCAGTAGCTAGTGGTAACAAGACTTTAGGTCGTTTCCACTTAAATGATATTCCTCCAGCACCAAGAGGTGTACCTCAAGTAGAAGTAACGTTTGATATTGATGCGAACGGTATCGTAAACGTTTCAGCGAAAGATAAAGCAACTGGTAAAGAGCAGTCAATCAAAATTGAAGCTTCTTCAGGTTTAACTGAGGAAGAAATCCAAAGAATGAAAGACGAAGCAGCTGCTAACGCTGATGCAGATAATGCTACTAAAGAGCGTGCTGAGAAATTAAACGAAGCTGACTCAATGGTATTCCAATCAGAGAAGCAATTAAAAGAGTATGGCGATAAGCTTTCTGAAGGTAACAAAACTGCGATCGAAGCGGCTTTAAAAGACTTGAAAGAAGCTCACGCAGCTCAAGATATTGATAAGATTCAACCTGCTCTTGATGCATTAAATGCAGCATGGCAAGCAGCTTCTCAAGAGATGTACCAAGCAACTGGTGGTGATGCTGCAGGTGCAGCTGGTGCTGAAGGTGCTCCTGGTGCAGATCAACAACAAGGTGGTAACGATGCAGATGACGTTACTGATGTTGACTTCGAAGAAGTAAAATAATAATTAACGAATAAGTTAATTAATCGATAAATAGAAGAGGTTTCCTTCATTAATTTGAATGGAAACCTCTTTTTTTTATATTGTGATAGTATATTCTCGCCTTACTTTATAACTTTACCTAGGAACGATACATTATTTTTGAAATTGAATGCATAAAATTACTTCTAAATACATATACCTATTTTATTGTATTTGTTGGATATCAATAACTTCAACTCAAGGTCAATCAGCTAAAGACGAAATACAATTAGCGATCACTATAGATAGTGCAATTTATCATGGTGATGGAAAAACAGTTGATCAATGGATTGACTATGATGTATTCACGCAAAGAGTTTTTAAAAGTTTACACCGACAATCAAATGATTGGAAGGAATATTCCTCTATTTTTAAAGATGAATTAAGGGTTGGTGAGTTACTTGTTGAACAAATTGGTGCAAATGGTGAACTCTCATTTGTAAAAGTACTAGAAGATCGAGATGGAAATACAAATTTATTATATAGAGATTTAAAAGGAGATGGTTGGCTAGACTATAATGAAATGTTATTAGTAAAAAACCATGTAAATCAATGGAATATTGTAGATATCTATTTTTATTCTGGAGGAGTATACTTTTCAGATATTGTTGCAACAATGTTAGCAAAAGAAAACCCAGATTTAATATCAAACCAAAGGTATAAACAATCATTATTGAAGGTTATTGACCTTTTTGAATACAATCAAGAAGGTTTGTATGGAAATACTATTGCTTCCTACGATTCTCTGTCCAACTATTTTAAAAAGAAAAAAAACACACAATTAGCACTTCTTCAAGCTCATGCTTATCAAGGTAATACATCAGAGATGGAAGAGGTGAAAAATAATTATTTAAAAGCATTTCCTGAGGATAAAAGCATTCGACTAATTATGATGGATGTTTACGGTTCTACAGATAATTATGAAATGGCTAATATAATGTTAGAAGAATTATCTCAATTAATTGGTGGAGATGATTATCTATCTCTTAGGGAAGCAGAAATATTATTGTCTTGGGGAAAATATTCGAAAGCAAAAAAGGTATTAAAAAAAATAATCAAAGCAGAGAGTTTTACGACAGAAGCTAGATTACTTTTGATAGATACATATTATGCTGATGAAAATTATAAAGGGATGCTTGAAGAAGTTATTAAAGTTTCTGACGAAGTAGGAGTACCAATTCAAGAAATACTTGTAAGTGAAAATTATAATTTATTTTACCAATCCTCTATTTGGGAAAAATATGTAAAAGATAACAAGCAAAAAAAAGCTCATGATTTAAAGTAAAATCATGAGCTTTTTTATTTGTTGAAGTTATTCTATTAAGCTTTTGCTAATAAAAAATCTTCTACATTTTTATATTCAAGACCAAATGCATCAGCAACAGCTTTGTATACAACATCGCCACTGATAATATTTAAACCTTTCTTTAATTCTTCATTTTCACGACATGCAGTTTCCCATCCCTTATCAGCTAATTGGATAGCATAAGGAAGCGTTGCGTTAGTCAGTGCAAGAGTTGATGTGTATGGTACGGCACCTGGCATATTTGCTACACAGTAATGCATTACACCATCAACTTCAAATACTGGTTCAGCGTGAGTAGTTGGTTTAGTTGTTTCAAAGCAACCTCCTTGGTCAACAGCAACATCAACTAAAACAGCACCTTCTCTCATTGTACTAAGCATATCTCTTGTAATAAGATGTGGAGCTTTTGCACCTGGAATAAGAACAGCACCAACAACCATATCTGCATCTTTAATTTCCTCACGGATATTGTGTTCAGAAGATACCATTGTTTTTACATTGGCAGGCATAATGTCATCCAATTGACGTAATCTATATAAATCAATATCCATAATCGTTACGTCGGCACCCATACCAGCTGCAATTTTAGTTGCTTGAGTTCCTACAATACCGCCACCAATTACAATTACTTTGGCTGGTTTTACACCAGGAACACCTCCAAGAAGTATACCTCTTCCTCCCATTGGTTTTTCTAGGAACTTAGCCCCTTCTTGAGTAGCCATTCTACCAGCAACTTCTGACATTGGTATTAATAAAGGTAAGCTTCTATCTGCTCTCTCTACAGTTTCATATGCTAAACAAACCGGTTTTTGCTCAATCATTGCTCGCGTTAACGGCTCATATGAAGCAAAATGGAAATAAGTAAAAAGAAGTTGATCCTTTTTGATTAAAGGATATTCCGCTTCAATCGGTTCTTTTACTTTCATAATCATTTCTGCAATTGCATATGTTTCTTCGATGGTTGGAAGTAACGTTGCACCTACAGCAGTATATTCTTCATCAGAAAATCCACTACCAATACCTGCAGTTGATTGTACATAAACAGTGTGTCCTCTTTTGATAAGCTCTTTAGCCCCACCTGGAGTTAAAGCTACACGGTTTTCGTTGTTCTTAATTTCCTTTGGAACGCCTATAATCATGACTTTAATGTGTTATATGAGTATGTGCTATAAAAAAATAGGTCTTCCCTTATGTGTATGGAAGTAATGTGTGTTGCAATATATAACGGGAAGTTGAGTTAATTAATGTTTTTAAAATATTTTTTTGTTTTTTTCTTTAAAATGTATGTTTTGTTTCGAAATGGAATAAAAAAATCCTCATATACAAAATAAAAAGTATATGAGGATAAATATTGATTTCTAGAATATTAGTAACCTAAAGATTGATTTTCAACGGATGCTTTTTCTAGTAATTTAGAATATTGATCTGCAGTTACATCTTTAGAGAAATAACGAATAGGATTTACTTTTTTCTTTTTATGAATTACTTCATAGTGTAAATGAGGTGCAGTAGAAGAACCAGTACTACCAACTTCACCAATTTTTTGTCCTCTAGTAACTTTCTGTCCTCTTTTTACATAAAATTTAGACATGTGAGCATACTTAGTGACATATCCAAAACCATGATCAACTTCTATTTCCCATCCATAACCTCGGTTAGATTTTCTTGCTTTAATAACTTTTCCATCACCTGTTGCATAAATAGGAGTTCCTTTTGGAGCTGAGAAATCAATACCAGTATGCATTTTCTTTACTTTAAGAATAGGGTGAATTCTCATACCGAACCCTGATGCTAATCTTTTTAAATCTTTATTATCTACAGGTTGAATAGCAGGAATTGCAGCCATCATCTCAGATTTATTTAGAGCAAGGTCAACGATCTCATCATATGACTTTGTCTGTCTGTACATTTGTCTTTTTAAATTATCTATTTTAGACAAAGTACCTAAAATCATATCTTCTCTAGCAAGCTTCTTATCTAATAAGTCTTGATACTTTTGACTACCACCAGTACCAGCTTGACGAATCTCTAAAGGTATTGGTTCAGCTTCAAAGATGACTCTGTATATTTTATTATCTCTATCTTGTAAAGAGGTTAACATTTTACTCGCGTCCTCAACTTCTTTTTCTAATAATTTATGAGAGTATAGAAGATCGGCCTTTTCTTTTTCTAATCTCGCTTCTTTAGCCGAAGGGAAATATTTTATATATATAGCCGAAAAGAAAAAGCCAAATAAAGAACAAGCAAATAGAAGTCCCGTAATATTGATAAACATATCAAATGGGGAAGTTCTTATTCTTTCGTATCGACAAGTTTCAGTATCGTAATAGTATTTTATTTTTGCCATAGTTCTATTGTGGAATATGTATTCCAAATACTTGAATTACAAATATACATAAAAAATCAATATGATTGATTGTAATCTATTTCTCAATATACTTTGAAATTAACGTGTTATACTTTCTAAATATTATATCAAGATAACATAACAATATTTTAATCAGTTCAAATTTTATCCACAATGTATTGAATATTGAAAAAGTTGATTAAGTAAATCACTTGATTCCAGTCTGTTATCTGTTTGTTGATTTTTATTTAAAATAAATACACTAAAAACCTCTTGCATTTAAAAAACCTTCTATTACCTTTGCACTCCCTTCAGCAAACGGCTAAGGAAAAAATATGACGTAAAAGAAAGCTTTCAGAGTTGATAATCAGTTATCTAAATGAGTTTCTAAATAAAACAAAATAGATATTGCAGATTAAATTTCCTTTCTTACCTTTGCACTCGCCTTTAACGGAAGGCATTTTTAAAACATCAATTTGATGTAATAAAAACAGAGTGTTGTGAGAATGAAAATTGACTCAAAAAAAACTTCAAAATTTTTTCAAAAAAGATTTGGAAGTTAAAAAGAAAAATTCTTACCTTTGCACTCGCTTCTGAAAAACGAGGCAGCT
>NZ_JBSWYJ010000077.1:0-9610 GCF_056161045.1 Flammeovirga sp. AWQ4_249
GCTCATTAATTTTACAAAGAGAAATTTCGAGGGTTGATCAAAACATTTTGAAATCTAAAAAATAGATTTACACAGTTTCTGAGATACTCCCTTGAAAGTAGACCGTTACTCATATATCACCAAACTATATCATAACCCCATAAATAACATGGGCAAAAAAAACGACCTCCTCAACTAAGAAAAGGTCGTCTCCATATCTATAAAAAACTAGCTAAAACTAAGCTAACTCTTGCGCTTTCTCAACAACAGCATCCAAGCCATTGATATCCTTACCACCAGCAGTAGCGAAGAAAGGTTGTCCACCTCCACCGCCTTTGATTTCTTTCGCTAATTCCTTAACGATTTTACCAGCGTGTAAGTCTTTTGCTTTCACTAACTCCTCGTCGATCATAACAGCCACTTGAGGCTTACCATCAACGTCAGCCGCTAAGATCAAGAAAATGTTATCAACCACTGCTTTTAAGTCGTAAGCCAATTGCTTCAATCCTTGAGCATTTGGTACAGAAACTTTCTCTGCGATAAAGTTGAAATCATCTTTAGCCACAGCCTTAGAAGCCAATTCGTTTTTCACAGCTTGTAACTCTTTGTTACGAAGAGTTTCAACTTCTTTTGCTAAAGCATTTTTAGATTCTACTAAGTCAGCTGCAGCTTTCTTAGGGTCTTTTGCTTTTAAAATCTCTTTGATTTCTGCTAATAAATTGATTTGCTCATCTACATACTCTTCAGCAGCATCGGCAGTGATAGCCTCAATACGACGTACACCTGCAGCCACTGATGATTCAGCAGTGATTTTGAATAAACCAATTTTACCCGTAGCAGGAACGTGAGTACCACCACAAAGTTCAACTGAGTAAGAACTATCGAAAGTAATTACACGAACGAAGTCACCGTATTTCTCACCGAATAATGCAGTAGCACCCATTGCTTTTGCATCTTCGATAGGAACGTTTCTTTGCTCGTTTAATTTTATATTTTGACGGATTCTTTGGTTAACGATTTTTTCAATCTTAGCAATTTCGTCAGCCTCTACTTTTTGGAAGTGAGAGAAGTCAAAACGTAAGTGCTTATCATTTACCAGTGAACCTTTTTGAGCAACGTGATCACCCAATACTTCTTGCAATGCAGCGTGTAGTAAGTGAGTAGCAGAGTGATTATTCTCTGTTAAAGATCTACGTGTAGCATCTACTTTAGCCACTACTGGAGCAGCAGGGTTAGAAGGTAATTTGTTCGCGAAGTGAATGATCAAATCGTTTTCTTTCTTTGTATCGAAGATTGCGATCGTCTCATCACCTGAAACTAAAGTACCCTTATCACCAACTTGTCCACCACTTTCTGCATAGAAAGGAGTTTGGTCTAGTACTAACTGTATAATTGTTTTCTTCTTCTCTGTTACTTCACGGTAACGTAAGATAGAAGCGTCTGATTCTAATGCATCGTAACCCAAGAATTCAACTGAGTTACCATCGTTTACATCAATCCAATCTCCTTTTTCTGAACTTGAAGCAGCACGAGCTCTGTCTTTTTGCTCTTGCATTGCCGCATCGAAACCAGCAGTGTCTACTGAGAATCCGTTTTCAGAAGCAATCAATTGCGTTAAATCAAGAGGGAAACCGAATGTATCATACAATGTGAAAGCCTCTTTACCAGCAATCGTTTTGTCAGAAGCACCGTTCATTGCTTTCTGAAGAATAGCTAAACCTTTCTCTAATGTTCTTAAGAAAGCCGCTTCTTCTTGCATAACTACTTTCTTGATGAAATCTCTTTGTGAAATGATTTCAGGGAAAGTTTCTTCAAACTGATCAGAAAGAATATCAACTAACTCATACATAAATGGTTTGTTGAAATCTAAGAAAGTATAACCGTAACGTACCGCTCTACGAAGGATACGACGAATTACATAACCTGCTTTGTTGTTTGAAGGTAATTGACCGTCAGCAATAGCAAATGAAATTGCACGGATATGGTCAGAGATCACACGGATAGCGATATCTATTTTCTCATCTTTACCATATTCCTTACCAGATTTCGCTGCTAAGAATTGGATCATTGGTTGGAATACGTCAGTATCGTAGTTTGATTCTTTTTGTTGAATCGCCATACATAAACGTTCGAATCCCATACCTGTATCGATATGTTTGTTAGGAAGAGAAACTAATGAACCATCAGCCTTACGGTTGAATTGCATAAATACAAGGTTCCAGATCTCTACTACTAACGGGTGATCTTCGTTGACTAAAGTAAGACCATCTTCTTTGGCTCTTTCTTCATCATTACGAAGGTCAATATGGATTTCAGAACAAGGACCACAAGGACCTGTTTCACCCATTTCCCAGAAGTTATCTTTTTTGTTGGCAAGGATAATTCTTTCTTCAGCGATTAAGCCTTTCCAGATATCCTTTGCTTCTTGGTCCATTTCAGTACCGTCAGTTTTGTCACCTTCGAATACTGTCACGTATAATCTATCTTTTGGTAGTTTGTAAACTTCAGTAAGAAGTTCCCAAGCCCACTCAATTGCTTCTTTTTTGAAATAATCTCCGAATGACCAGTTTCCTAGCATTTCGAACATTGTGTGGTGGTATGTATCAATACCTACCTCTTCCAAATCGTTGTGCTTACCAGATACACGTAAACATTTTTGAGTATCGGCGACACGTTTGTCCTCGGCGGCTTTGTTTCCTAAGAAATAATCTTTGAATTGATTCATACCTGCGTTGGTAAACATCAACGTAGGGTCGTTTTTAATCACAAGTGGTGCCGAAGGAACGATGGCGTGCTGCTTGCTTTGGAAGAATTCCAAGAACGTGCGGCGAATACTTTTTGCGTCCATGTATGTTTCTCTAGTGAGTTTTATAAATTTTCAAATTTTTGATCGTGCAAAAATAAGATATTTTCTTTATCTATTTAACGATCTTAGTAATAGAAGTGCTGATAATAACCTTCTTTTAATAAAAAAAGAGAATTCGGGGTGAATTCTCTTATGAATTATAAATATTTAGTACTAATTCTTGTATTACAAGGTTTAGCTTATCTTCATTTCCACGGAAGGTTATCCATCCATACTTATCTTTTTGTTTATTGAAGACAATGAAGAAATTTTTCTTTTTGAATATTTCAACATCAGTTCCACCTATTGAAAGTACTTTTATTTTTTTGTAGCCATTAGTAACATTTTGATAGGTCTCTTCCGATTCATCGCTTTTCACAATGATATCATCTGCTTTTACATTTTTAGAGGGTATCCTCTTCGTGGGTTGATCTCCTCCTGCAAAAGAGGAAAGGGATATAATAGCGGTTAATAAAATTAGGATTATACGTTTTCTCATGTCAGTGTAGTCGTTGGAATATTATGCAACTTGTTGATTATTAGGTACTATAAAACAATGAAATTTGTTGCCTTTTTTTAAATCTATTCACATAACAAACTGACTAAATATTATTAGTTGAATTGATTAGAAATTATAAACATCAGCAATTAATATATTAATGATCTTTCCATACTCTTTATGATGCCCTCTAAAGGATACCCAACCATACTTATGGTGAAGCTGAGTAACGATCATGGTATCATCATGATTGGATTTATTTTTATAGATTAAAATCTTAACAACCTCGCTAGATACTAACTCCTTTTTGAGTCTATAATTTTTCGTGATCCTTTGAAGATCTGTCTCTAGATTTCCATGAGCAATTACTTCTTGACTTTTTGTGATGGGATTTGTAATGCGGATATATTTTCCAGATGCATATGAAAAATGCATTAGAATAGTAAAGACGAAGATTGAAATTAGATTTTTCATAATAAAGCTGATATATGTTCATCTATATCAACAGAACTTATTGAAAATCATCCCTTTCATTACACCTTGTTGACAATAATTACATTTGTTTTCACTTCAAAAAAATTATTCACTAATTAAAACTTGATTATATTTACAATGCGATATGTGTAAGAACGATTGTCTTATGCTATAATATGCGACTGATTTTCAGTTGTTACTAACTTAATTAATAAGAAAATGAAGACTTTTGAAGTCAGATTACCCTATTCAATTTTAGCTCCTGATACCTGTTTTTCTCAGCTAGATCCTGAGTGGTCAGAGCTAGATTCATGGATTGTTAGGGCAAAAAAAATTGGAGTAGAAGTAGTACTTGTTCCTGTGTTATGGAAACTAGTAGAAGGAGAAGGGAAAGCGTCAGATCAAGAAAAACATTATATACAATACAATTGGCATTTTTATAGAAGTCTTATCAATAAGCTGGTGGAGAGTGAGCTTCAAATCGTGGTTGAATTTAATTTCAACATGGTCAACGATTATGATGAAAACTATCTCTGTACTTTACCAGATTGGTTGTGGGGTAAACTCATGAGTGATAACGAAGAGATTAAAGTATTAAGCCAATTAAAATACGTCAATAAGTCAGGAGGTAGTGCTCAAGATGCAGTTTCATTATGGGCTGATCATTATGTAATGCCTTATTATGATGAATTTGTACAATCGTTTAAAAAGCATTTTGAAGACTATGCTTCTTCTTTTACAAAGTTTATTATCTCTGCTTCTCCACAAGGAGAATTAAGCTATCCGATCAATGAATGTTCTTTTCCAAAAAGGAGTATGCAATGTTATTCTCCAACTGCTTTGGATGACTTTGATAATTACGTTCGTGAGAAATATAAAGGATACAAAACAGCAGCAAATAAATGGGGGATTGAAGAAATAAAAGATAAAGCGTCTTTATTCAATTACTTCAAAGAAAATGATGTATTACAAAGCAAAAAATACTATGATACCTTATATGGTTTTGATGTAACATCATGGTACAATAAATCTTTGTGTACACATGGAAATAAGCTATTGCATATCCTACAAAATACCTTTAGCGATAAAGGTTACGAAAATACAAAAGTTTGTATACGTACTTCTATGGCTTATGCAGAGCAAAGTTTAAAAAACGCTCCGCATCAAATGGAAGTAGGTGCAGGGATGATTGCGGTAAACAAAGATAACTCTTTAGGAGATGCTTATCGAAAATCATTGGCGATTTTGTCTGAAGGAATCAAACAAGATAGATTAGGGTTAATTATTCCAACTAAAAGTAGAACGGAGTATAAAGATAATTCTGAATATGCAGAAAAATTAAAGCAGCTTCTTGAATTTGGCTTTGAAAACCCTATTTCTTTCTATTTAGAAAATGATTCTATTGAAGGAGTAAACTCACATGTAATTTGGGATAATGCTGAACTTTGGTTATTAACACATGATACGCTAACAGGATTGATCGTCAATAATATGAAAGTATTATTTGAACGAATTGATACAGGTAGTCATCGTTTAAAAGAGTTGATTCGTAAGGTTAAATTCAAAGATGATCATGTAGAAAGAAAACAAAAGTCATTTAGAGTAATGGGACCTCTTCACGTGAAGACGCATAATCCTAGAAGACTTTTGGAAGATAGTGATTGGTTGACTGTATCTAAGCAATTGGATAAGATGAAAGAAATTGGTGTTTCTGCCGTCTCAATTGATATATGGTGGGGCTTGGTAGAAGGCACACAGTCTAACATGTTTGATTGGACTTACTATGATAATATGGTTAAGCTGATTGAATCAAAAGGACTAAATTGGGTACCCATTTTATCTTTCCATCAAGCTGGAGGAAATGTCAATGATGACTTTACCCAAATGATTCCTCTATGGATTTGGGGTAAAATAGTAGAAGAAAATCCTCAATTAGAAACTATTCAAGATCTTCAATATGTATCCGAAACGGGTGATGTAAGTGTAGAATATGTTTCCCTATGGGCAGATTCTTATGTTATTCCATACTATGAACGTTTCATGAAAGCGTTTAAAGAAAGATATAAGAAATATGCCTGGATGACGGATGAAATTAATGTCAGTTTAGGACCTGCAGGTGAATTGAGATATCCATCTTACAATGCGCACGATTGGGGTGATTATCCAAACAGAGGTACTTTACAATGTTATAGTAGATTAGCGAAAGAAGATTTCCAAAGTCACTTAATCAATCTTTACGGTAGCTTGGATTATATCAATGAATTATGGCAAACGACCTACGAGTCGGCATCTGAAATTCCATTACCAAATGCAGATGAATTATTCGCAACAAAGGATATTACAAATACGCGATATAAGCAAGATTTCTTCAAATGGTATAACGATAGTTTAGCAAAACATGGTAATGCCATTATCAGAAGAGCCGTTTCTATCTTTAATGAAGATTTTGAAAAAGTACCTGTAGGCTTCAAAATGCCCGGTATTCACTGGTTAATCAGTGATCCAAATCAACCAAGAGTAGCAGAAATTACTGCGGGATTGATCGCTCCATATCCTGGAATTGGTGCTACAGATAGAGGAGAATATACGGAGATGCTTAAGAAAATCATTGATAAAGACATCAAAGATGATATTGTTCTTCACTTCACATGTCTTGAAAAAATGAACAAAGACTGGGAAGGTTACTCTAGAGCAGAAGATTTAGTAATGTGGTTCTCTAATTCGGCAAAGAAATTAGGAATACAAGTAATGGGTGAAAATGCCCTTTATCACGAATTATATAGTCAATCAGGTTGGGATCAAATTGAGAAAGCATTAACGAGAACAAATACTAGCTACACTGGTATTACAATCTTGAGAATGCAAAATTTATTCTCAGACAATAACTTCCCAATTGAGAAATATGCGGAATTGATTAATCGATTACGTTAATATTCTTTTGAACATAATTAATATAACCATCAGTGAAGTGGGATTTACTGATGGTTATTTTTTATATTAATACTTCAATCATACCAATCCGACGCATACTTTATGGAAATTAGAGACTTTGATAAAGCATTACATGCTTGGTGTCACATTTTTGATGGACGAAGAGAAAAAGATTCTATTATTTTTAATAATGAACTTGGGAGTGGGGTAGTTGATGGTTTTAAGTGTAGTGATAAAATGGAAGTATTCCGATTTGATTTTACCTTAAAGAAACCTATTGCTTCAGATGGAACAAAATTAAATAGTATTGATAAATATATTCCTGTTTTCTTTGGTGAACCTGCTGAACAAAAAACAATTGGTATTGATAAAGGAAATAATGAAGTAGAAGAATTTGCTGTTTTTACAGAAGGTGCATTTACAACTAATACAAAGGATACGATTAGTTGGGAATTTTTCTCTGAAAGACCGATCAAATTTATTTCTGTACGATTAAAGAAAGAATATTACCATGAACTAGCCAATCGATCAGAATACCATAAAGATCTCTTTTCAGAAAATGAGCCTTTTTATATTTTTGAAGAATTTGATCCCGTCATGCATGGAATGTTTTGGCGTTCTTATTCTTTAGAAAGAGGAGGGGCTTATGAAAAAGAATTAATTCAAGCATGTGCTCTACATCTTATAGGTACTTTTTTCACGAAAGTGGATAAAAGAGAAGAAATGCTGGAAACGAATAAGTATCCTTTTAATACGAAAGCTGTTTTTAAAGCACGAAAGATTTTACGAACCCGATTAAACAAACAAATATCGATCGATGAACTTGGAAGGGAATGTGGCCTAAGTGCTAGTAGACTTAGAGCTTTATTCAAACAAGTTTTTGGTGTAACGATTCATCAATTCCATCAGGATGTACGATTAGATACCGCTCGAACCTATTTAACCGAAGGTGAAAAAACAATGTCCATGATCGCTATGGATTTAGGTTTTTCAAGTGCAAGTCATTTTTCCGCAACTTTTAAAAAGAAATTTGGGGTAACACCAAGAGAATTTAAAGACGACCTAAGAAGATAATGTTGTTTTTTAAACAATTTTCACAATCTATTTAAATAATAATCATTTTATGTTATTTCTTAGTCAAATAAGCAAAAATTGACAGTAAGTAATAGACGTTTATTTTCACATACAAAAAATAAAAAAAAAGTTATGAGAAAAAATTTAGTCTATTTATTCACTGCGTTTTACGCTTTATTTTCATTTACATCATGTGTCAACGAAGAAGATAATCCAGATCAAGTTTCTGACTATGATACGGTTGTAACACATGAAAATGATGATTATGACGCTAGCTTTGAGTCTGCTGTTACATTCACAGTTTCTTCTACTGTTGCTCATCCAGGAGAAGACCAAGATACAAACTTAGACTTAAGCAATCTTTCATCTACAGATCAAGTAATTATTAATGCAGCCATTGAAAACATGGAACGTGCAGGTTACGTCAAGTCTGCCACTGAAGAGGGTGCGGATTTAGTTGTTTTACCTTATTCATTTGATAATACAGTTGTTGGATCTATAACATCATGGCCAGCTTACTGGGGTGACTATTGGGGTGGTTACTGGGGTGATTATTGGGGATGGTACTATCCTTACTATGGTTATCCTATGACAACTTATTATACTTATGATCAGGGAACTGTAATTTTAGAGATCATTGATACTCGCGTGGAAGCGGTTCAAGAAGATGGCACTGAAAAAATGCCTGTTATCTGGCAAGGAATCTTAAATGGTACTGAAACAAATGTTGCAGACAACCAAAATAGAATCCAAAAGGGAATTTCTCAAATGTTCTCTCAGTCACCTTATATCTCTAAAAATTAATTTTAAACAACTTAGATTAAAAACATATCTACCCTTATGAAAAATATTAAAAAATTAGTCGGTCTACTGGTCTTCATTTTAGTAAGCAATGTATCAGTAAATGCACAAGATCTTATAGGAATCACTTATAGCATGACGGTTCCAACTACTGGTGTCAATGATTATATATCTGATGCTTCATTCCGTGGAGGTACTTTAGAGTATCGTCACTTCCTAAACGATAATATTTCTGTAGGTGGTTACTTAGGTTATCATCATTTTGAACAAGCAATGGGTTACAATGTCTATTCTAATGAGAATGGAGCAATCTCAGGTGAGGAATTCAGAGATTCTCAAGTGGTCAACACAATGGGTACAGTTTATTATCACTTTGGTCAATTGGGTGGTATCAGACCTTACGCAGGTGTAGGGATTGGTGCTGCAGGCAATTATATCTATGATCAATTAGGAGGAATTGGTGTTTCAGATCAATATTGGGGATTTGCTGTTGCTCCTGAAGTAGGTGTACTTGTACCAATGGGTAATAGTGGTGTCAATCTTTTATCAAATGTGAAATATAACTATTCTACTGGAGCTAAAGGATATGATGGATTAGGTTATTGGGATTTCAATATTGGTTTAGCATTTGAATTCTAATTATTAATACTTTTAAGTATTCTACTAAACAACACACATCAATAAATCACAATTTCAAGAGTTACTTATACTTCTTGAGATTGTGATTTTTCATTTATAAACTTCTGATTTTTAATGAAATAGATATATTTTGATAAAACACAATTGAATTCTATAAATAATGCTTGTAGTAAGTTCCGTTATATAGATCAGATAGAATGATAAAAAGTAGTATAGACAGTAGTTAGATTATATAGTGAAAGAGGTTATCCATTGGGTGACCTTTTTTTTGTTTCAAATCTTTCATAACAATGTGTAAAAGGCGTAAAATGGTATTTTTGAATCGAAATCTATAAATATCACAATGTAAATTCTCCGTTATATAAAGC
>NZ_JBSWYJ010000078.1:0-9181 GCF_056161045.1 Flammeovirga sp. AWQ4_249
GTGTCATTTGCTCTATAGGAGGCCTTTCTTTATTTCTAATTTATAAGATAATGATTCTTAGAATTTTTCTTTCATACAAACCTAGAGGATAGTAATCACTATAAGAAAGAACGTTGCCCTCATCAGAGAGTGTGACTAGAACATTACCGAGGTGGTTGTTTAGTTCGTAGAAGCGTGTGTTTAAGCTTAGTGCATTTTCTGATGCCGACGAAGGCCTAAACTCTCCCAAACGACTACTACCATAGATAGGTAATTCAGCCACAAATAATGGATGAATGGTTTGTCCTGATTCTAAGGTAGTATCTGACATTACCGCCATGGTATTACCACTAGCATCTCGAAGATACAAAGTATTTACTACAAAATTACTATTCCTATCGGAATCATAGTAGGATACCTTCTTGGTAATACGATTGCCACTTCCGTCATAGCGATAGGTTGATGTTATTATCGGTGTTGATGGACTTGCTTTAAATGAGTCATTGGGTTCTAAGAAATCGCAGTTCACTTTAAGTATAACTTTCAAGCACTAGCTAAAACCTAGTGCATTATTATTGATTTTGTATGTATAATGCACTATATTTAAAGAACCATGTAAAATGCACTGTTTTATGTGGTTTTTTACAATTTTCAGCAGTTTTATTCGTAATACAATATACATACACTTTTTGAGTCAAAATGAGAGTTTACGCCTACCTTCGAGCTTCCACCAAAGACCAAGATGCCAACAGAGCCAAAGCATCATTATTACAATTTGGAAGAAAACTGAAATTGAAAGTTTCGGGTTGGTTCATAGAAAATGAATCGGGTGCCAAACTTCAGCGACCAGAACTTTTTAGACTGTTGGATTTGGCAGAACCAGGAGATGCCATTCTTATCGAGCAGATCGACAGAATTACAAGACTTTCAGAAGACGATTGGCAGAAGCTAAAATCAATCATCTTGGAAAATCAATTAAAGGTGATTTCTATGGACCTTCCTACTTCTCACACTTTCGTAAAAACAGAAGATGAGTTTCAGCTCAGAGTGATGTCTGCTGTCAATGGAATGATGTTGGATATTTTGGCAGCAACGGCTCGAAAGGATTACCTTGACCGTAAACGTAGACAAGCTGAAGGAGTACAAAAAGCGAAAGCCGAAGGGAAGTACAAAGGCAGACCTGAGAACTTAGAACTGCAAGAAAAAATCCGAGAGCTTCTTGAAATGAACAAGACCTACTCTCAGATTCAAAATATCTTGGGATGCTCTAGGCATACGATTAGTAAGGTGAGGAAGAAAGATATTGTCTAAGTTCTTACTTAATGAAAGAGTGTCAACTTTAAATTACTTCTTTAAAATTACCTCCATGTAATGTTGTCAAATATGAAGAAGAGAGTGTATTACAAACTGTATATACTCTTAATCCATGTGATGTGAGTAATTCAAGTTTTACTTACTCCAATTATCTTAATACTTATTTGTTTGACCTTTTTTATTAGCTTTTAAAAGATTATTAATCCTATCATATTCCTTTTTTAATTTTTTATTTTCAGGGTCAATTCGAAGGTTCATTTTTAATTTTTTATGTAATCTTTGTAGCTCCATTTTTTTAGAAACTTTGGACCATCCGTTTTGCTAAATGTCTTTTTTGTATTTTTCATAATTCCATATAAAAAACATCCTAATAAAAACTCTACCTTAATCTAAAATTAAGGTGCAGTATCAATAGTGTCCTAAACGTTTTCATTTCCCAAAAAAATGCACGTTTAAGCTATTATTATTGTATAAAATCATTCAATATTAAAATAAATCCCCCTGCACATATATTGAGCTAGGTTTCGGTGGGTCTTCAAACGGTCGATCTAACCATTTTTGGAGTTCAATTTTGACAAATAAATTTAGCCTTATAAATGCAATCAAGTTAGAAAGTCTCCATTCAAATTTTCCTATTGATTTGAGGTACTTTAAAATCAAAATAGTAATCAAAGCAGTCCAAATCTGAATCATTACAGCATTTTCACTTGTTCCGATAAAAGATTTGATATGGAGGAGTTGTTTAATTTCTCGAAAAAAGATTTCAACCTGCCACCTGCTCTTATAAAGCTCACTTATTGTGTTTGCTGTCCAATTCACAAAAGCTATGTTTATAACCATTAGAATATTGTATTAAATCAATTGGGTTGCGAAGTTAATATTAAAAATCTTAAGAAAAAGGTAATAGTTTCAAACAGTTAAATAGACTATTAGTCCATAATAAAAACTCACTTCTTATTAATCTATATGTTAATTAGAAGTGAGTTTTCTTATTTCAAATTATGAATATTAAAGTTTATAATTCTTGCTTGAAACTTTCACCTAGAAAAGATATTGTTGCTTCAGAATTTCTAACTTTAAATAAACCTCTTCGGATATTTCTTGGTGTTTTTAGGAATACTAAAGATCCCATTAGTTCACCTTTTACCTCATTATATTCTTTATTCGGAATATACATACATTTCCTTTTTTTAGATGGGTTATAAAAAATATGTTCATCATGATATGATACAAAAAAGTCGACATTCATGTAATCAACACTAGATGAAGAAGCATATGCTCCCACTGCTTGATCTAAAACCGTATTATTATTTTTAGTTGCATATTCATAAGCTTCTTGTTTGGCATAATCTCTAAGATTATTTACTGCTGCTCCTACTAAATAACTTGCGAATGCACTACTTGCTTTTCTAGTTGTAGGGTGTGGATTTTTGAAATGATACCATCCATTATTTTCATTTAATACTTCTACATATTCATTTTCAAATCGAATAAATTTTTGTTCATCTTCAAGTCCTGGTCGAATAACAATTTCTTCTAAAGATCCATCGTTTTTATAAGTCTTTTTCTGTCCATCAGACAACACAATTTCTACCTCTTTTGCAAACCACATTTTTTTTGCAAATCGAAGTGTAATATTACCATCTAATCGTTTTCCCTCTTTTGTAATTAGAAATCCATTATCAGTTAATACCTCTCCTTTTAATTTACTAATTGTAGTAATTTGTATATCTGTGTTTCCTAAATCCTGCTTTACATCAGAAATAGAATTATCAATTTTATAAAGATTTACAATACCATTTTCAGCAAAGAAAAGAGCAGGGTACGTTCCATCCAATGCTTTAACTAAAGCGATTTCTCCACTCTTTTGCTGTCCATTCAACTTAAAACTACCTTTTTGAAAATTTGCTTTTTGATCGTTATGTAAAACAGTACCATAATTTGTTAGTATTGATACAGGACAATCTATTAATCCATATTCATCTACTTCTCCAGGTTTATAAACTGTTTTATTTCCTTCCTTAATTAGGATAAATTCTGTTTCATTGATTATCTCAACATTTGAGTTTACAATGTTTTCTCCGGTAATATTTTTAATGGTCAGTAATCCTTCAACCCTTCTCCCATCATTAAGGTTCAAATATCCTTTCTGCTTCTTTATATTAAATACAAAGTTTGGAAAATAAGTAACAGGTTCATGAATAAGTAAACCGTATTCTTCAATCACTTTATTAGAGTATGTTACACCTTTCTTTACACCAGGTTGTCTAACGATTACTTTATATACATATGGAGTGCTACTCTTTACGACAATCATTCCCTTATCAACTTTTCCGTCTTTAAGTTTCACATATCCATACTGTTCATTAGTTGTATAATAATATTGATTTGTAGAACTATAATTTTTATAATCCCATTTAGGATTAAGATCTTTTTTAATTCCATCAACATGTTCTACTTCATACCAATATTTTTCATAGGTATCGAACTCTTCCGGTGCTATATTTTGCTTAAAAAATTCAACGTCTCCTCCTCTTATAGTCTTAATTAATGAATTTTCACCTGTTGTAAAATATAAATCTCCATAATCGTCCATATCGGTTTTTGCTACCCAACCTTCCATTGGTTTATCTCCATTACTCATCACAATATAACCTTTATGAAACTTCTTGGTAGGATGTATACTTTCTAAGTAATATTTATCGGCTTGCTCTTTTTCAAATTCTGCTTTGGTTACTTTGAATGCATATTTCTTTACATCATTATAGTCAACAGTTAGTGCCTTCCCTTTTTTTCCTGATGTTAATGCATTCAATTCGACAACCTGATCACCTTTTTTAACTACTTGAATAAAATCATTAATGACATTACCATTGTTCATAGTAATTGCACCTTTTGCTGAAACTGATTTTATTTTAGAATTAAACGCTGATAAATAGGTACTTGACTTCCATTTTATAGCTGAAAATACACCTTCAAATTTTGGATCTTGGTATTCTTCTACTCCATAATTTTGTAGATTTTTCACCAAGAATTTATGCTTTTTATCGTTATGATCTTTGATGTAGATATACTTTACGACACCACCTATTTCATTTATTTGAATAGCACCTTTTATTTTCTTTCCGCTCTCAGTTGTAACATATCCATACGATCCTTCACCAACTCTTTTCGTTGCCATTCCTGAAAAAGCATTCCTTTCGGGAGTATGCCATCGAAACTTATCAGGTGTTTGATTTTTATTCTTTTTATCTAACCCATAAGAGGTTAAACTTCTAGTTTGAAAATAGTATTTCTTGCCATTGTCTGCCTTTAGAGTAACTTTTGCTATTTCTTCAAAAGTGGGACCTGAGATATTTATTTTTCCTTCAAGTCTATTGCCATCCAAAAGAACAACATATCCATTATCAGGAATTGTTCTAAAAGAGGAATCTTCTGGGATAAGACCATTTACAGCATATCTATAGCTAGATCTTTCTGATGTGTTTTGCTGTGCAAAAGCACTTGATAAAAAAAAAGTAGATATTAATAGTAAAGCAATGATTCTGTTCATAATATTTAGTAAGAGTTTGAATAGTATTATATAGTAGATTAATAGCAATTTATAAAAAAAAATCCTTTTCAAAAAACCATTATATGCTTATCCGCAATATTAACAGTATTGATGACCTAATGCAATTATTAGAGGTCCCTTCACGATTCCAACGACCAGGTATCATTCTTATCTGTAAATACATTATTTACAGATACTTATGTTATATATTTAACAGTTAGTAACATTTGTATATTTTTATAAAAATCCGTATAAATTTAACAAGAATAAAATCAGATGAATAGTTGGTTATAAGTAAAAAAAATAAAATAATATTCTGTATATATTAAATTTACTTTAAATCCCTAAAGCAGGAAAATTCATATTTAAGTGATATTCTCCAAAACGATTAATATGCTCCGTTCTGTAGGGAGATAGTTCCTTAAACACATCATTAGACTCAAGGCTACCATCCTTTATCATTTTATCCAAAATCTTCGACATTTGATAGGTATTATAAAGAATAATAGCATTCGTTACCAGGTGATTATACTTTATGATTTTCAACTGTTCATATCGTCTATTCTCACGGATTGTACTATTGCTTCCAAAACTAACCCACTTAGTAAAATGATTAAACTCTTCACTTTTAACAGTGCCTTGATGAATCTGTTTTCTTAATTCCAAGCTATCTAAATACTCCATCAAAAACTGAGTTCTTATTACCTTTCCTAACTCTTTAAAAGCAAGATAAAGCTTATTTCTTCTGCTTTTTCTTGTTAATTTTTTCATGATATGCGATGCCGTAATTTTCCCTTCCATAATGCTAATAGCTACCTTAAACATATCATCATAATGCCTTTGGATTAATGACCAATTAATCGTTTTGGTGAATAAAGTGTCGAGATTTTCTATTTTAAAATCCTTTTCTGGTTTATAAAAATTCAATTCTTTTAGAGAGCGAATACGCGGCATTAATTGTATTCCTAAAAGATACGATAAACCAAAAATAGCTTCATTTTGTGCATGCGTATCTCCATGGATTTTATGAGGTTGAATGTTGGAAGTATTGTTGATAATTCCATCTAAAACAAATACCGCTTCATATACTCCACAAGGAATGAAATGGCTAAAAAGGGCAATATAAGTGTCTGAGACATGATAATAACCAATACCCCCATACTTTCCATAACGGATATGGTACTCAGAAAAGAAGTTTTGAGAAAAGATATTCCAATGGGTACCATCTACTAAAACACTCTCTTTTTGTCCCCAAAAAGAAGGTAGTTCTAATTGATTAAATTTATTAATGATTTTTGTGTTTTCAGACGACAGCTTGGTTTCAGTTACATGCATTCTATTGAACCATGAAAGCTGATTTTGTGTGATAAACTTCAACGATTTTTCAGCTTGAGCAGGACCTAAATTACAACCGTACGAAAATAAGGTACTGAGTAGGTGTTGATCGTAATTATCTATTTTAGGATCATTTCCACTATGCAATCCTATATTTTCTGAAAATATAACTGATTTATTAACGGAGGTCAAAATATCTAAAATGGAAATTTGTTTTAGTTCTTTCTTTAATCGATGATCCACTTTTTTATAATCCGGATGTCGTTCTCTTTTTTCACTTTTTCGTATAACAAGTTGCTCATTTTCAAAGGTAATGTATCTATTATCATCAAAATTAACATCTGTAGTTTGAATAGAATGGGTTAACTCTTTCTTTAACTTTGCTATAAAATCTTCTTTCACTTTCGGAAAGTCTAACCGCTCATTATAGAGGTTTATTTTATTTTCATATTCCTTATTATCAATTAATTGTTCTCTATAATCATCGTATTCAAAACTACCTTTCACATATAAATCAAGCGATTTTAAAGACTTGGATAACTCATGAAATAAGGCAATTTCTAAAGAACTGCTATGTAATTTTTCAATAGGTTTCTGCCTGTTTGTAGTTCCTGTTATTAATGTTTTTACCTCTTCATTTATCCATTGGAGACCAATGGGCATTTGGTCTATAATCCATTCACGTTTCTTATTTCTATGCTCTTTGATAAATTTAAGACAGTTAATCAGAGATTGATTCGCAGTAGTCGAACGTATATCAAGCAAACTTATGCAATCAAAAATGAGTTTTCTTTTTCGCTTATAAATAGGCAATAAATAATAGTAGATATTCGATTTTGTAGCTGCAATATGTTTTCTACAAAGTGCTAAATTGCTTGTAAGCAGTCGGCCAACCCCATCTATCATTCCATCCATTTTCTAAATACTTTTGTGCTCATCAGATCATAAAACAAAAGGAAATATGTCAAAGCAAGAAATTATGTTTGCTCATATAGAGTCATGGGAATCCAGTACTATGTTGAAGTCTGCTTACTGTAGAAAACATAAACTTAGCCTACCAATATTCAATTATTGGCAGAATAAGAAATTAAAAATGGAAGCTTCGTTATCCACATCTACTGAAGCTCATAAGTCTCATTTTATCTCCGTAAAAGCAACGCCTGTAACGACTCCTTCTCCTATCATTATTGAATATCCCAATGGTGTCAAGATACATGTTACTGATATGAGTTTATTACCTTCACTAATCCAACTCATCTGATGGTATCCTTACGAAATACGGACCATATTTATCTGTATAGTGAGTTTACAGATATAAGAAAAGGGTTTAACGGCTTGAGTAATATTGTAATTTCACTCATGAAAATGAATGTTGTCAGTGGTGACATTTATGTATTCATCAACAGAAGCAAAGACAAAATTAAACTCTTACGTTTTGAAAGAGGAGGATTTGCACTGTATTACAAACGATTGGAAAGAGGCCGTTTCGAGCTTCCTTCAGGTTTTGGTCAAGAGCAAAATATCCATTTATCTTCTGCTCAAATAATGATGTTAATTGAAGGTATTTCTTTAGAAAAAAGAAGTCAAAAAGTGCGTTTTTAGTATCATTTTTGCTATAAATAAGAGGTGAGCAAAGATGAAAAAATAGTATCATTAGAACAAGAAAACGCCCACTTAAAAGCACAGGTGGCTATGTTTCAAAATATGCTTTTCGGAGCGAAATCCGAGAAGCGTAAATACACTGATATACCCAAAAATCAGTTGTCTATTTTTGAAGAGGAGAAAAAGGAAGAACCTATGTCTGAAACAACTGAAGTTACAGTTCCTGCTCATAAAAGAAAGAAGAAAAAGCCAGTTCGCACAGCTTTGCCAGACAATCTGGAGCGTGTAGAAGAAGTGATTGAACCTGATCATGATTTAAAAGGTTGGCGAAAAGTAGGTGAAGATATTACGGAGGTACTCGAGTGTGAACCGGCACGTTTGTATGTTCGAAGAATTATCAGACCTCGCTACGTCAAAGAACAGGAAAATGGCGATAACGTATTTAGTCAATCGACACTTCCATCTAATTTACCTTTTCCTAAGTCTATTGCATCGGCAAGTTTAGCCGCTCAGATGATCATCAGCAAATTTGTAGATCATATTCCAATCCACCGTTTTATCAAGCAGTTTGAAAGACAGGATGTCTATTTGAAAAATGCAACGCTGATCGATTTACAAAAGAAGGTGGCAGAAAAATTAACGCCTCTATTTGAGTTATTATCACAAAAAATAAGGCAAAGTAACTACCTTCAAATCGATGAATCAACCATTAAAGTAATGGGAACGGGTAAAAAAGGTGGAAGCTCACAAAGGATATATGTGGTATTACCTGGATCCAAAAGAGAAAATTCTCTCTATTCATTACGCAAATGGAAGAGGTAAGGAATATTTAAAAGATCACCTCGGAGACTTTAAAGGATATGCCCAAACAGATGGTTACAAAGCCTATGATTTTTTTGAGAAAACGACAACAATTACACCTTTAAATTGTTGGGCACACGCACGTCGATATTTTTTTAATGCCTATAAAGGTGGCTATAAGGATGCTTCCAAAATCGTAGATTTGGTTGCCAAACTTTATGAATTAGAGAAAACGTTTACTGCAGATACAATAGTAGAAGAAATACAGTCCCAAAGACAGAAATATGCTGTTCCTATTCTTGATACGCTCTTCGAATGGGCCAAAAAACAACCTATTTTACCCAAAACAGATATAGGAAAGGCAATTACTTATTTTTTAAATCATGAAAAAGGGTTACGAGAATATGTCAAAAATGGTGCATTACTCATCGATAATAACCCAATAGAAAATAAAATACGTCCACTAGCTATCGGTCGTAAAAACTATATGTTTGCAGGTAATGAACAAGGTGCTGCACAAATAGCAATGTTCTATTCCTTCTTTGCTACCGCAAAAATGCATGACATTGAACCTTATCAATGGTTGAAAAATACGCT
>NZ_JBSWYJ010000079.1:0-9134 GCF_056161045.1 Flammeovirga sp. AWQ4_249
TTACTAAGGCTAATTGATGAAAAACCTTACTTTCATCAAAAACAAAATTAGGCCAATCTTCGTGATTATATTTATACAACTCTTCCATATTATCAAAATATGGAAATATAAAATATAAAACAAAACCTATATTCACATTTTTTGGGAATATAAAATATTCATCTTTTAAATTTCTCCTCTAATTCTCTTCTTAATTTATCATCGGAGTCTGCATAGTCTAATACAAACTGTCTTAATTCTCTCGCTGAAATAGAATTAATAATATCTTCATAATTCATCTTACTATTTGATTCAAAAACTATATATTCTTGATCTGAAAACTGGATTTCTAATAAGGTAGCAATAATATGTTTACAAGGCGTTTCATAATTATAAGGACAGTCACAATAAGTATCTATTTCTCCTTTTGAGTCAACATTTACTACTATTTCATATTCTTGATTATCACTCCCCGCTACTTTACCAATAAAATTTCCTTTTCCATCGTCTAATACTTCTATTACTTGACCAGAATCATAATACTCTTCCCCTCTCTCAATAATTTGAGGTGGAGTTATTGAAAATATACTATCAAAGTTCATATTGGATTAAAATTTCTTGTTCCAAACATTTTTTATTGTGATGAAGGATTTTAATTAAATACTGAATATTGTCATCTTCTTGTATTAATTTTCTTTTACCTAATTGACGGTTATACAAATTTCTATTTCCATATGTTGAAACTAGTTCTTCAATATTTGAGGGAATAAAAAAGGATGCCCTTTCTCCTAAATATTTTTGATATTCATTCTGAAAAATATTGATTCCTTCAAAATCGAAATCACCAAAATGGAGATATGAATTAGAAATAGATTGTAACCATTGTATCAAATCTTTGGACTGGGATTGAGGATAATGACTCACAAATAAAACCTTCATGTCTTCAAAAAGGTACTTCTGCTGTTCGATCATTTTAAAGTTTTCGGCATTTTCAACACCTACTATGGTTACCTCTTTGTCTACTATAAAGTTTTCGAAATCACTGATAAAAATAAAGCTTCCTAAAGCGGGTTGAAGATCCAATTCTTTTTCATTTAAAACTGCTGAAATCAGTTCATAACAGTTGACCAAAAAGCCTTTAAAGGTTCTTACTTTTTTTGATTTTGAATCAGAAGAAACTTTGATATTATCAGCTCTATTTTCTCCAACCTTGAAATTATCTATGTAAGCAGAAAGATCATTAATACCCCATTGGTTTTTTAAATAAAATTTCAATTGTGACGGATCATTACAAACTATCTTTCGTCTTGATCTTCCTTGAAGTTTGATCTGCAAAATACCATCTTCCAACATTTGTTCAAAGATTTCTCCTTTCAGTTGACTTCCTGAAAGTTCTTCTCCATTACTCAGTTGTAATAATTTCTTTGCCTTACTTTCTGATAACTTCATTATGCTTTAGATATAATCTGCCTCACCATCGTTTTATGTCCTGCCACTTTATCTAAATGATAGATATGCCCATAATCCAATTGATTGTTCGTTTCTGGTGAGCCGTTCAAAACAATAATATTTCGTTCATTGGCAAACCTCAACAATCCTTTGACATTTGTAGAATGAAGTTTCCCTATTTCATCCATAATAATATGTAATTGAAAATCTTTGAACTTCCTTGATGCTCCCTCTTTGAAGACATTCAATAACATAATATTCAGCATGGCTTTGACCAAAATATCCGTTCCTTCAGAACCTACATTTTTTAGTTTCTCTATCCAACCTGTATCATTACCGTTTTCTTCTATTTTAAATAAAATATGAATCGTATCTGAAAGTAATAATTTCCCCGTTTTTGATTTTCCAATTTCATCTTTCAGGTACTTTAATAGCTTGACGGCATTTCTATTGATCTTATTCAAATCTTTGTTTTGCGTAAATAAATTTGCAATCCCCAATGAACTATTATTCTCTTCCTGAAACTCCTTAATCTTCTTCAATACACTAATAATTGGATTTCTACTTTCTTCCAATTTCAATTCAATATTGGTCACCGCACTCACAAAGTTCTTGAGTTTAAAGTCTTTGTTGATCTTTTTAACTACTTGATCTATTTCTGCTGTTTTCTTGATAAGGTCTTGCGTTTCTGTGCCAAAAATATTGATGATATTGGCAAATCGCTCATTGAATATCTTCTCTATTTCTGTAATTTTATTTTCATGCACAAACTCTTTTAGTCTCTTTCCAACTTCTCTCACACCTTTGCTTTCTAACTCCTCTGTAGAAGGGAATTTAAGTACTGAGTTGACCGTAAACTTCCCTAAGTAGTTTTTCAATTTTAAGTAAAGTATATTTTTCTTTTCCTCTAACGCATCAAAAGTCTGATACACTTTTCGATGTAGTTCATCAAAGTTTAAATCTCCCTCCAGAGAAGTCACAGACGTTGCATATTCTTCCAGTGCAATTAGTTTATCATCATCTTTCTGTTCTTCATAAACCTTGAGTTCCTTCTCGTAAGTTAAAATAGATTGATTGATATCAGATAACTGTTGTTTTATTTCTTTATACTTCTCTTCTAAAATATTCAAAGAATTAGAAAATTCAGCCACCAAATTATTTAGCTTCTCCTCCTCATGAAGCATTTCGTTTTCAAATGTTTTCTGCTTATCAATGTACTCCCTTTTGTCTTTATCATATTCAAAAACCAATTGTTGATGCTCTTGAATATATCGTAACTCAGTTGTATATTTTTTAATTTGATCAGTTAATTTCTCAAGATGCCTTTTATCCACTCCTTTTCCAGAAAGCTCTTCATTTTTCTGTTCATTCAGTTCATCAATCGCTTTTTGAATCTCTTGCTTATAGTCTTCAATTGATGATTGAATTCTATTTTGTTTCTCTTGAAAATCCTTTTTAAACTGATTCAAACGTCTTGTTTTTTCTTTGCGTTTGACTTCTTTCTGTTGCTTTACTCCTTCCTCAAATGAACTTAATTGCTGTTTTAACTCTCCCAAATCCAATTGAATTAAATTCAATTCCTCATTGAGTTGAGCCAATTGTAAATCTCTTTCTTTCTGCCCTTTTTCAATCCATTCCTCTAACAAGACTTCTTGGCGTTCTTTCTCTTTTGTATTCTTTTTAATTGTATTATTAGATACCTCAATAAAAGATTTCAACTTATTGATTTGAGGTTGATATTTTTTCTTTAGGCTTTGTTCTTTCTTGATTAAACCCTGATCTAATTTGCTTGACTCCCTCCTCACCTTTTCAATCTCACCTAATGTATCTTTCAACTGTTCCTCCAACAACGACAATGAAAAAGGTCTCCTTTCAATTGTCTTCAAATTAATACCCACTCCATACAATGAAGTTGCTAAATGATCCAATAATTGAGGGTCGAATTCATCATGATATAGCAAATCTTGATCAATGACTTTACCAATATTTTCAGACCAATCTTTTTTATTATTCGCCAGCCAAGCCAAAAGGGTATGATTGTATTTTTCGATTTTCCCTTCTAAATCCTTTTTCGTCTGAGTCAGTTTCTCAAAACGTTGATTTAAATTTACTCTCTCGTTTTCAATCTCTTTTTGATAGATTTCTGATGCATGTGTCCAACTCTTACGGTGTCCTTCTATTTCTTGTTCAGACTTCAGCACCTCTTGACCTAATGCATTAGTTTCTGCTATTCCTTTTTGAATATGATCTTTTATCCCCTCAATTTCTGATTGATTAAATTGCTTATTTTTACATTCATTGAGCTCAATTTTCTTCTCTAATTTATTGTTTTGAAGGGTAGAAAAATGCTCCTGTAAAACGACTCTTTTATCAGCATTCGTTTTGTCTAACTGATCAAATAATTGATCATATTCTTGATTTAACCCTCTCTCTTGATCGATTAATTGATCTTTTAACTCCCCTATTAAAGCTTCTTTCTGATGAATAAATGTGGATTGCTCTGCTTCTTTTTGTGCTTTTAGAGATTTGTACTTTACTTCTATATCCTGAAACTTACTGGTAAGAGAAGACTCTTCAGTTTCGAGGTTTTTAAGTTTGATTTCAATACTAGGGCGCTCTTTTACCCTACGTTCTACTTCTTGAATATTTTGAGATTGATAATACTTCTTCTTTTCTCTCGTCTTTTTTAGATTATCCCTTAATACACTAATTTTTGAAGCAATAACCTCTTTTCTTTTTGCATGCAACGACTTCTCATGAACTATTTTATCGTTTAACTTCACTTCATTTTGAGAAAGTAGATCTGCATTATCTTTCAAAGAGGGTAATTGATCATTCAACCACTTTTCTCTGCTGTACAATTGACTGTACAAAGAATACAACTGACTGTCGACATCATCTAATTCTAATAAAATCCCAAAAGACTGCTCTAATGTTTTTAGATTTTTATCTTTTTTATATTCATCAATATCATTCAACTGTTCTTCAAAATCAGACAAGTGATGACTATAAGTATTCAGATCAATGTACTTTTCTTCACTGTCCAGAGAATCAATAATAATTTTCTGAATATCATCTGCAGAAACATCCGCATTGAGGTAAACACTCTGAATCGTTTTATAAATAGTACCGTATTGCTTCGTCTCTAATAAGTTATACTTTTTAAATTCTCTTTGATTCTGTTGAGTGCCATAAATGATATCACGATAAGTTGTATAATTATCGATTACCTTTGAAAGCCCAATCCCTTCTTTATCTAATATCCCTCTGATCTGATTCCAATGATTAAAAACTTCCCCATTTTCAGTCATAAAAAATCGTTTTTCAAAACCGCTATCAAAAAATCGAAATTGTACTTTAGACTGAGAACGAAACAACACCACACAAAAACTCCCCTTCTCCGTAGCTACTTCATAGATGATATAAGAATTATCATTTTTTAAATACCAATCTACAAAACGGGTTTGC
This sequence comes from Flammeovirga sp. AWQ4_249, assembly GCF_056161045.1. Lineage (NCBI taxonomy): Bacteria > Pseudomonadati > Bacteroidota > Cytophagia > Cytophagales > Flammeovirgaceae > Flammeovirga > Flammeovirga sp. AWQ4_249. The sequence goes on from NZ_JBSWYJ010000079.1 coordinate 4,897, forward strand.
TCTTTTTTAATCCCTAACTTTCTAGGGTCTGCATTATAGAAGAATAAAAGCGTTCGAAGAATTGTACTTTTACCCACACCTTGTGTACCTCCAAAGTGACAATTGCTGTCCAATTCTATTTCTGCATAGGGAATATTCGCACAATGGATTAATATGACTTTATTGAGAGTTCTCATGTTTAGTTTTCGTTTGTTGTTGGTTCTTCAATATCGATGCTCAAAATCAATTCCTCGAGGTAAGAAAAAGAATTCAATACTTTATAAGTCATAGAAAGGTCATCAATGACCTCCACAAAACCTTCCTTCTTTAAAATCTCGAAAAGTTCATTTACACTCTCATCGTATTTCTCTTTTTTAGTAATCCTTTTAAGCAAATTGAGTTTATTTTTCAGGTTCTGATTTACTCCAATAATAGATGAAATTTCTGAAGGTGTAATTTGAGTACCCACCCCAAAAGATTCATCATAAGACTTGAAAAAATCAAGAATACTGATCCATCGCATCGACCTTTCCAACTTACTTTTGAGTGTACTCCTTTCCTCTTCCCTACTAAAATAAAAACAGTCCTTCCCCTCTACTAAATAAAAACCGATCTGATCAAAATAATCTTGTGTTGCTTCCTTCTCTTTCTCTAAATACTGATATAACTTTTTTTGTGTCGAGTTGATAGAGTTAGAGGAGATAAAATGTCCTTTACTCAGTATTTCAAAAATTTGTTTGTTATAATTTTCTCTAGGCATATTTCTTTCTTTTAGGGTACACTTTCGCAAAATATCGGTCTCCGTATCTTATTTTATCATCAGTAATCTCAATCTCATTACTGTAGTAATTAATGATCTTATAATAGCATCCTACCAATTCAATATAAGATACCTCAAAAGGAAAATCATAATGAAATACAAAATTAAAAAGATCATTTCCTTGAGCCAAAAAGCTACGTTTTACTTCCTCATGATTGATAAAGAATACACTTTCAGTTTGTTGATTTAAAAGATTGGCATCTATAGCTCCCGCAGATAGGGTTTTTCGTCGTTCTTTATTTTTTTGATTTTGATTGATCTCTTTAATCAACTGATACACTTCATCCTCTTCCAGAATATCCAAATCCAACTTCAATGGATACGTTTTCCTTTTCTCAAAAAGTACCTCCTTCCTTTCATTTAGCACTTCCTTGATATTGGTTCGAGCCTCCAATTCCACCTGATCCATCAATAACTTCAGCTTCTTGACTTTTTCCACCACTTGGGAATTATGTCTCACTTGATTGATATACTGAAGTAATTGTCTTTGAATTTCAACCAAATTATGATTGGCAGAATTAAATTCTTTCTTCAACTCCACAACTATCGTTTGTAACTCTTCATCGGCAGAAAGTACAAAAAAGGACACTTCTTCTTTATCAATCAAATGTCGTGATTGAGTGATTAAGTTCTGAATTTCTTCCGTTTTTCCCTTAAAGTTTTCAAGCTTCTTTAATTTGATCTTATAGTTTTCTTCCGTCTTAAAAGTTGTATCAATATTTCGGATCAAATCGTCAACATTTCTGGAACAGATTTTACCAATTCTACTTAAATCCTTTTTGACTAGCTTGAAATACCATTGTTTTCTATTTTGTGCATTTTCCTTGCTGAAGTAATCAATATTCTCCTTTATGATTTTGATATGCTCATTAAAAGAGGAAATATTGATGGTTTCATTCACCTGCATCAATTCTTCAAAAAAGGAAAGAAACTGATCTTCTATTTCAAGGAATTGTCCATTTTCTTTGATGATACCTTTATCAATCAATCGCTGAATTTTAACTTCCCCTCCTTCTCCCAACAATTCCAATGCTTGCTCATATTCATAATCGTATCTTTTCCTATTCTTAAAAATCTCATCAATAAGCCTTTTTCCCTCATTGAGCGAGCCTATGATTTCTGATATATCTTGGAAGTGGTACATGTTTGTTGCTTAAGTTATTTCTATTTCATTCTCTCTTCAAAAATCTCCCTTTGCCTCTCAATCTCCGCTTTTAATTCTTCTTCTGTAGGTAAATAAGTCAAATACTTCGAGGCGAATAATTGCTGATTATCATTTAATACTGAATATTTAGCAATCGTCTGATCAGTATCAGCACATAAAAGAATTCCTATTGTTGGGTTATCTCCTTCATTTCTTTTTAAATCATCATACATACGAACATACATATCTAGTTGACCAATTGCTTGATGAGACAACTTCTCCGTTTTGATTTTAATCAATACAAAACACTTCAGAATATAATTATAGAACACAAGATCAATATAAAAATCAGAAGTTTCTGTCCTTACCAATTGTTGACGTTCTACAAAAGCAAAACCTTTCCCAAGTTCCAAAAGGAATTTTTGAATATCATCGATCAATGCTTTTTCTAACTCCTGTTCAGTATAAGCAAAGTTTGTTGGTAGATTTAAAAACTCTAATACGGAAGGGTTTTTAATGAAATTTTTAGGGCTAAAGTTTAAGTCTTTTGTTTTTTCTTTCATCTCCGACTTAACTAACTCCTTTGATGGAGATTGTAATAGTCGTTGATAATATTGGGTAGATATGTTTCTATCTAATGTTCGAACTGACCATTGATTTTCAATTGATTCTTTCTGATAATACTTTCTAGCATCAATATCATTAACTCTAAATAATAATTTGTAATGGCTCCAACTCAATTGGGCATACAGTGTGTGCCCAATTTGAAAATCAGGAAAAAGTAGATAGAATTGTCTAAAATATTTTAGATTTCTCATTGAAAACCCCTTACCAAAATCTTCAGTTAGTTGTTTCGATAATTCTTTTATCAAGAAACTTCCATACTTTGCTTTTGCTTCTCCTTTTTGTTCTTCTTCTACAATACGTTTCCCAATGGACCAATAGGCTTCTACCATAGCAGAATTAACTACTGAGTTCACTTTAGTTTTTGCAGAAGCTAAGATTTCTTTTATTTCTGAATAGAAATTATGTTGGTGTGATGGTATTTGATTCCCCATACTTATTCATTGAATTATCAACTAATCTAATAATAAATCAAGTAGTATCAAATTGGCAATATTATTCAACAATCCATTTTCCAAATTCAGGTTCATATGTTAATGCTCCTGCACCACTCTCTCCTACATAAGCCAATCTTTCCAAGGGTGTAATAGTATGCATATCTATTCCTTCTGTTGTCAATTTTCTATCTAAAAGTAACCATCCCCAACCATCTGGTAAAGAATCATTAAATACCCCAGCAATCCCTTCAAATGGAAAGGATGACATGTCATACACATCTTTTTTAAGGGTAACTTAAATGGAGACAACTCTAATTTTTTAGACAGGAATGAAGAATGGTACTTAAAATAATAGGATTGATTGTTTTTGATAATTTCACCTACTTGGTATTTTTGAGAAGAACTAAAATTCAAGTTCACTCTTATTTTTTAAATATTTCCCATTACAATTCATCACTAAATAGTTTCTCAATTTCAGACATATCTTTTTGCGGTAATAAGATATTATCTAATTCCTCCAATCTTCCAAAAACATGCATTAACCGAAGCAATGATTCTAATGAAATTTTGCCCGTACTTTCAAAACGCTTCAGGCTTCCTAAAGAAACACCTGAACGCTTTGCTAATTCTTCTTGGGAATATTTATAGGCTTTACGGATTGCTCTTATCTTATTAGAAATCTCTTGTAAAACAGAATTTGGAGTTTTATTTACACTATACATAATTAGCTAATATATTAACTATATAATGATGTATATTTTTCTAAATAAAATATAATTTATCATCACAAAAATCACAGATATACACCTAATTATCAATCACGTACACAGTACTTATCTTTTAGCTAAATTTTTATAATGTTAGCAAAAATCAACTTAATAAAGAAAAATGCACTGTTGAAAGTGCAGTTTCTATAAAAATCGCACTTTCAATTATGTTTTTATCATCATTTACTTTAAACCTGTCTTCAAATAGTCACATAAAATTTTTATTCCTTTCCTCTTCAGATGATTTCACCAAAATGTTTAATTCTAATAAATAATCAATATCTCTTGTTGCTGTCTGAAAAGAACATTTAGTCATTCTGCTCCATTTCCGATTATTCATACCTCCTTCAAAATCATCTTCAAACATTTTATTGACTACTTTTATCTGACGATCATTAAATTTTACTTGAGCATATTTTTTCCAGAAGTTATCTCTCTTCAAAAGTTTATCTAGCTTTTGATTAGAT
>NZ_JBSWYJ010000080.1:0-8871 GCF_056161045.1 Flammeovirga sp. AWQ4_249
ACCTTTGAGCGGGTGACGAGGCTCGAACCCGCGACCTACAGCTTGGAAGGCTGTCGCTCTACCAACTGAGCTACACCCGCAAGATAAAATGATGTGTGGGAGGGGCAGGATTCGAACCTGCGAAGCCGAAGCAACGGATTTACAGTCCGTCCCATTTGACCGCTCTGGAACCTTCCCAATTAAGTAATGTAGTTGTGGGAGGGGCAGGATTCGAACCTGCGAAGCCGAAGCAACGGATTTACAGTCCGTCCCATTTGACCGCTCTGGAACCTTCCCAGATTGCCCTCAATTACTTAATTTTTACACTCAATCTATCAATTTTGTTGAAATCGAATATTTCAACCTTACATTTTTCTATGCAAAAAGGTCAATCATTACTGATTAACCTTTGAGCGGGTGACGAGGCTCGAACCCGCGACCTACAGCTTGGAAGGCTGTCGCTCTACCAACTGAGCTACACCCGCAAGATAAAATGATGTGTGGGAGAGGCAGGATTCGAACCTGCGAAGCCGAAGCAACGGATTTACAGTCCGTCCCATTTGACCGCTCTGGAACTCTCCCAATTAAGTAATGCAGTTGTGGGAGGGGCAGGATTCGAACCTGCGAAGCCGAAGCAACGGATTTACAGTCCGTCCCATTTGACCGCTCTGGAACCTTCCCAGATTGCCCTCAATTACTTAATTTTTACACAAAACTTTATCTGAATCGTGACCATTTATCCCGATTGCGAGTGCAAATGTATGGTAAGTTTTTTTATCTGCAAAATAAAATGACACCTTTCTAATCAAACAAATGTAAACTATTTGATAAGCAGAAAATTACAATTCTATTCTAAACTAAAGTTTCTAACAAACGTTCGATCCTTCAGTTTAGCTCTAATTACATAATTGCCTTTATCAAAAGTTGACAATATATATTGTGTCTTTAATTTCCCATGTTCTAAATTCACACTTGTGTAGTACAAGTCTTCAATTTCTTCCTCATTTTTAATAGAAATTTGTACATTTTTATCTTGAGCAAAAAAACCATCTACTAACAATGTGTCATTATCAAGTTTAATATTAAAATATGGCCTTTGATAATCTGTACTATGATATACCTTTAAAGTAGTTCCTGTATCTTTATTAAATACTTCCCCATAAACAGCTTTTCCATCAAGAGCGAATTGAAAATGATATATCCCTTTAGGTAAGTTATTAATCGCATATTTACGTTTCAATTCACCTTTCTCTCTGAAAACTTCCCAAAAAACAGTTTTTTTAGAAATTTTTTCTGACATCTGGAAAAAAGAATTTTCTCCAGAGATTGCATGAGCATTTATAGCTAAAATTCCATCATTAAATTTTAATTCTTCAGGTAAAGTAGTAGCATCTTGAGCCTTAATTAGGTTAGATGAGAAAAAAAATAAGATAAAATAGAAAAAAAAATTGTTCATATGATTTTTATTAATTTTGGCTCTAATATGCTAATTTATATATAATGAGCCACTTTTATGAAGTCTAAATATAAGAGAAATACCTATAAGTCACTGTATATTAATATGAATTAAGAAAATATTTCGCTTTCAAGTTTGTTATTTCTCAACAAGTATCTACCTTTGCATCTCGGAAATCTAAGGTACTTACGTAAAGTACTGAAAATTAACGAATAAACGGGTGTAGCTCAGCTGGTAGAGTTACGGTCTCCAAAACCGCAGGTCGTGGGTTCGAATCCTACCACCCGTGCAAATTAAAATTTGAATAGCTATATTTAGCCGTTCAATAGATTTTAAAATTTACATAACATAAAGTTGTTACTAAAAAAGCAACTTTTTTTATGTGCAAAATTCGTAAGAATTATGAATAAATTAATGCAATTTTTTAGAGAGTCATACACAGAAATGACTGACAACGTTTCATGGTTGTCGTACAAAGAAGCTCAAGATAGCTCTGTATTAGTTTTAGTAGCGTCATTAGTATTTGCTCTTGCAATTGGTGGTGCTGACTATGTAATCAACTTCCTTTTAACAGAGTTCTATAACATATTCTAAGAATAAGTTATAGTGAAAATTGTATTTTTAGTTAAGAAACCTCAACAGATAAAACTAAATAGCGATGGGTGAGCTTAAATGGTATGTAGTTAGAGCTGTAAGTGGCCAAGAAAAGAAAGTAAAAGATTATCTACTTAAAGAGTTAGAAAATCAAAATCTTCAGAACTTTATCACGGAAGTATTAGTTCCAACAGAGAAAGTTTATCAGGCAAGAAAGCAAAGAGACGGTAAAGTGAAAAAGATTGCTGTCGAGAAAAACTTACTACCAGGGTATGTTATCGTACAAGCTGATTTATCCAATGGTGAGGTTCAACACACGATTAATAGCGTTCCGGGTGTAATAGGTTTTCTGAATGCGGACTCGAAAGATCCGTCAGTGCTTCCAAAACCTATGCGTGACTCTGAAATTAATCAGATCCTAGGCAAAGTCGATGAGTCGGACGAAGGCGAAGTTAAACATGACACGTCTTACTCTGTCGGCGAAACAGTACGCGTTATGGATGGTCCATTCTCTGGATTCTCCGGAAGCGTAGAGGAAGTCTTCGAAGAGAAGAAAAAACTCAATGTCATGGTGAAGATTTTTGGCAGAAATGCACCTGTGGAACTCGATTATAAACAAGTAGAAAAAGAAGAATAACATGGCAAAAGAAATCGAAGGTTTCCTGAAGCTCCAAATTAAAGGTGGAGCAGCCAATCCGTCGCCGCCAGTAGGTCCTGCGTTAGGTTCGAAGGGTTTGAATATTATGGATTTCTGTAAACAATTCAACGCTCGTACTCAAGACAAAGGAGGGCAATTATTGCCTGTATTAATTACAATTTTCAAAGACAAGTCTTTTGATTTCGTAATTAAGACTCCTCCAGCGGCTAACTTGATCATGGATGCGGCTAAAATTAAAAAAGGTTCATCAGAGCCTAACCGTAAAAAAGTAGCGTCAGTTACTTGGGATCAGTTAAGAACGATTGCAGAGACAAAATTACCAGACTTAAACTGTTCTACAGTTGAATCAGGTATGAAAATGGTTGCGGGTACAGCTCGTAGCATGGGTGTAACAGTAGAGGGTACAGCTCCTTGGGAGGCTTAATTTCTACAAGTAAAATAGTTAATCATGGCAGTATCAAAGAAAATGAAAGAGGCTCTATCAAAATATGATAGAACTCAGGAATATACGCTGGAGAAAGCTACTGAGCTTGTGAAAGAAATTTCTTTCGAGAAGTTCGACGCTTCTGTAGACTTAGACGTGCGTTTAGGTGTTGACCCACGTAAAGCGGATCAAATGGTTCGTGGTGTGGTTACTCTTCCTCACGGTGTAGGTAAAGAAGTTAAAGTTCTTGCTCTAGTTACTCCAGACAAAGAAGAAGAAGCAAAAGCAGCAGGTGCTGACTACGCTGGTTTAGACGAATTCATCAAGAAAATCGAAGGTGGATGGACTGATATCGACGTAATCATCACTATGCCAACTGTAATGGCTAAAGTAGGTCGTTTAGGTAGAGTTTTAGGTCCTCGTGGTCTAATGCCAAACCCTAAAGCGGGTACTGTAACATTAGAAGTAGGTAAAGCTGTAAAAGAAGTTAAGGCTGGTAAAATCGACTTTAAAGTTGACAAAACTGGAATTATTCACACATCTGTTGGTAAAACATCATTTAGTGCTGAGCAATTAAAAGAAAATGCTGCTGAGTTAATCGCAACATTATCTAAGTTAAAGCCTTCTTCTGCTAAAGGTACATATTTTAAGAGCGTAACGATTTCTTCAACTATGGGCCCTGGTGTCAAAGTTGAAAAGGGATCAATCGATAGCTAATTATGACAAAAGATCAGAAAGTACAACTTGTTGAAGAGTTAAGCCAAAAATTGGCAGCTTGTGATTACTTCTACGTTGTAAACAGTGCTACTATGACTGTTGACGAAGTAAACAAGTTCCGTAAGGCATGCTTTGCATCAGGTATTGAATATCAAGTAGTCAAGAACACGCTAATTGCGAAAGCTCTTGACAAATTAGAATCAGAGACTGATTATACAGAACTTAAAGACAATGCTCTTAAAGGTATGTCAGGTATCTTATTCTCTCCAGAATCAGGTGCAGCTCCTGCGAAAGTTCTTAAGGACTTCCAAAAGGATATGCCAAAAGATCGTAAAATCCCTGCATTGAAGGCTGCTTCAATCGACGGTGGTTTATACGTTGGAGAACAACATTTAGAGGCTTTAACAGCAGTAAAATCGAAAGCAGAACTTATTGGAGATATCGTTGGATTACTTCAATCACCTGCTAAGAATGTTGTTAGTGCTTTACAGTCTTCAGGTCAGACATTATCTGGTCTATTAAAGACATTAGAGGAGAAAGGAGAGTAATATACTCGTTTCTAACAAAACCTCATGCAACTTTGATTGCATAACCATATTAATATAATTGATTTAAAAAAACACGTTTTAATTTTATACAAAAATGGCAGATTTGAAAAAATTCGCAGAAGAGTTAGTTAACTTAACAGTTAAAGATGTACAAGAGCTTGCTGAGATCTTAAAAGAAGAGCATGGTATCGAGCCAGCTGCTGCTGCTGCTCCAGTAATGGTTGCAGGTGGTGCTGAAGGTGGTGCTGCTGCTGAAGAGAAAACTGAATTCGACGTGATCTTAAAATCAGCTGGTTCAGCAAAATTAAAAGTAGTTAAGGCTCTTAAGTCTGCTGCTGGTTTAGGTCTTAAAGAAGCTAAAGAATTAGCTGATTCTGCTCCTGCTCCAATCAAAGAAGGTATCTCTAAAGAAGAAGCTGAAGCATTAAAAGACGCTTTAGCAGCTGAAGGTGCTGAAATCGAAATCAAATAATTTTAGTTTATAACTAAATTTATCGATAATAGATAAAGAGGTGAATCTTTCGAGGTTCACCTCTTTTTTTATCTATATTTTTTTGACGTAAATATTCTTTTCAAAAAGAGTTTTTGTAAAAACATAATTACTTTCTTATAACCTTAGAAAGACATTATAATAAGCGGCACTACAGGATATGCTTTCTAGTAACTTTATGCAAAAAACTAATTACATTGTATCATATATCTCCTTATAAATACTCCTTAGTTCAATCGTTTTATCTAATTCTTCCCTTTTTACCTCTTCCAAAAAAAGTTTGGATACAAAAAAAGCAACCTCTTCTGAGATTGCTTCAGTATAAATAATTTCAATATTTTATTTTACGACATTAGCTTTAACTGTAATAATAGTTACAGGTTCCTCTGAATCATTTGTAAATAAAGTAAATGATCTTGTCTCTTTTCCAGTTCTTGGTGTTTCTAGAAATCGAATATTAATATTGACAGTTTCGAATGTTTGAACTTCTTCATTTTCGATACTTAATAATTCTAAGCCATGATTCGTTTCCACTTTTAAAATTTTCAAGGGAACTTCACCTGTATTCATTACTGATAATGTAATGATTTTACTACCATCATTTTTTACATTACCTAAATTCATATAAGTACTTGACAATCCCATTTTGGGTTTAGGGCCATCTCCTTCTGATTCGGGAAAATAAATAGATGCGGCTACAATACATTCTGATGAAACAATTTTTTTATCTTTAGTTGATAGTTCAATATTGAAGGTATCTTGAGCATAACCATATTCTTCTCTATCCTCAGGTTTGATAAATAAAGTAAATGAACCTTCTGTTTGTGGAGGAATTTCGAATTCAGAACTATCAATTAAAACACCTAAATATTCTGGTGTTTCAGGAGAAGTTTCAAACCTTAAAGTATCTTTTGTGTCATTATAAAAATAAACTCTTTTAGATGCAATACCTTGAGCTGTTAAAAGACCAAAGGATACTTTTTTATGTTGCCATTTTAAACCATTTCTATCATAAGGATATAAACTTTCTTTTGATACAGAAGATGGTCGAATAAACCCAGCAAGTTTAATGTCGTACTCTTGATTGCTTCCTTTTAATTTTACTGTAAAAGTTTTATTAAATGGTCCAGGTTTATAAGGAATCAATTGAACATTAATATTTCCATTATTTCCTTTTTTAATATCATCCGTAGGATAACTTGCTATCAAGCAAGAACAGTCTGAAATAACTGTATCAATATTTACGGTATTTGAAGAAATATTTTTGAATGAAAAATTATAGGAAATTGTATCTTGATAATTAGATAACTTTCCAACAAAAATACTGTCATGTTCGAATTTGATGCTATTTTGAGCGAATAAATTGGAAGTTAATAGAAGTACACTTCCGATAAAAAGAATTAACCTTTTGAGCATAATACGGGGAATAAAAATTGGAAGCTCAAATATAGTCTATTATACAATATGGTCTATAAATTTTAAAGTATTCTAACTAAGTATTTCTATTTTGATATAACTTATGAAAAACCATATGGTTAAAGCCCAAAAAGATACTAAAGAATAGCTTTGTTTGGTTATTCTATACTTCAATATATATAATAATGGTAACATAGATAATACACCTCCCATTAATTCAATAATATGAAGGATCACACTAGGAATTCTATTGATTAATTGTACATAATCTAACATTATTAATATAATGCCTATTACATTAATACTAATTATATATATAATTATTGTTTCCATCTCTTTCTTCTTTAGTAGTATAATAGTTTTCTATATTTAACTTAGAAAGAGTACTTTAAGGATGTTATTATAGGATTTTGTTAGGTTAAAAAAATGAAAATAATTATTGGATGCCATTCAAATTCATGTTTTCAATACAATTCCAATAACATTGACCAATCAGCCTACTGTCTGTTTTCACTTGAATTAGATTTTTACCTTCTTTTAATTTTACATTTTGAAATTGTATTGTATTGATTGTTGAAGAGTTTTTTAACTTTTCTATTTTTTTGATTATTGACATAAAGAGTTACTGCTTTAGCATTGGTATATACTTTAACTTCTATATTATTACTTCTATCTATTTTTCTTTTTTCGGCAATATGGATAATAGGTTCAGGATTCCAGTTTGCTTTATAAAAATAAAATGCATCTTTTTTAATTTTTCGATCATAAGAAACTAAGCCCTTATGATTTAAAGATGCGGTACCACCTCTATTCCACCCTGCCACAGAAAAATCGAACATATTCCAAACAAAAGTACACCAAAGATGAGGACGTTCTTGAAAAATAGCCCAAGTAGTTTCATGGTATTCAGATTGGTACTTCTCAGGAAAAAAAAATTCCAGAAGGTTTTTCTAATAGACATATATCTTGATGTTGTACATTTCCTCCAACTCCATATTCACTTATTCCGATTGGTCTATTCGGAAATAGTTTTTTTCCTTTATCAATCCAACTTCCCATATCTTCTGTTTTTCCATAATACCACCCAAAGTATTTGTTCCAAGCTTGTAGGTCAATGATATTCCCCATATTTGAAGTAAATTCTCTATCACTTGCTGAAGTTGTTGGTCGAGTTGTATCCAATTGATGAGCTATTTCCACTAACTCTTTCGTTAACGGAACACAGTATTCTTTAGGATTATCATAAGCTCTTACTTCATTCCAAATTCCCCAAGTAAAAATAGAAGGGTGATTATAATTTTGTAAAATCAATTCTTTCAATTGTTCCTTTGCATTATTTCCTTCTCTTCCTCCATAATCATGAACAAAAGGAATTTCAGCCCATATCAACAATCCATTTTTATCTGCCTCTTCATACATAATATCTGATTGTTGATAATGAGCTAATCGAATTGCTGAAGCTCCAATTTCTTTAATCAATTGAATATCTTCTTTGTGATGTTCATTAGTAAGTGCAGGGCCATATTGTTGCCATTCTTGATGACGACTTACTCCAAAAATTTTATAAGGTTGACCATTTAGTACAAATCCTTTATTAGGATCAATTGAAAAAGAACGAATTCCAAAAGTTTGTTCTATTTTATCTTGACCATTGATGGTTGTTAAAATTGCTTCTAATGTATATAAATGAGGATTAATTTTTCCATTCCATGTTATTGGATTATCGACACTCATCTTAGTTTTAATAACCTTCTCATCTGCATTGAAGGAAACCAATGTTCTTACTACTTCTTCTTTATTTATGTCCTTAATAGTAAATTGAATTGTTCCAGTTTATTTGTATTGATATAACTTTCAATAGAAACTTCAGCCTTATTATTCTTTAAATCAGTAGTTATAAAAACTCCAGAAGAGGCATAGTATTCTGTTTCAAAATGAGATGTTGGAGTTGTGAAAATTTGTACTGGACGGTAAATTCCACCATATAAATTAAATAAATGATCATCAATAGGAATCATTCTATTGTATTCTTTATTACTGACTTTAACAGCGATTGTATTTTCTCCCTTTACTAAATATGGTGTAAGATTGATAACAAAAGCTGAATAACCTCCTAAGTGCTTCCCTGCCTTTTGACCGTTTACAAAAACTTCAGAACGATGCCCTACTCCTTCAAATCTTAAAAAGGTCTTATTATTAATAATTAAAGAATCAAATTTGATCTTAGTTCTATACCAACTTTCACCTTTATAGTATCCTATATCGTTAATAGCATCCATTGAATAGGTATGTGGTACTTTGACTTTTGTCCACCCTATAGTTTCAAAGTTTTTTTGCCACGCACCATACTTTACACCTTTATAAAATTCCCAATTCTTTATTGTTGATGGAGAACGAAATTTCAACATTGGATTTTGAGCAAATAGATTTAGAGTAATACACCAATAGATGAAGAAGGTTACAATATATTTCATTTCAAATAATAATTAGTTTAGTTCCAATAGTGTCCTAAACGTTTTCATTTTCTGAAAAAATGCACGTTTAAGCTATTATTATTGTATAAAATCATTCAATATTAAAATAAATCCC
>NZ_JBSWYJ010000081.1:0-8254 GCF_056161045.1 Flammeovirga sp. AWQ4_249
TTTATTTACTTTAAACCGTTGTTTAAAGCTGCTTCGTTTTTCAGAAGCGAGTGCAAAGGTAAGAACTTTTCTTTTTAACTTCCAAATCTTTCTTGAAAAAATTTTGAAGTTTTTTTTGAGTCAATTCTCATTCTCACAACACACTGTTTTTAGTACATCAAAAAGATGTTTTTAAAAATGCCTTTCGTTAAAGGCGAGTGCAAAGATAAGAAAGGAAATTTAATCTGCAATATCTATTTTGTTTTATTTAGAAACTCATTTAGATAACTGATTATCAATCCTTTAGGTGTATGCTATACGCCTCTACATACATCATGTTTTTCCTTAGCCGTTTACTGAAGGGAGTGCAAAGATAATAGAAGGTTTTTTAAATGCAAGAGGTTTTTAGTGTATTTATTTTAAACAAAATCTAATAAATCTATATCCATCTGTTAATCAAAATATTGCTCTAAGGACAACAAACTCAATTAATATTTAAGCATATGATAGTCATATTAAATAACTAACTTGGAGTGTTATTTTAATTGTGGAAAAATCATGAAGAAAGTATTATTTATTACTTATTACTTCCCTCCATGCGGGGGAATTTCAATTATAAGACCATTAAAACTGATTAAATATCTACGTTCTGTTGGTTGGGAACCTGTTCTTGTCACTCCCAAAGATGCACATTACCCAACTTTTGATGATGGTCTAATTAATGATTTCCCTCAAGATATAGAAAGAATTGAAGTCCCAATATGGGAACCTTATAGTTTATACAAAAAGTTCACTTCTCGACCTAAAGATGAAAACGTTATGAATGCTTTAGTCGTCAAAGATGAAAAAAGTAAACGCTGGAAAGATCGTTTTTCCGTTTTTATTAGAAGTAACTTTTTTATTCCTGATGCTAGAAAATTTTGGGTAAATAAAGCTGTCAAACAATTATCCTCCTACTTAGAGAATAATCATGTTGATGCAATATTCACAGAGGGCCCACCACATTCCGTCACATTGATAGGTGCCAAATTAAAAGAAAAATTCAACATCCCGTGGCTTGCAGATTATCAAGACCCATGGACACAGATTGATTATTATAAAGAATTAATTCTCACTCCTTGGGCAGATAAGTATCATCACAAATTAGAAAAATTTTGTTTTGATAAAGCGGATGCAACAGTGATTGTAAGTAAAGTCTGGAAAAAAGACCTTGAGGATATTGGAGCTCACAATGTACATACTATTCCATGGGGTTTTGATCCTCATGACTTTACAATACTTGAAAATGTAAATGAAAGAAGTGATAAATTTATCATGACCCATTTAGGATTAGCTGGACATGACAGAGTACCTAATGAATTACTTGTAGCTATCATTGAATTAGCAAATGAAAATAAAGACTTTAAAAATCAATTTGAACTTCAATTCATAGGTCAGATTGATAAAGAAATATTAGATACTTTTGAAGAAAATAAAATATTAAAAGTGTTTAAGCATATCCCACAACTTTCTAGGAATGACGCCTTGAAACATGGAAAAGAATCATCTATCCTATTATTACTCCTAAATAAAGCAGATAATGCTGATGGACGAATTCCTGGTAAACTTTTCGAATATTTAGCGCTCGATAGAAATATTTTACTATTAGGTAACACCAAAGGTAATTCTGCTGAAATTGTCTTAGAAACTAATATGGGAACATGTTTTGAATATAAGGAGAAAGAAGCTACAAAAAAGTTTTTATTGACTGCTTTCCATTCATGGCAGAAGAACAAAACTCTTCCGCTAGAAAGAAATGAAAAATACAAAGACTACACTTCAGAAAAATTAGTCGGGGAATTTGGGAAAATATTAGATTCGATTTCAAAATAGGTAAGAAAGAGAAAGGCCAAAGCTTTTCTCTTTTTATTTTGAGGAATATTAGTGTGTCATTTTTTGTATATTTATATTCTTAGACCAAAAAAATATGGATTTCAAATTAGTTGCAGAATTCACACCAATGGGTGATCAACCTCAGGCGATTCAAAAATTATCTGAAGGTATTGTAAATGGGGAAAAGTCTCAAATTTTATTAGGAGTAACTGGATCCGGTAAGACTTTTAGTGTCGCCAATGTCATCAAAGAAACAGCACGCCCAACACTAATACTATGTCATAATAAAACACTAGCCGCTCAATTATATGGTGAATTCAAGCAGTTTTTTCCAGAAAACGCTGTAGAATATTTTATTTCATATTATGACTATTATCAACCAGAAGCTTACATTCAAACAACTGATACTTTCATTGAAAAAGATTTGATGATCAATGAAGAAATTGAAAAGTTACGTTTGGCTTGCACCTCTGCTTTGATGTCAGGTAGAAGAGATGTCATTGTTGTAGCTTCCGTATCATGTATTTATGGTATCGGAAATCCTGAAGAATTTGAAAAAAGTGTATTAAAAATCACTGCTGGTATTGAATATACAAGGCAACAATTTTTAAGAGATTTGGTCGATATTCTATATTCTAGAAATGAAATTGAATTCAATAGAGGGAATTTCAGGGTAAAAGGAGATACTGTAGACATATTCCCTGCTTACGCAGATTTCGCTTACCGTGTCATTTATTGGGATGATGAAATTGAAGAAATTCAACGTATTGAACCTGAAACTGGAAGAATGATATCGAGAGAAAGTAGTATTTCATTATTTCCAGCAAATCTTTTTGTTACAGGTAAAGATGTGATCAACGATGCGATAATTGAAATTCAAGATGAATTGGTTGAACAAATCCAATTCTTTGAAAATGATCATCGAAATGCTGAAGCAAAAAGAATAAAAGAAAGAACAGAGTTTGATCTTGAAATGATTCGTGAATTAGGTTATTGTTCAGGGATTGAAAATTATTCTAGATATTTTGATAGAAGAAGAGCCGGTCAACGTCCTTTCTGTTTATTGGATTATTTTCCAGATGATTTTTTAATGGTCATAGATGAAAGCCACGTAACACTTCCTCAAATTAGAGCGATGTGGGGTGGTGATAGGTCACGTAAAGTTTCTTTAGTCGATAATGGATTCCGTTTACCTTCAGCCTTAGATAATAGACCGCTTACTTTTAATGAATTTGAGAATGTCACAAATCAAACTTTATTTGTAAGTGCTACTCCAGGTGATTATGAATTACTCCAAACACAAGGTGAAATTACAGAACAAGTAATTCGTCCTACAGGGCTTTTAGACCCTGAGATAGATGTACGCCCGACTTTAAATCAAATTGATGATTTATTAGAAGAAGTTCAAGCAACAATTGAAAAAGATGAAAGAGTATTAATTACTACTCTTACTAAGCGCATGGCAGAAGAACTTTCTAAGTATTTAGATCAAATTGGTATTAAGGCAACCTATATACATTCAGAAATTAAACCACTAGATAGAGTTGAAATTTTACGTGAACTTAGATTAGGCATTGTAGATGTTTTAGTAGGCGTCAATCTTTTAAGAGAAGGGCTTGATTTACCTGAAGTATCATTAGTAGCTATTATGGATGCTGACAAAGAAGGTTTCTTGAGAAATGTACGCTCCTTAATTCAAACAATTGGACGAGCTGCAAGAAATGCCAACGGTAGAGTTATTATGTATGCTGATAAGATGACAGCGAGTATGGAGAAATCTATTAACGAAACGAAAAGAAGGAGGAAAATTCAGCATGAATACAATCTAGAACATGGTATTACACCTACAACAGTTAAAAAATCTCATGATGCAATTTTAGAACAAACCCAAGTTGCAGATAGAAAAGCAGTTGTTAAAAGTTATGAGCTTAATGATGATGATAAAGCAAAAGCAGCTGAGGCATTATCTGAGTATCAAATTAATTCAACTGATAACATCGAAGAGAAAATTAAAGCAGCGAAAAAAGATATGGAAAAAGCAGCAAAAGACCTTGACTTTGTTGAAGCAGCAAGATTGAGAGATATTATGTTTGAGTTAGAGAAGATGAAAAACGGAAAATAGAATTTAATTAAATTAATGTATAAACAAAAAGCCATCTTATTATAAAATAGGATGGCTTTTTAAATATAAAGAGGTCGCCAATTACTTGACGACCTCCAATATGTAGAATCAACTTACGTTGAAATCGATTACTCGATGATTGTAGTTACTTGACCAGCACCTACTGTACGTCCACCTTCACGGATAGCGAAACGAAGACCTTCCTCCATTGCGATTTCCTTTTGAAGATCAACTGTGATAGTTACGTTATCACCTGGCATTACCATCTCAACACCGTCAGGTAAAGCGATAGTACCAGTTACGTCAGTTGTACGGAAGTAGAACTGAGGGTTGTAACCTTTGAAGAATGGAGTGTGACGACCACCTTCTTCTTTAGAAAGAACGTAGATCTCAGCAGTAAACTTCTTGTGTGGAGTTACAGAACCTGGCTTACAGATTACCATACCACGCTTGATGTTTTCTTTGTCGATACCTCTTAATAAGATACCTACGTTATCACCTGCTTCACCTCTATCTAAGATCTTACGGAACATCTCAACACCAGTAATAGTTGATGTCATTTTGTCACCTAAACCTAAGATTTCAACAGCGTCACCAGTGTTTGCAACACCTTTCTCAATACGACCTGTAGCTACAGTACCACGACCTGTGATCGAGAATACGTCCTCTACTGGCATTAAGAAATCTTTCTCAACGTCACGAACTGGAAGTGGAATATGCTCATCTACATTTTCCATTAACTCCTCAACAGTTTTAACCCACTTGTCTTCACCGTTTAAAGCACCTAAAGCAGAACCTCTGATGATTGGAGCGTCGTCATATCCTTTGCTTTCTAATTCTTCAGCAACTTCCATTTCAACTAACTCTAACATCTCCTCGTCGTCTACCATATCCGCTTTGTTTAAGAAAACAACGATTTTAGGTACACCAACCTGACGAGCTAAAAGGATGTGCTCTTTAGTTTGAGGCATAGCACCATCAGTAGCAGCTACTACTAAGATAGCACCGTCCATTTGTGCAGCACCAGTTACCATGTTTTTCACGTAATCGGCGTGACCTGGACAGTCAACGTGTGCATAGTGACGATTCTCAGTTTGGTATTCAACGTGAGAAGTGTTGATCGTGATACCACGCTCTTTTTCTTCTGGTGCGTTGTCAATTTGAGAAAAGTCTCTTTGCTCAGCAAGACCTTTGTTTGCTAAAACTGATGAAATTGCCGCAGTTAAAGTTGTTTTACCGTGGTCAACGTGACCGATTGTACCAATGTTCAAATGGGGTTTCGAACGGTCAAATGTTTCCTTTGCCATCTTTCTTAAAAAGAATTATATACAATTAATAGATTTCAATCTTCAGATTTTAAAAAGTAAAATCGAGCTGCCGAGGAGATTTGAACTCCCGACCTCTTCCTTACCAAGGAAGTGCTCTACCCCTGAGCTACGGTAGCTTATCGCGGTCACCGCAATCTTCGAGGAAGATTTTCGATTTTCCTTTTCAGGGAGAATAATCAATGATCTGAAGAAACACTGACTACACTCTTCTCAACAAATTGGTCTATAATAAAATAGCTTCATTTATTGATAGTGGGAGGGGCAGGATTCGAACCTGCGAAGCCGAAGCAACGGATTTACAGTCCGTCCCATTTGACCGCTCTGGAACCTTCCCAGAAATAGATTTAAGTTCTATAAAATATAGTTCTCGTATCTATTCGAGATGCAAAGGTAAATTGATTTTCAAAAACTTCAAACATCTATTTGAAAAATAGATGAAAATAGCCTTGAAATATTTCACCTTTTTATGATACACCATCCAATTAGGGTTGGCAATTACGATATTATCTACTTAAAAATCAATGTTTTACGATTAAATTATTTCAAATTTAAATCTTTGTTAAGAGTATGCTAACAAACCTTACTAAAACATTAAAAATGAATAATTTCCATAAAAACGTTCTCATTTTCATTAAATTCTACTTTCAAATTGTCTTAAAGTAAGATCAACCCTTCTCTTAAGGAACCTGATGAAATATTAATTTCATTCACTTTCAATAAGTTCAATACACTGTATAATAATAAAGATGCAGGTATAATCACATCCACTCTTTCCTTGATTAAACCAGGAATAGAAAATCTTTCATTTCTACTTAATTTCACAAATAAATGATGCATTTCCTCATACTCTTTTGAAGTCACTTTATGTACTTCTTCAGGAGAACAATTATGCTTTGCTCCATATATTTCTTGTATTGTTTGGAATGTACCCGCTGCCCCAATAAACTTAATTTCATTTAATTTAGAAATTTGGTTTAGCATAGGTTTCAATTTCTCTTTTATATAGATAAATAAATCGTTTTTATGTTTATCGCTTATTGGATCTTCATAGCAAAACTTATCATAAAGCCTTTGAGCCCCAATTTCAAAACTTTGCTTCCAAAGAATTTCTTTATTATCGGCAATTATAAACTCGACACTACCTCCACCTATATCCATAATAATTGCATGATCTTCAATACTAGTATCTGTTTTTACACCATGATAAATAACATTAGCCTCTTTCTCACCTGACAAAATTTCTACGGTAAACTTATATCTCTGATAAATCGATTTGATAAAATCCTCTCCATTCTTTGCAGAACGAACAGCACTTGTTGCTGCAATTTTAACTTCTGTAACTTTATATTCTACTATTTTGTCATTAAACTCATCTAAGGCATTAAAAGCTCTTTCAATGGCATCATCTGTTATCATTCCATCTGATATTCCTCCTTTACCTAATCTAACAAATATATCATTCGTGTATAGTTTCTTAAGAACGTTTCCTTTTACATCAGCAATTAATAATTGAAATGTATTTGTCCCCATATCGATAGAGGCTTTTCTAATAATATCTGACATATAATTTTATCTATAGTATTTACTCAATTCATGTTATTTCTAAAGGGTAATCTAAATACTTAAACTAGTTACCTTATATTTGCTCTAAAATTATATTAAATTATCAATGAAAGAAAAATTATTAATCCTACTAAAAGGTATTGCAATGGGAGCTGCAGATGTAGTCCCTGGTGTATCAGGAGGCACTATTGCCTTTATTTCTGGTATTTATGAAAGACTATTAGGAGCTATTAGTGCTGTTGATATCAAAGCAGCTAAATTACTTTTCCAATTCAAGTTTAAAGAATTATGGAAAAAATTAGATCTTGAATTTTTGATTCCTCTATTATTAGGTATAGGCATCGCAATTGTTTCATTAGCAAAATTAATGAAATACCTTTTAGAAAATGAACCTATTGGTTTATGGTCTTTTTTCTTTGGTTTAATCATAGCATCTGCAATTTTAGTAAGTAAACAAGTAAAAAAATGGAATATAGGTAGTATTATTAGTTTAATAGTCGGTATTGCAATCTCTTACTATGTTACTATTGCAACTCCTGCTCAAGCTCCTGAAGGTCATATATACATATTTATCGCTGGTATGATAGCTATCTGCGCTATGATATTACCTGGGATTTCGGGTTCTTTCATGTTATTACTAATGGGGCAGTATAATAATATTTTAGGAGCTATCAGTAATTTCAAGATAGATATCATTGTCACTTTCATGGCAGGTGCAGCTATTGGCATTGTTACATTCTCTAGAGTACTTACTTTCTTACTAAAAAAATTTCATGATATTACCATCGCCTTATTAACTGGCTTTATGATTGGATCTTTAAATAAAGTGTGGCCATGGAAAGAAACATTAAAAACTTATGTTGATAGACATGGTGTTACAAAACCATTACTAGAAGGTAATTTACTACCACAAAATTTCGAAGGTAATAGTCAACTTATTTTAGCAATCATATTATGTATTTTTGGTTTCTTTTTGGTTTGGGGAATTGAAAGGTTTGCAGCAAATCAAGAGAAATAATAGTAAAACATAATTATAAAAAGAAAGCACTATTTCTAATCAATTAGAGATAGTGCTTTTTTTTAATGCAAAAAGGTCAACCA
Organism: Flammeovirga sp. AWQ4_249; assembly: GCF_056161045.1. Taxonomy (NCBI): domain Bacteria; kingdom Pseudomonadati; phylum Bacteroidota; class Cytophagia; order Cytophagales; family Flammeovirgaceae; genus Flammeovirga; species Flammeovirga sp. AWQ4_249. Next base: position 7,966 of record NZ_JBSWYJ010000081.1, read on the forward strand.
TTTCTGATTGACCTTTGAGCGGGTGACGAGGCTCGAACCCGCGACCTACAGCTTGGAAGGCTGTCGCTCTACCAACTGAGCTACACCCGCATGTTTTACTTGGTACACAAATATAGTCACCAATAATTGGAAATTCCCAATGAAAAATAAAATTTTATTGACAATTATAATTAACTACCTGTGTTACTAGGAGTAATAAATGCAAAAAGGTCAACCATTTCTGATTGACCTTTGAGCGGGTGACGAGGCTCGAACCCGCGACCTACAGCTTGGAAGGCTGTCGCTCTAC
>NZ_JBSWYJ010000082.1:0-8225 GCF_056161045.1 Flammeovirga sp. AWQ4_249
CAAATAATGAAAAGTGCATAATGCATAATGCAAAACACCAATACCCGTATTTCCATGCATAAATTCATGGTCTTGAGGTTGGCTATCCTTCCAAAAAAGCGTAGAATATAAATTGAAAGTATTCCCATGTAGAGGCACGATTAATCGTGTCTCCAAACCACAAGCAAATAATGAAAAGTGCATAATGCATAATGTAAAACTCCAATACCCGTATTCCCATGCATAAATTCATGATCTAAGGTTGGCTATCCTTCCAAAAGCGTAGAATATCAATTGAAAGCATTCCCATGTAGAGGCACGATTAATCGTGTCTCCAAACCACAATCAAATAATGAAAAGTGCATAATGCATAATGCAAAACACCAATACCCGTATTTCCATGCATAAATTCATGGTCTTGAGGTTGGCTATCCTTCCAAAAAAGCGTAGAATATAAATTGAAAGCATTCCCATGTAGAGGCACGATTAATCGTGTCTCCAAACCACAATCAAATAATGAAAAGTGCATAATGCATAATGCAAAACGCCAATACCCCTATTCCCATGCATAAATTCATGATCTGAGGTTGGCTATCCTTCCAAAAAAGCGTAGAATATCAATTGAAAGCATTCCCACTTAGAGACGCTCTTTATAGCGTCTCACGACCCACACAAAAAATTGTATTACACCAATTTGTTTTAAGAAAAAAACTTCATCAAATTGATAGTTCTATGTGACGCTGTCTCATAACACATAGAACAGTGGGGGTTTATTGAATAGCAATTAGAGGTAATCAAGATATGATTAATGCAATGTCAAGAAAGCGTTATGTAGAAGCATTCTCATCTGTTGAGAGTATTATTTCAGATATCAAACAAAGAATATCCACTGAATTTATAAGAAGTAACAAACAAATTAATAATATAGATTAAATTATGAAAAAGTATAATCTAGGATCTCATTTAGGTACTGACGATATAGCTTATGCGAATTTATCAGGAGGATCTGTCATCGGCAAAGAATTATTCTATGACAGTTGTGAAGACGGTAGAGGAAGACAATTTTTATCAGATGGAGTATCATTTAATTACATAACGCCATTTACTCTATCCGAATTTGAAGAAAGAAAAGAGATATTACGAGAATATGATTTATTAAAAGGAGGTCCATTTGCTTGTCGTATATATGTTTTTTCACTTAGAATGTACGACCTTTTGACAAAGTTTAATTTAATGGAACATCGAGTCTTCGAAGGGAAAATACTATTTGGAGAGGAAATGATAGATGTAAAATGTATTCAATTTTTAGGTTGTTCCATTGAAAATTATTTTGATTTTGAATATTCTACTTTCAAAATTAAAAACGCTAAAGAAACTTTTGATAATGTAAAAAATACTTTTGAGACATTACCTGAGTTAGAAGAAGAATATATTAATAAATATGATAAGTATTATTCATGGGGATTTGAAAAAGCCGTTATGAAACCTAGCTTCAGAGAAATAGATATGTGTTATGATGGAGGGAATCAATTTTACGTTAGTGAACGTCTCAAAGAAGCATTAGAAGAAGCCAACTTTGAGGGCTTACAATTCAAAGACTGTGCAGTCAATTTCGAATATTCCGACGAACAATAGCATGGGTATTACATTAGTTTCTGATATAAAACAAAGAATATCCACTGAATTTATAAGAAGTAACAAAAAATTTATGATATAGATTAAAGTATGAAAAGGTAAATTAATCAATGATATTGAATAGTGTATGTATAAGTTAAAGAAAAAGATTCATCATGATAATTCTGAAGTAAAAGCTTACGGATCTTTATCTGGGAGTTCTGTTATAGGTAAAGAATTATTTTATGGAAGCTGTAAAGAAAGTAAAGGAAATAAGTTTTTAGCCGGTAATATTAATTTTAATTATATTACACCGTTTCTAATTTCGGAATTTGATAATCGAGAATTATTATTATCAGATTATACAAAATTGGAGTGGGGACCTGATAATTGTAATATTTTTATCTTCTCAGTAAAATTATATAACATAATTTCAAAGTTTAATCTAATTGAGCATAGATTATTTAATGGAAAGGTTTTACTAGGTGAGGGTTTAATTGATGTTAAGTGTTTACAATTTTTAAGTAACTCTATTGAGAATTACTTTGATTTTGATCATTCTACCTTTAGAATAACTAATTTAGATGAAATCAATAAATGTAATGTTAAAAATACTTATGAAACTTTAGGTGAATTATTGATAAAATATTCCGAAAAGTATAATGATTTTTTTATGTGGGAATTTGAAAAAGCAGTTATGAAATCAAGCTTTAGAGAAATAGATATGTGTCATGATAGAGGAAACGGTTTCTATGTAAGCGAACGTTTAAAAAATGCCCTTGAATCTGCTAACTTAGAAGGAATAGAAATCACAGAGTGTCCTATAAATTTCGAATATTCAGACGAACAATAACATGGCAATTTCATTAGATATAGTTCCTTTAAAATCCATAGAAGGTTTTTCATGGAAAGCATTTGCAGAAAGTTACCAACGTATTTATAATGATGCCTCTTTACTACAAGACGGTAGGATTGAATTTATGATGCAACCTCAAAAGTGGGAAGAGAATATCAGTTTGGAAAGTAACCAACACCTCATGGTAAAAGACTATCATCTTCCTATTCGTATACAAATAATAAGATATAAAGGAGCACCTGAATTTCCACATTTATATTGGTTGGACGCAACAGATTTAGGTGAAGCAAGTTGGGAAGATTTAGAACATTTTTGTGAAACTTGGAAAACACATGAATCGATCATAAAAATATCTACAGGAGATATACAAAAAGCAGCAGGAAAAAAGGTACTGGTAGCACTTTTACTCACCTTTTTAGAACTTTTTGATGGGTATTTAAGAGTACCTATAATGGAGGTTGACCAAAATTTTTGGAAGCATTTTGCTCCAAACACATCAGCAGGCTATTTTAAAAAAGCGTATTTAGAAGAAATGTATATGGATATTTTGAATAGTGATTCTTTAACTATTTAGAATTGAAAAATATTCAATTTATCAAACAAGCCAATCTACAACACTAGGTTGGCTTAATATTTTATATAGGTAAATCTACGTTTGTAGAGACGCTCTTTATAGCGTCTCACACCCACAATATTTTCATGAAAAGTGCATAATGAATAATTAAAAACACAATACTCATATTCCCATGCATAAATTCATGGTCTTGAGGTTGGCTATCCTTCCAAAAAAGCGTAGAATATCAATTGAAAGCATTCCCTGGAAACTTAAAAGAATCATTATATGTGAATTCTGTAAAAGGAAAAGTTGAAGTAAATAATTTTTTCACCAATGAAAGAGCAAACGAAATTTTTGCTTTAGATATTGATCAAGTAATTAAACTAAATAAAGAACAATAAAATGAATTATTACGAGATACATACTTTTGGTTTTGAGTGGAGAGCCCATACAAGAGTAGAAGATATGGAAGGAATCCCTACTCTTAATGAAGTGACTATTCAGAAAGATTATGAAGTGGATTGGGATAATTTGCCTAATAATACCCTATCAATGACTCTTTATAATTTTAAAACACAGCAAGAAGATTGGGAAGAGTTAGATCCTTTTAATTCTGATACAATACCAATTAATACAGGTATGATTGAATATGATGGAGGGTATCCACCAACTGCTCATATTAGTAATGTTAATGGTTTTATGGTTAGTGAAAAACTGAAAAACATTTTGAGAGAGTTTGATTTTCCACCCCATCAAATTATTAATATTGACCTAAAGAGTTGTTTGGATCTAAAAGATATCAGAAGGTTTTATTACTTTCATTTTGATTATAATCTTTATGATCACCTTGACTTTTCTAAATGTAAATACCAAATAAAAGATACTAAGGATAGAAGAAATATAAAGATTCTAAAAGAAGATTATGGTAGTAATATATCAATACACACTAGGAATGATTATAGAGATCAAATAAAAGCATTAAGGAGTGAAAAAATTCGTCCTATAATTATAGAATTTCACCTATCTGAAAATATTAATATACCGGATGTATCACAAAATAGCTTTATAGTGAATGAACCACTCCGTTTCCAACTAGATAAGTTAGTTGGTAAAGTAAAGGGATTTTATGGAGGAAATACTCCTATTAAACATCCTGTAATTATAGCTCCAGAAGAATAAAAAATTGTCAATTGAAGATACGATTTCATTAAGTGTAAGTCTATAATATATGGAAGGATTGGGTTATTAAGACCTGATCCTTTCTTTGTTTATCCCACTGTTCGTAATGTTAAGCGACAGCGTCATTACGAACTCACTCATTGTGATAGTTTGTAACTTATCACAACACCTCAAAAAAACTTTCTATACTTATTATTTCAGTACTTCAATCTGCAAAACAGCTAAAACCAACTTTGGGATCATTTTTGAAATACAGAAATCGTGCGTTGTAAACTCACACAATGTTTTAGTTCCGAGTGACGCCTTCGGCTTAACACCCGGAACAGTAGGGGAGTTAGAAACATTCTTAAAAGCTAATAATGATTGGTTTGAGATAATATTTAAAAAGAACTTAGAATTATGAGATTATTAAAAAAAATTAATGAAGTGTCATTAATAAGAAATTTTGATAAAATTTATATAAAAAAAATGAAAAAGGACTTTATATACTTTCTGATAATGAATTGAAACTGTTGGCTGAAGGTGAAATAGATTCTTTTACAATCTTCAATAATATTATAGTTTATCAATTAATGAATGATAGCTCAAATATTTTTATTTTCAAAAATGGTAAGTCTAAAATTATTATGAGTGATATAAATTTAGAATTTAACATAACATCAGAAGTTTTAATTGATAATAAATTACCTATATATTTTACTAAAACAGATAATTTAATACCAGAAGGATTATTTCTAATTGACAAAGACCTTACAATAAAAAAGACAACTCTGACAAATGTTTATACTACTAAAACTAATCAATTTTATTTTAATAAGTCTAACAAAAAAGTTTTTTCTTATAATTTAGATCATCAAAAAAAAAATGAAATTGATGTTAGTAACTGTGGTAACTCCATAATTGAAGGTACAAATTATTATAATGAAATATATGGAGATTTATTTTGGTTTAATGAATTATTATTTGTCCCATTAAGAAAGGGACAATTATTAGCATTAAATTCCATAGATGGTAAGAAAGTATGGTTCTGGGAACATGATCGTATTGGAGCATATGGTCAAATAGGTAATAAAATTTATAAACAAGATGGTAAGGAAATTTTTGAATTGTCAACAGATGATGGCATTTTAATTAGAAGTTTCAAATTTTCAAATGAAACTATATTAGATGGATTTTATGCTTCAGGACCAATTTGGGTTTATGAAGATGTAATTATAGTCGTAGATGTATTATATGGTAAAATTTGTATGATAGATAGATTAGAATTTAAAATCTTAGATTATTTTATTATTGGTAAAAAAATATCATTTGATACTAATTCAATCGTATGGTTTAAAGAAAAATTGTACATTTTGGATTTAGAAAATGTGCTACATATTTATGAATGATTAAATCTTGCAATTGTGGAACAAGTTAATAAAAAGAATCTCCCCAAAATCAATTTTATAGTTATCAATGTTATATAATAAGTTAAACATATAAATAAATATCCCCCTTCCCATCCACCAAAGATGCGAAGGGGGATTTTTAATTCTACTCCCTAATTATTAGAGCCACACGATTGAAATCATGGGCTTAAGAGTGGCTATCCTTCCAAAAACGATCCAAAGAAAAATTGAAAGCATACCCTTGTAGAGGCACGATTTATCATGTCTCCAAACCACAAGCACGAACCACAGTATTTTAATGAAAAGTGAATCAAGAAGAATTAAAAAAACTCCAATTATTATTTTTCCTTCCAAAAATTACTCTATGATAATTTCTAGTCTTATCAACCTCTTCATTTAAACTCATTCTCAATTATTTACAATAATAACTGTTTGAATTCAAATAAAATTATCAACTTTGGGATTCAAAATACTACTGTTGAATACAAAAACTAAATACGATGATACTAGAAGAATTAGCCCAATACCAAGATGATTTAATAAGATTATTTTCTCGTTATGGTTTAAATTTATTACAAGGAATCGGCTTTTTTCTCATTGGTAATAATATTGCCAATCGAATGGTCAGACTTGTGACCAAACAAATAAAAAAGAAATCACAGAATCATGCTTTGATTGATTTTGTACATTCCCTCACAGCTATTTGTTTGAAGGTAATCATTTTTATTGGTGCCATAGATATGGCAGGGGTAGAGTCAACTTCCTTTATTGCAATGCTTGGATCGGCAGGTCTTGCGGTAGGTTTAGCATTACAAGGCTCTTTAGGCAATGTAGCAGGTGGAGCTTTACTATTAACGTTACGTCCTTTTAGAAAAGGAGATTTTATAGAAGTGAATGGTCACGTCGGTACAGTGTTGGAAATAGGTCTTTTTGCTACAACTATTCAAACCCCAAGAATGCGTCAAGTTTTTTTACCCAATGGAGCATTAGCAGGGGGAATAGTAAAAAACTACACGAAAGAAGGTATTGCCAGAGTGGATGTTCCCATAGGAATCTCCTATGGAGCTGATATTAAAGAAACGAGAAAAGTTTTATTGGCTGCCATACAAGAGGATGATCGAATTGATTACAAAGAAATGGACCCACATGTTGTGGTGACCAATTTGGGAGATAGTTCTGTAGATCTACAATTGAGAGCATTTGTAAAAGCAGAATATTACTGGGATTTCTTATTTGAAACTCTTGAAAAATGTAAGATTGCTTTGGATGAAAATAAAATTGAAATTCCTTTCCCACAACGTGTTTTACGCATAGAAAAAGAGGAGAATACGAATATAGAAAAAATGCCATTTGATATAATGGCGTCATTAGCATAACATGTAAATTAAGTGTGGTAATTTAGAAAGTCATATCTAGTATTAGGTATGGCTTTTTTCATGTAGAATTCATCGATATTTCTTAATTTCATTTTCGATAATAAAATTAACCCTTATTGATGGATAAAATATGAAAGCAATAACGTTTCATTCAAAAACAGATTCTTTTCAATTAGAAGATATTCCAATGCCAATACCAGCTAAAGATGAGGTTAGAGTAAAAGTAAAGGCTTGTGGAATCAACCCTGTTGATGCAAAAATAGTAGGTTGGAAAGGAATGGTTGCCGATACCATTACAGATCAATGGACCGTTGGTTTAGATGTTGTAGGAGTCATAGATGCATTAGGTGAAGAGGTAGAAGGTTGGAATATTGGAGACGAGGTCTTTTATCATGGAAATATGATTAAGCCACATGGAGGTTTAGCTGAATATGCGATTCATAAAGTCAATACTTTATTGGATAAACCTGAAGAATTAGCATTACTTGATGCAGCGGCAAGTCCTTGTGCTGGCTGGACTGCTTGGAGAGCGATTGTTGAAAAGCTAGAAGTCAATACTGAGGATAGTTTATTGATTATAGGTGGATCAGGTGGTGTGGGTTCATATGCTGTTCAGATCGCAAAAAATGTCTGCGGATGTAAAGAAATATATGCTGTGGCTTCTTCTCGGAATGAAGAATATGTCAAGAGTTTAGGAGCTACACATGTCATTTGTTATGATAAAGTAGATGTTATAGAAGAAGTAAAGCGATTGACAAATAATGAAGGAGTTATAAAGTCATTTGATACAATTGGAGACGATAATGATATCATTGCTGCTAACGTATTGGCTTTTAACGGTCATATGTTGGAATTAGTAGGAGTGGTTCGCCCAGATAGATATGAAAATGTATTTATGCGAAATCTTACTTTTCATCAATTGGCTTTAGGGGCAGGCCACGAAAATGGAAATGTTGGACAAAAAACAATTGTTGATGCAGGTATTGGTTTAACTACTGCATTAGTACAAGGTAAAGTAAAATCTCCTAAAATCACGACGGTTGGTTTTGAAGGGGCAATCGATACACTCAATAATATTTTAGAAAAAAGAGTCGTTGGTAAAGTTGTATTGACGCTATAATACATTAATTAGTTCTCATCCGTTTTTACACTTATCGAGTCATTATCATTCATTAAGGATTAATATTGTTTGAGTTGAAACATAAATTCATATAACACAGTATACTATATCAGAAGTTAGATGAATGCGCTTAGTAAATAAGTGATAAAAAAATTGA
>NZ_JBSWYJ010000083.1:0-8080 GCF_056161045.1 Flammeovirga sp. AWQ4_249
AATATGTTTTTTTTATGCAACTCAAAGTTAATTGAGATACTTAAACTTTTCTCACACTTTTTTAAACGTTTAGGACGCTATTGATTTTTTTGCACTTTTTTTATTATTCACTATAAATCAAACAGTTGTAAAGTGTTATTTTTTAAATAAATAATATTCTTTTTTCAAGATTCATTTTTTAACGCACATATCAAGAATCACAAATGATTATTTATTTATCATTTTATGTTTATATAATAAACATTTATATTATATTTGCGTTATATTCCTTAACAACGAGTGCTTAACGATTTATATAATTAAGCACATGACTAACATCAATATCAGTTTAGAATCATGGTTTCTTTTTAGAGAGGCCATACATATGCTTAATGAAGTAGGAATATGACAAAAGATTTACTTGGAAGAAGACAAAATAAATATGCCCTCATTGACTGTAATAGTTTTTATGCATCATGTGAGACAGTATTTAGACCCGATTTGGAAGGAAAACCTGTTGTGGTTTTATCTAATAATGACGGATGTGTGGTAGCTGGAAATAAAGAAGCGAAGAAATTGGGATTTAAAATGGGAACCCCCTTCTTTAAAATGAAGTCTGTGATGCAAAAGAAAGAAGTAGCCGTTTTTTCGTCAAATTATGCATTATACTCTAGCTTATCTCAACGTATCATGGCACTAATTAGACAATATGGATCTGCAATAGAAGTGTATTCAATTGATGAAGCTTTTCTAGATTTATCCAATACGGAAGAAACAACAGGAATTGGCACTCTGATTAAGCGCACTATAAAAAATAGAACTGGAGTACCCGTTGCAGTAGGTATCGGCAGTACAAAAACATTGGCCAAACTTGCCAATCATCTAGCGAAAAAAGATCCTAATTTTCCTGGAGTATGTGAATTATCTGCTTATGAAAAAGATAAAAAATACATTGCACATTGGCCTATAGATGAATTATGGGGAATTGGTAGACAACATTGTAAATCATTACAAGAACATAATGTATTCACCATTGGTAGTTTTATGGATCTTCCTGAAGCTTACATCAAAAAAAAATGGCATGCTCCTGTTTGGCGTATTTACAAAGAATTACAAGGTGTAAGATGTCATACTTTTAAAGAACGTCCAGCTCCCAAACAAGGTATAGGTACTGCACGTACTTTTTCTAAACCTGTTAATACCTGGACTCACCTCAAAGAAATCATGTGTGGCTTTGTTGCTTCTGTTGCTGAAACATTAAGACGTCAACATAGTTTTACTCAACATATATCTGTATTTGTAATGACAGATAAACATAGAGAACAAAATCATTATTATGCCAGTGAAAAAATAAAATTAGAAATTGCAACAGATGATACTACCATTCTAATAAGAGCGATGCTAGTAATACTAAAAAAAGTTTTCAAGGAAAAACATAATTACAAAAAAGCAGGGGTTCATCTCACTCGTATAACACCCAACACATCATCTCAGCAATCTCTTAACATTGTACAAACAAAACAAGAAGTTTGCCGAAAACATCAACTTCTTGATACATTGGATAACATCAATAAACGGTTTGGGAAAAATACATTAGTCTTTGCATCACAACGTATAGAAGCACGTCAACCTTTCGATATGAAACAAGAAAATAAATCACATAAATTCACAACAAATATTAATGAAATTGCTTTTGTGAAATAATTTGATTAAAAAATTAACAGAGTAAAGTACACGATTTAAAGCTGTGATTAGGGTTAAAATTGCTAATTTTTAACTTTTATCATCAAAATGTTACATAACAAATTACTTTTTATACTAAATACATTGCATAATTATAGGATTTTACTGACATTTGTAATGTACATTTCCAAGAAGAGGTTAATACGTTTTAATCTTTCTCCACTGATGGAACGAATTATGCTTCTAATCAGTTAGATAAGTACAAATTAAAAGACATAAAGTACTCTTGATACGTCAAGAGGATATTTATAAAGAACTCATTTTTAATTGGTTTTAGTTTTTAGCTAAGTTGTTAAAGGTCCTGCTCTCTGAGCACGACCTTTTTCTTTTTTATGCTAAAAAGCTTTGTGATAAAGCTTATTCTAAACCTTTAGTTAAATATTGTATAATCACCTCGTGCTCTACTTCGATATCCTTGGCAAGCATAGATTGTGCACCAAGCATCACTGTACCTGCAAAAATCATCTTATTGACATCACCATCAAATAAATTCATATAGGCCTCACGAAGATAAAGCATAAATGGATTGGCTCCTCTACCTTTTGATTCTAAAAACTGAACAAGTATTCTATATTCATAATAGAAGTCAATTTCAAAACGATAAAAAGCAGCAATTGTTTGTTCTAAATCCCTATAGCTTTTTTCCTTTTTCTCTCCAATAAATTTGACAATTTCATCCACTAGACCATATTCACCATCAAATCTTGTATAGAATACCTTTGTAGTCGTACCACAATGTGCAGCTAATTTCCTTAATGACCATTCACCACCATCTAGGATATATTGAATACTCATTTCAACCATGTTTTCTTTGGATGGAGCAGCATTTTTTCTAGTCTTTATCATCGTTCTAGTTAATAATTTCAGTTTGTTATAATATGACAGATTTATGATTGTTTCCTTAAAATGAAACATTGTTTCAAATATGATATTTTTTTAGCAAAAAACAAGTCATTTTAAGGGAAAGGAGTAGGATTATCGTAGGATTTAAAATGATTTAAGAAGACTTTAAAGAAAAAATGAAAAGGAATGAATAATTTAGCAGTCCAATAAAAAAGGGAGAATGAAAGCAAGAGAATTACATCAACAATTAAGTAAGGTATTAACCGAAATCTATGAAATCAATGAAGCACAAAGTATTGCCTCTATTTGGATGGAAGAACGATTGCATTTAGATAAAGTTCAGATATTGCTAGCTCAAGATGATATTGATTTATCAACAACCTCATATAATGAAGATGTAAAACGCTTATTACAACATGAACCCATCCAGTATATCTTAGGTGAAGGTGATTTTTATGGAAGAAAATTTAAGTTGAATAGCGACACATTAATTCCAAGATCTGAGACTGAAGAACTTGTTTGGAATATACTTCAAAAGCATAAAGAAGGTTTATTAATAGATATTGGAACTGGATCAGGATGTATTCCAATTACTTTATCGCTGGAAAGTAATTTGAAAACTATTGGAATTGACATCAATAAAAATGCACTAGAAAAAGCAAAAGAAAATGCGGAGCAGCTCCATGCATCAACGACTTTTCTTCTAAAGAATATTCTTACTGATACCATTGATGAATATAATGATATTGATATAATTGTCAGTAATCCACCTTATGTTACAGAGGCTGAGAAAAAGATTATGGATCAAAATGTAGTAAAATTTGAGCCAGAATTAGCCTTATATGTTTCTGATCATGATCCACTCATTTTTTATAGGAGAATTGCAGATATTGCTCAAGAGAAATTAAAAATAAATGGAATGCTTTATTTTGAAATCAATGAACAGTTTGGAAAAGAAACAGAAGCCTTATTGTTAGAAAGGGGATTTGAAAACACCTCAATTATTAAAGATTTCCAAGGTAAAGATCGTATGGTAATTGGTCAATTAAAACAAAAAAAAACTAAGAAGATTACTCCTTAGTCTTTCTTTATGTTCATCTATTTTATTTTTTGACAATTGGTTCATAATCATAAGCGTAATGATTATTAATTCCAGACATCATATAAACAAAAGCTGCATTCCAATTAATAGCTATTTCATTGGTAGAATAACTACACCAAGTGTCGCTATATTTTAAAGCAGGATACTCACTTGCATAATTACAATCTTCATTGTTAGAATTTTGAGGACCTCCAATAAGTAGACCTGGAACAGGATCTAAAACACTATCAGCTTCTGAAATTCTATGATGAGGGTGCATTACTCTATTAATACCTGTTCCTGTTAAATAAGATAATCCTAATGGATTTCTTCCCAATAAATAATCATATATACCTATTGAAGCATCGATATAATCTTCATTATGCGTTAAACGATAAGCATTCAAAAGTATCATAGCATGATTTGATGCTGTACTGTTTGAACCCCAAACGAAATCAGCTTCATGATGTCCCATACTCACTCTTGTTGCAGATTTTTTATATTGCTCAACCAACTTATCCGCTTTGTTTAGTAATATATTTTTTATTTTCTCATTATCTAGTTTACCTAAATCAGATAATATATTTCTATTATTTGCTAAAGAAAATAAAGGAAGATAACCTACACTGTTCCAACTTTGAATTAGATTGTAATCTACTTTATCCAACTCAACTTTACGGTAATAATCATCTTCCTTTGTTGAAAGATATAATTCAGTTGCAGCCCAGTTTAATTCATCGACTAAATACCCATCATCATAAGTACCTGTATTAATCGTTGGTTTATATTTTTGATTCAGCTTATTTTGATCATATAAAATAGCTGGATTTTTTTCAGCCCATTGAAAAGCTTTGATTGCTGCATTTAGGTATTGATCACCTAACTGTTCATCGTATTGACGATAAATACGAGAAGCGTATGCCATGACAGCAGCAAAATCTAATGTTGCTGCTGTCGATTTCTGCACAACATAACGAGGAGTGTCTTGTCCTTTGTGTGGCATTACAATACCATCAAAGTTTGCATTGGTCAATTTATGATAAACGCCACCATCTTCTCGATCTTGCATCGTTACCATCCAATCTAGATTCCATTTTATATTCTCTAAAAACAAAGGCAGCATTTTATTTTCATGAGGTATTTTAAATTCCATTGAATTCAACATATCAGCATAATGATCATAGGCAAGGAGTAATGAATAAGTAGAAATCCCAGAATTGACTATATATTTATTATAATCACCTGCATCATACCAACCCTTAGTACTTTCTAAGATTTTATCTTTATCACCTTCATTTTCTTGAGCAGAAGCATGGATTTTAATCTGATCATCAAAATGACCTCCTGGACGGGCAAATTTACCTGCATATTTTTCCTCTATTGGTGTAGAACAACGCATAAGGTAAAAAGCTTCAACACTAGACATTAATGCTTTATTACCAACATCTTTACCTACTGTTAGATTTGTTTCATACTGATCAGAAAGTTCTAACTTATAATCTCCTTCTTCTGTTAAAAAAGTAAGATCAACAGTTCCATAGGATTCATTTGAAAATGGCCATTGGTGAATATCACTTACATTATCAGATAAAATTACTTCACCCTTTTCATTTGAGATGGAATAGGACAAAGATTTATCTGTCTTAACAGTCACAATTTTTTTGGCTGAAGGATAATATCCTTCTTGATTAAATAGTAAAAGGTTGGCATCATTGATTTTAGTTTTAGATTGACACCCGACAAGTACAAGAAAGATTGTTGTATACGTTAGTAAATGTTTCATTTCAATGAATTTTAGTTGTTAGTATTCACATTGTAATAAACTATAATTAATTCATTTAATGAAATCAGCACAAATACCATAAAAATGCATAGTGCTAATAATCAATATATTAATTTCAAAATGTTGTATTGATGTAGTAAAAAAATAGAATAAATGTGAGGGATCAGAAAGAAGAAGAAATCACATTTGAAAATAATTAAAATATTAAAAATTGGTTATTTAAAGCTAAAAATAGACTATAGAAACAGTTATTTATAAGATATACGTAAACCATGAATGATTACACACGTTACACATTGATGACGATTGATTATAGAATTAACACTCAAACACGATGAACATGGTATTGGATATTGCAATCCTATTAGTTATTGTATTCTCAATAATTAATTTTGGAGCAAGCTTAAAAAATAAAGGAGAAAAAGGAAGTATAATCTCAGGAATTAGCGGTAGTATATTAAAATCTTCAATGCTTTTAAATATACCCTTAGGCCTAATGGGTATTATTAGTTATGCATTTTATTATTTCAATAAAGCAGGTTTTACACATTTAGATTATGATTTTCATAAATTATTTATGCATGTAGCGCCAGCTTTTGTAATAGTTGGTGTTATCATTCCCATTATCTCACTATTATTAGGTATCACTGCTTCTAAAGTAGAAGCATAAAAAAATCCAGTTATCGAAGTAATTGATAACTGGATTTTTCTTTATTCAAAGATTGTTTTCCAATCACTAATATTTATGGTCTTAAAACCTTTTTCTTTACATTCTTTCAAGTACATTTCTGGTTTATCATATTCTTTTGATTTTTTATCGTCATGAATTACTAAGAAACCTTGTTGAGAAGCAAATTCGAGCATTTCATAGTCACCATCTGAATTTCCAAAAGCAAACATTGGAGGATATCCTTTCTCTTTTAGATTAACTACTTTTCCTTCATTTTCATTCACTCTCACTTTAAAATCAGTACCAATTACATCATCAAAGATTGGAAAAGCATTTTTCATTGCAATTTTCCCAAAATATTGTTCTGAGGCAGTACATAGAATTACTTTAAAGTCATTTTTCTTAAGGTATTCTACTAACTCAAGCATAGGTTGATAAACTCTTACTTTATGTGTTTTAAAGAATTCATCTACATTTTTATGGTAGCTTTTTTCATCTTTTGCTAGAGCTAATAAAGCATTAATAAGATCGTCTTTCGATTTAATTTCTTTATCAGAATATTTCATAGTAAATACAGCAATATCGTATGTTGGAGTCTCAGAAATCATAGTTCCATCCATATCGAAAGAAGCGATTCTACCTTCCTTTGGAGCATTCTTAATCATATTGATCAAATCGCTTCTCATTGGCTCATTCCAACTTTTTAGATCTTGGGCATTCACTCCTGTATAACTTAGAATTGTAAAAAGAATTAATAAGTAATATTTACGTTGTAACATCATATCAATTTTTAAAATGTTGGTTATTTATTATAGTATTCTAATAATTACGTTTAATATTAAACAAAGTTACATTGATATAGATTAAAGTATAAGAAATCAACATTAAAAATTAAATAACAATGACCAATGTAAATAACATTCCATTTTTAAATTAAATTTCAAATAAGTTATTCACAATTAAAGATTTTCATTTGAATTATTGAAAAGATACCCTCTAAATCTACATATTATCGACATTGAAGAAAAAAGCGTGTAGAATTTGATGGAATGAAGCGTAAAAATCTTCACTTGTTTGAGCAAAGCGAGTTTTGAAGATTTTAGTGGAATGGAAACAAATTTAGCTTTTGGCTTCATAGTCTTGAATTTTTGCTTCGTTTTATTTCAAGACAAAATGAAGAAGAAAATATGTTTAGAGCAATATTGATTCAACTTTACAACTACACTCTTAAAAAGAGTTTTTTTCTAGAAGTCAGGAGACTTCTGCCAATTGTAAGACACAAGTCACGCCTACGGCTTAAGACTTGTGCCATTAACTAGTGTAACACACAGAACAGTGGAGGTAACTAAAAAATAAAAGAATACCCTTGAAGTTTACATTACTACGACATTGAAGAAAAAAGCGTGTAGAATTTGATGGAATGAAGCGTAAAAATCTTCACTTGTTTGAGCAAAGCGAGTTTTGAAGATTTTAGTGGAATGGAAACAAATTTAGCTTTATGCTTCATAGTCTTGAATTTTTGCTTCGTTTTGTTTCAAGACAAAATGAAGAAGAAAGTATGTTTAGAGCAATATTGATTCAACTTTACAACTACACTCTTAAAAAGAGTTTTTTTTCTAGAAGTCAGGAGACTTCTGCCAATTGTAAGACACAAGTCACGCCTACGGCTTAAGACTTGCGCCATTTACTGGCTTATACCTCATTACCATTATTCTATTTTTTTTATCGTTTGAAGTTACAAACTTCGATAATGAGTAAGTTCTGAGTAACGTCTATCGGCTTAACACACAGAACAGTGAGATTTATTTTTTATTATCAATATTCTATTTTCAATAAAAAGTACAGACACAAAAAAAGGTTAGTCAACATCTTGTGTTAACTAACCTTATTTATTTAATGAATGTGGCGCCGACTTACTCTCCCGGGGGTTAACCCAGTACCATCAGCACTGTAGGGCTTAACTGCTCTGTTCGGAATGGGA
>NZ_JBSWYJ010000084.1:0-7327 GCF_056161045.1 Flammeovirga sp. AWQ4_249
TTTAATAGAGGGCGTATGCAATACGCCCGTACGAATTTTGCACCCCATCAAAATACCATTAATAGGAATTTAGAATTTCAAATTTTAATAACTAGATCTTCATTCAGAATAAACAACCAAAATAATAGGTCAGTGTGTGTAGGGGCGTATTGCATACGCCCACTCTCAAAAAGAACAATTCAAAAAAATTCAATATGAATTCATAAAATAGGGTATTTTATCTATGGTATAATAAATTGAGTTCAAAGATAAATTGTTTTGTTAGTATTGATTTAATAGAGGGCGTATGCAATACGCCCGTACGAATTTTGCACCCCATCAAAATACCATTAATAGGAATTTAGAATTTCAAATTTTAATAAGTAGATCTTCATTCAGAATAAACAACCAAAATAATAGATCAGTGTGTGTAGGGGCGTATTGCATACGCCCACTCTCAAAAAGAATAATTCAAAAAAATTAAATATGAATACATAAAATAGGGTATTTTATCTATGGTATAATAAATTGAGTTCCAAGATAAAAAGCTACCTCCCGTAGAGACACTCTTTTTAGCGTCTAGCAAACCATGGATAATATAATGATAAGAAAGTTAAAGTAGAATAAGCTTTTTCCATTCTTTTCAAAAATAACCACTAACAAATCTTCTGAATCTCCCTAGAAGAATAACCCTTCTTTACTAATCGTAAAATGTCTTGATACTTACACAAACCCTTCTTCTCATTATCCTAAGTAACAAGAAATAAACATTTACACACTTCCACTACTGGATTTATTCCAATTAGTTTAAGGCACAATTATTGAAATTTAAGGTGTCAGCTAACTTATTGAAATAACTATACAATGGACCAACTTTTAAACTTACAAGCAGACGAGATACATACAATTTCATATGAAATAAGCGGAAACAAAGAGGGAATTCCTTTGCTATTCGTTCATGGTGGACCTGGGGCAGGGTATACCGAATCTGATAAGCGTTTTTTTGATTTTGAAAAATATAGAGTGATCTTCTTTGATCAAAGAGGGAGTGCTAGAAGTAAACCGTTCGGTTGTGTAGAAAAGAATACGATTGATTACCTTATTGAAGATATCAATTTGCAAAATGTTCTTTCTACAATTAAGAAGTTAGTATAGTATATTTATTACTTATAAATAATTAATTATGAAATACTCTTTATTTATCTTTTTTATTTTATTTGCAACAAATGTGTTTGCCCAGATTTTTGAAAATGCAGAAGTAGAAAATGAGTCACTCATAAAACCGTGGATAGAGACAGATCCACAGCAATATGAAGGTGTTTATTTTTTTGGGTTATCCGAAATGGAATCTAAAGTAACACTTGCCATCGCTGAAGGTCGTATTGACTTGCAAATAAGTAATCTAGGAGATGAAATTTATAAAGACAATCAATTTGTAGGATGGAAACGAAATATTGAAAACTATACAAATGTTACAATCAAAGGGAATAAGCTTTATTCTGATCAATCAAATGGTGAATTTATTTTATATAAAGGGGTTAAATGTCTTAAATTACAAAAGCCACCAATTGATATATATGATGGCAAATATGAACTAGGGAAAAAAAGTAATAAACCTTTAGCAAATTTCTATGCAGGTCAATATAGTTTTACAAAATTTGATATCATAAATGATGACCAATTAAGAACATTTGATAAAATACATCTTCAAATCATGAGAAATGAAATTTTTGCAAGATATGGTTATAAATTTAAAGAAGGTGGACAGATGGAACAGTACTTCCATCAGCAAGAATGGTATCGTACAAGTTATTTGAATGTCAATCAGTGCCTAACGAGTATTGAAAAAGCAAATATTGAAAATATAAAAAGAATTGAAAAAGAAGAATAACACTATATATTTCACTAATTCAGAGCATATATTAGGGAATTTCTCAGATCATCCATTTTTTTTAGATGGAATGTATTGGCCTACTGTAGAGCATTATTTTCAGGCTGAAAAATTTGTGAATGTCGATGCTATTTTAGCAATACAAGCAGCTTCAACTCCATTGGAAGCAGTTCTTATAGGAAATGATAATACCAAAAGTGTCAAATCAAATTGGGATCTTTTGAAAGATGAGACACTAAGAAAAGCAGTGAAAGCGAAAGTAAATCAGAATGCAGAAGTAAAACAATTTCTCCTTTCTACAGAAAATTCAATATTGATTGATAATACAACAGATGCTGGAGGTAATATCCTTGGTGAAATTCTTATGGAAATCCGTACAGATTTAGCAAAAGATGGTCCATACGAAGAATTAAAGGAAATGAAAGAACCACTATGGTTAAAATACCCTGAATTAGATCGATTTTCAATGGGGTGGAGTATGGGATATGGAGAAGATTATATGTTGGAATGGAGTATTTGGTATGAAGGTCTCAGTGAAAAGGGTAAAACCTCTTATCAAAGCAAATATCCAGAACCTGAGGAATTGTTGGGCTTTTATGAATAAAGAGAACGGTGAAGAACTGATGAGTGAACAATTTTATGGTGAACCTACATGTGGAATTATTTATGAAAATAACAATTGGGCATTAATTGCAGGAGAGAAGTTACTTTTTTAGGAATGCTCAAGAAGTGATTACAATAGCTTCAGAAAATGTGAAATGGATACATTCTATGAGATTTAAGAATGCTAACACCGTAGAAGTATTAACAGATCCATGGAGTGATGATGCAGCTATTTGGGAAGTCTCTATTTCTAATTTACAATTCAAAAAAATTAAAGTTTTCAGAAACTATATCCATAAGGAGTACACTGATAGGGTTATATGGTAATTATAAATAATGATTACTTGAATCAGCCAGAAGAAATTTAGAAAAAATATAATGAACGACCTTTTTAAATCATTAATAATAACATTAATACTACTACTAATAGTAATAATTGGAGGCGTTATGCAGTTGCCAATAGTAAAAGATATTTTCTATATTTTTATTATTATCCCTTGGGGGAACGGTTTTGCTGATGGTTCTCAAGCTACGTGGATTATTTATGTAGAACCGTTTTTACTTTGGATAACCTTCTATTTTTATCTTAGATATCGTAAACGAAATCCATTATCATAAATTCTCATTTTCCATCCATTTGTAGATGTATTGGGCATTAAATACTTTCTAAATGAAAAATGGGAGTCTATTACAAACTGTTTAAACTCCCATGAAATATATTTAACCTTAATATTGTAATTAAGGGCGCTTTTTATTTTTAGTATTTACTCTAGGTTTAAGTAGATTACAGACTCTTTCGTACTCCTTTTTCAGCTTTCTATCATCTGGATTATACTGAAGATCTAACTTCAACTTCTTTTTGAGTCTCTGCAGCTCCATCTTTTTAAGATGCCTAGGATTATCCTTTTGAATAAATGTCTTTTTTTCGTTTTTCATGGCACAATTTAAACATAAAAAGTCACCTTTGAAAAACTGTAATTTAAATACTAGAATTTATTAGAATAATAAAATTAAATAACCTTTAATTATATGGTTTTGATCTTGTTGGATGTATCAAAATAATTGGCCTAAAGTGAATATAGATATTCGAGATTTGTAATATAAAATTGTATTACAATAATACAACTTTAATGTGTTTGGGTTTTTGCTTTTAAAAACACTATTGAATATATTTAATCTAGATTCCAAAATATCATTTATTTTATATAATTAGAAATTTATAAAGGAAACCTTAAAAAAGGATGCGTACTAGGTATAGTCACTTTTTGTTTATTATACAACATTTTTTTTGTAAGTGAAGATAATCAACCAATCACTTCTGAATTAAAAGGAAGTGTCGGAAAGTCAACATATTATACAGTGGAAATGATCAGAATTTTGGAGAACGAGTAGTATTATTTGGGGGGGATTTTACCATAATTTCTTCTCAACTTTCGATAAATACTTTCTAAAAGTCATCTTAGAAAACAAGGATTAAAATGAAGAAAATTACATTTTTATTCATTGTCATGTTAATGTCTTTTACATACAATGAGAAAGTTTTTTCAGTTAAAAATATCAATCTAAATAGTTTTGAAAAGGTTGATATAGAGAAATATAAAATAATAATTGGTCATCAAAATGATGATTATATCACCAAAATATTAAAGAAAGATTATGCATCAAATAGGGTATTAATTTACTTTGAAAAGGAATACAATGGTCTACATAGTTATCTTGGAATGTATGATCATGAGGAATTTTTTCTTTTATCAAAAAATGAAATTTATCCTGGTGGTGATATAATTATGTATACTATTTTGAAAGATGATAAATTTCAAAGTATAGAGATAGAGAGTTATTTAGATGATGAAAATAGTGACTTTGAGAATGATATTTATTTGTCTGCATCAGATACTATTATTCGAAATTATAATTTGAACTTTAAATTAATAGATTAAAAATAACCAAAGTAATTATCTATTCTCAAACTTTTTCTCCTAAGTAAGAAGTCAATTTTGATGTGATGAACATACCATTTTACTTTTTTTAATTAAGAGATAAATCAAATATCGCCTTTTTCTTTGCTAGGATCTCTCAATAAGGTATATAAAATGACCAATTAACAAAGTACATGTAATCAGTGCTTTATAATTAATACTGACCTAAAATTACTCATTAAGATGCTTATTTTTTAGATTTTGAAAAAATCATCCTTCAATATATTTAGTGTGACAAAAATTTGAAATAAAAGTAGACCTAAACATAAATAATATGATTTTATATTAACAAAAGGTTATGGATAAAACATTTGATTCATGTAAAAAAAGAGAAGCCATAAGAGGCTTGGAGATTTTACTTTTCAAACATTAGGCTTATTAATAACCAATTGAAATGATAAATGAATGAATATTATTTATGATGAATTTTTACAGTAATTCTACTTTGAACTTAAGTAAATTTCTAACAATATTAATTGTAACATTTTTCCCTTTACAAAGCATAGCACAACAGGCATATTTCTCTGAAAGACCTGACTGGGCGGGAATGTGGTATAAGTCACCTACAAATGCTCTGCCTGAATTTGAAGGGGTAGAACATGCATTTACAGGTAGAGCCTCACGTTATCACTGGAAGAATTTTGAACCAGAACAAGAGGAATATGATTTTTCACAAATTGAAGAACAACTTACTTTTGCGGCTGAACATGATTACTATTTGTATTTCGTTTTATGGACAGGATTTCATTGCCCTGAATGGATTTATGATGAAGAAAAATTGGGAGACAAAGCTGTCCCAAAGGTGATCGCTGAACAAAATGGGGTGGTCAGAGTTCCTCTAGAAGGAAATGAAAAAGGAAATAAAATGATGTAGCAAGAGCAGAAAGAATTCTTTCAGAGTATCAAGCCTATGGAGCAAATAATGATGACATGGATGCTGCTATTAATTATAATGCAATCAAATACTTGCAAAATGCGAAAGGTAATAATGATTGTTTATATGATGTGATACCAGGAAATCATCAAAGATTCATTACTCAAATTGATCCCAATAATACATCAGCCGGTTATTGGAGAGTTGGCATAAGTGATACGCAACCTTATGGAAGATTTTGCAGAGGTTTTGATGTTGCCAAAGGGAAAAATGCCTTGTATTTTGATGTTGATGATAAGTATTTTGTCTACAATAATAGGGCTGAAGATGGAAACCTTAAAGTGAAAATAATTCATTATGCAAAAGAGGGTGGTTCATGGGAATTACAATATCATGCACTAGATGGTACCATGAAATCAAAATCATTCGTCAATGACTCTTCACAAGATTGGGTAACAACAGAAATTACCATTTCAGATGCTCAACTTAATAATGGTGGTTTAAAAGGAGCGGATCTTATTCTGAGAAATACAGGGAATGTAAACTGTAAATTCCATCTTATTGAGTTAACACGTGAAGTCCAACCAATTGTGGAATTACCTGTAGGAATAGAGGATGATTTCCAATCAGCAAAAAATCTTGTGAGGTTATATCCTAACCCAACAAGTAATATATTAAATATTGATTTCAAAACAATTGAAACATGTCAAATTACTTTATTCAACAGCATAGGACAACAAATCTTTTCTACATCAATAAAGGATCTGAAATACAAACTTAACCTGAAGGAGTTAAATCTAAATCAGGGTATTGTCATTGTGCATATTGCAACAAAGAATGCGGTAACCAAACATAAAGTAGTCTTGAAATAAGTTTTGAAAGGGTATAATAATCGGAATTAATAATAATAGGATAGAGGCTGCCTCATAATTACTTTATGAAGCAGCCTCTTTTTCTGTGAATGTTTTGTTTATATATTTATGACACGAATAATGGTATGATAAACTTATTCAAATGTACTTTATCAATAAAGTTATAGCAACATTTTGATCTAATGAAAGCTTCCCTGATGATCTTCAATTAGATGAGAATTATGGTAAATAATAGAGTGTAAAGGAATGGAAAAGTAACCAAGAAGGATACAAACTATGTATTATTCTATATTAAGATTTTTACTGATTGAAGTTTAGAACATATCTTTATATAATTATATCTATGCAAACATTCTAGATAATGAATAAACTTAAAAAAAAGAAGGACAGATCAATGCTAATTTTTGGAATTATCTGCACAATATTAGCAATCCGATCTGGTATAATCTACTATTATCTTAATTATGGTGAAGTTCGTTATACCTTAACGACAAAATTAGGGCAAATAAATAAGACAAAAAGTGGACCTAGTTTGCAAATTTTTTTTAGAAGTGAAAGGTTTGTACATGAAGGGTCTGGAACAAATAAATTTGCATATTTTGCTAAGAGGAATGAAGCTAAATATATTGTAAAGTATTCAACAACTCACCCTGATTATTTTGAGTTATATTATAAATGCCTGCTTTTAGATTCAAAAAAAGATTATTCAAAACTAAATAAGGTAGCACCTTTTTATCTTTTCGTTGATTTTGATACTTTAAGAGCTCCATTTGGAGGTTGGAAAGAATTACCCGAATCCTTAAAACGAAAATTAAATCAAGTTGAAAAGGAAGATTATGATGATAGTATTTTCTCCAATATTTGGTTTTATTTTAAAGGTTAGTCGCCAACTTTTAGTAGATACTAAAAATGAATTTTAACTTTTTAATGCAATAAAACCAATGGATCAGATGTTGAAATCGAGGAAATTTTCGTGGTTATTAATGTTAATAGGAGGAGGTATGTTTAGTTATAATACTAAAATGTACATAGAAAAGCGGGAGTATCTCAGAAACTGTGTAAATCTATTTTTTAGATTTCAAAATGTTTTGATCAACCCTCGAAATTTCTCTTTGTAAAATTAATGAGC
>NZ_JBSWYJ010000085.1:0-7298 GCF_056161045.1 Flammeovirga sp. AWQ4_249
TTTCTTGTACGTCTTTTTCCCATAATGCAAAAATACTTGTTTTGATTAAAGGGGCTTAACTTACTCTCCGAGTAAATGTAGCTATTCCAACATCCTTATTTACTTTTACTAAAGGATAGAAAAAGCCAATGTTTTTTTGTGACTGAAGTTCAGTAACATCTAAATGTGTACTGATTAGTAAAAAAGAATTTTTATATAAGTTTACCGTTGAGAAAATTCGTTTGATCAACGTATAAGATTCTTCAGGATTAGTCGTATTGAATAATTCATCAAAAACACCAAAAACATTAAATTTCTTGGAATTATGAAGGAAAAAATCTTTCATTGAAAGTAATTCACTCATATAGTGACTTGATCCTATTTTATAATTATCAGTCGTATTAAAATTAATCGAATAGTATTCAAAAAAAGGAATACTTGAATTTTGAGCAGGTATTGGGAATCCGTGATTACCCAGAAAAACACAAATTGACAAAGCCTTTAAAAAAGTAGATTTACCACCCATATTTGCCCCTGTCAAAATATTAAGTCCATTCGTAAACCTAATGTTATATTTTTTTGGATTCTCTAATAAAGGATGATAAAATTCATTCAGATTTATATTTTTATCAAAGCTAGGAAGATGAAATTGTTTATTTTTTGATGATTTCGCTATAGAAATAAAACTTTCTAAGGTAAATAATGACTCCCAAAAACTATCATCTAATTGAAGTACTCTTTCTACAAACTTTATTTTACTTTTCTCTTGTTTGATAGGAACTGAAAGTGGTATTTGATTTATCTTTTTTAAAATAGGAATCATATATTCTTTCAATAATTCAATATCTTTCAACTGAATAAGCAGGTCTTTTAATTCACATAAAAAGTAAAAGGCAGCATTTACTGTAGTACTTTTTTCTTCTTTTATTTTTTTAGTAACCTTAAATAAAAAGGTACTATGGTAAAAAACATCATGTACTGAACATTTTGTAAGTTTAAAAGTGGCTTCAAAATAGATTTTATTATAATTATAATTTTTGAGAAATTGGTCATTCTTCATCAATGACTGAATGATCTTCTGTCTTCTTTTTATTTCATCAAAACTACAATTTGATTCAAGTAATCCCGCTATATAATTCTTCGTTCGATCATTAATTTTAGTATCAAAAATAGGTGTCAATTCTTCTCGTATTTTTAATTGATTGAATTTCATAATGCGTTAAATATGATGTAGTGAACTATAAAAATTAGTTTAATTTTAGAGAAGTAAACGTAAATCTATACTATAAAGAATTAAAGGTTTCGAATTCTATTAAAATGTCTACATCAGTTGCTACCCCTTGATGGTTTTTTAAATATTTCCCATCTGAATATATTCGACCTACAAAATGCTCTTTCTTGTCCATCCTATCGAAAACTTTACTGCTACCATCATTCATTTTGAATTTAATAAACCTATTTGCTGTTTTTGAAAATTGGTAGTTTTTTGATTGAAAATTATCGATTACTTGATTAGCATAATAGTCAAAATCAGATAACACCTCGTCTAATCCAGTCTTTGTATCATTTGAATAATCATCATACTCAGATTGGGATATAGAATAAAATACAATAGATTTTCCTTCTACAACTAACGTATCTTTATTGTATTTCTCAAATTGATCAGAAACAGTATCATCAACTGAAGTTAGCGTTGCGTGTTGGTCAATTTTCTCTTTACAACTAACTAATAAAAACAAAATCCCCAATACTATATTAAGGTGAAACTGATTATTTTTTTTAATAATGATACTCGTTTGCATGTTTTTATAGTTTACTTTTTCTAATCAGTAAAATACCCATTTTCATTTAATAAATCTCTCACTTCCATTAGTGCGAAACCTAGTAAATTTAATCCTCTCCATTGGTCAACATTTTTTGCTTGATCACTGTCTTTTGTCAAACCAATGCCCCAAATAATATCTACTGGACTTGCTTCTACCAATACCCTCTTTTGCGTATTTAATAGATATTCTCCAAAAGCTTTATTTTGACCAAATTTATGAAAGTTGCCTTTTTTTACAATTTCATAACGATGCTGTCGCCATATTTCTTCATCAAAATTTGATACCTTCCTACCTAAGTCTTTGGCTTCTCCAGGTTTTTGAGATTGAATTATTTTATGATAAATTTCTTCATCATTGAACAATTTGGCTTTTTGTGCCATCATCCAATGTTCAGTGGTTTTATAAGTAATGCCATCTATTTCAAAATCGCATTCAAACCATTGACTAAAACAGAAATTCCCTACTTCTTGATGAGGTGATTTTGTATGACCCCAGAAAAACAAAAATTTTATATTCTCTTGATTATCCTGTTTTTCTTGTAACCACTCATTACTATATTTTTGTATCATTCTTTGATTTTTATTTTAAAAAAATGGTATGTTTCCTTACTAAAAAATTAACTTTAAGTTCATTAGTCTGAAATTTATACTATTTAGTATTTATTTCAATAATTGCTCTTTTTTCATTAAAAAAACGTTGTCAAATTCAGTATTTTGTAATTAAAATTCTATCTACTTTTCTATCCCTATTTGAAAAAATAGAAGTAGGATTACCACTATCTATATCTTGATAATTGCCTATAGTTTGCTCATTTTTAATCATAAATTCAATACTATAACCTTTGGAATTAGTAATATATTCATATTCAGCATTAATCATATCTAACTCTATTTTTGAATCAGGATATTTTAAAAGGTAATCCGAAAGTGACATATTTATATGTATACTTTCATCAATGACAATGCTTTCATCAAGTACAATAATCCCTTTCAATTTTTTCCTATGACTTTCATTAAACCATAACGCATAAAGTTCAATGTTGTCTTTCATTACAATAATACAATTCTGTTCAGTATCAATTCCAAACTCGTATAATGGTCTAGAAGTTGTTTTATAATGATCTAATAAAACTTTTGCTTCCTCATATTCCATTCCAAGATAGAAGTCCCCTAAACCTCTTATTTCATTGAGATAAGACGAAAATGATGTAAGAACAAACATTATAATTCCTAGTATGCTTAGGTTTTTCATTTTTTATCAATCCTTAAAAGTTTTTGGTTTATTATTTTTAGTACTCTAAATATATGACTCACTATTAAATCGTAAACCAAGTTATATAGGCTAAACTATCTTTATAAATTTGTTCGTGTAAATAAAAATTATCTTCATATACCTTATTTTCAGTAATTGAATCAAGTGAAAAACTAACTTTTGAAGTCATTAATTTAGGGATTAAAATTCCTTCTTCAAGGTTGAAAGACACTTTCTCTTTCCTTAAAACATCAATTAATTTATCACCAATCTTAATCCCTGTTTTGGTTGAGAAGTATTCAGAGGATGTATGTAATCTAGAAATGATACTATCTCCCATTACATTTTCTCCAATGATGACTATTCCATCCTCAGACACTGTTTTATAACAATTCCATTCAATTCCTTCTGAGCCACATTCAAAGATTTTATGGCTTTTATTTTTTATAAATGAATCAATTGTTTCTTTTCCTTTGAGTACTTTACCGATGCCTCCTTCTGTAATAGTTGAGTCATTTGAAGGTAATTCTAGCATATCATAATAGGAAGATTCTTTCACTGACTTTTTACACCCCACTAACGAAATAGTAAGCGTAAAAAATAAAATAAAAATAGTACTTTTAAAGTTGTTCATTGGATGAAATTTGTTTGTTTAAATAATGTAATTTAGCAATTAAGATTGATGCATTATTCTGAATCAAAAATTCTTGAAATTTCTTCTAGTTGACCATTCCAAAGACCGAGATGACCTCTTTTGTTCATATTAAAAGTTCCTTCAATAAAGACGTATCTTTTATTGAGGTTTTCTTTTCTAATTTTGTTTATAAAATTTTCATCTACAGCTAACCATATTCCGTTACTGAATATATGATGTTCATAATCATCTTTATGTAGATAAATTGCATTGCCTTCAAATTCAATATTGATATAACCGATCATTCGAACCTTTTTCCCATGATACTGTTCAGGTGATGCAATCAACTTAATCAATGATATCGGGTAAACTGAAGTAGCTTCCCCCTTCTTTATATTTTCAGAAACATAAAATTCAGAATCATCTGTATCCTGGGAATAACAGATTTGAGTCACAGCTATAAGAGTCAATAGAAAAAATCCTTTCATAATAGTCGAGTATTGAAAACAATGTATGACGTTTTTTATTTTCTATAAATATAATGAGTCAATCAAATTAATCCTATTGATGATCCTAGGTAACCAATTCTGTTTATATTTTTATTACTTTTTCAACTTTTTCATTTTCAATATCAAAACATATAGTTTTAGCTTTGTACTTAGGATTATCTATTCCAGTGATAAGATTTGTATCAAAACTACTAAGCTCAAGAACTTTAAATTTCCTTTTAAATAAAGTCAACTCTCTTTTTAAGATATCAATCAGTAGGAGTTGTTGATAGGTCCCATTCCAAAAGTTGCTATTCCATTTCGGAATTGCCGCCCTTTCCCCCTTAGTATCCCAAATAGGTGGTCCAGCACACCAATTATCGATGAGTATTTTATTATTCTGAATAACCAAAAAAGTCTTTCCTCCTAAGGGAGCTCCCATTGCAATTTCAGATAAATCATCATATTCAATACTATAATTAGTAGCATTCGATTTCATCTGTTTATCTGAATTTCCAAAATCCCAAGCATTGGGAAATAAATTTTCATCTGCTTTCAATATATCTTCTTGCTTTGTCTAAAGTCAATTTTCTCTTAAAACTATTGTGTCCTTCATTCACTTCTAGATCATTTATTTTCATCGTATTATTATCATTACCATCTATGGTCATATTGATATAAACTGTGTACTTATCTGCCTCAATATTTTCTATAAAGAATGTGTTTTTTTTATTCAATTTTATATTCTCAAATTTATAATTGTGTAGTCCCCATTTATCCCAAAAGAAAATATATCCGCCTGAGGATAACATCGGTTTATTTGTCAAATATATTGAAGTTAAATTTTCGATCTCAAAATCTTTATCTGAATAAAGTTCTATATCTAAGTCTGAATCTTTTTTATCTTCACATGAACAAAGTATTATAGATATACAAAAAAGTAATTTTATTATTTTGGATTGAAGTAAATGTAAACTGTTAGGTATCATAATGAATTGTTTGGAGTAGTCATTTAAATTCGTTTTCTAATGAAAATTATATAACAAAGTAATAGATAATGAATAAGACAATGCCGAAAATGACCATAAGTTTTGTGTAGTTTACGTCATCTTCTTCCATTGCAGGCGTTTGATTTGTGTTGAAATTGTCTATTGGTTGTTGAATTGGTTTTGAGACTAAAATTTCAGCATTTTTATCCTCAACAATTGAATTGATAACTTCAACAATTGAAGTATGACCGTTATTTAATTTCTCAAAAACTTCATCGACTAAAATTTCGTATGAAAGTGATTCTTCAGGATCTTCTGGATCATACAAAATACCATACTCAGGGATGAAAAATAGCACTTCCTCACCCACTAAACAGAGGTCCAATTTTTTCGCAATCTCAAGTAGTTTATAGTATAACTCTAGATGTTCGTGTACATAACTTAATCTTAATGAAATAATCCCACCTTCGTTAAAATCAAAAAAATAAATCCAATCGTCATCAAAATAATAATATGCAACATCATGATTTTCCTCCGTTATTACTTTAATTGATTTGTCTCCATTTATTAATTCCTTTAGTGCTAAACCATAGTCATAATCCCATAAAAAGTCTTTCTTTTCTACATCTAATTTTTCAAAAAAAATAGTATTCGACATTTTTTGTTTGGAAGTTTATTTTTTAATTCAGTTCTAAAAATATATAATAATTATTATAAGGTTTCTCAGTTGTTCTTTTTCTTAGTGTGTTTTATCCCCTATAAAATTCTATATGTTCATTACTTTTGATGATTGCTAAAATTACATCAAACAACGTTTCGCCTTCTTCAATTTCTGCTAATTCAATTTCTTTCTTTAAGGATTCTTGGTTCGATGGATGGCATTTTTTTAATAATGATTTCAAATTGTTAATCGTAGCCTTGTATCCTAAATCATGCTGACTTTTTGAACTATTTATCCATTCCAATTTAATAGTTTCCTCATAATCGTGGATTCCGAACCCACCTTCCAAAACTTCGCTAAATGCATCCAAATTTCTACCAATTTTCCAATCTAACCCTTTGGTTAACTTCGATTCAACTTCATCATAAAAACCATCCATGGTCGAGAAGTTATTTCCGTTTATCTGAATTTCTTTCATTTTAATATTTGATGTATAACAAACGATATTTTTACATTGGTATGTATTACTTTTTTTTAATATTCTACCTAGAAGATTTATAATACTTTCTTATTTTTTATTACGACAAAACCTAAATTACTTCTTTTAACATCGGTATTATGTGCGTAGCATTTTTAATCTTGTCTGTTTCTTTATTAGAGAATGATATACATTTTAAGTAAATAATTAGTTAAAATTTTTACTGTAAAAAGACCTACTAAATAATCGAAAAATCCATCCTAATTTTCTCCTACAAGTTTGCATTTCAATGCTTCATCGCCATTGTTCAACTAGGGCTTAATTTTTGGCTTTTCAAACCAAACTAAGCCCTAATTATTGTAGCTAGTTATTTTTTATTTCTTAATTCATAATCCCCTAGCATACCACTTAGTTGAATTGTTTCCTCTTTATTGGTCATTCCGACTTGCTCTGCAACCACAATCATATCAGTAACATACTCGTATTCAATGCGACCTCTTATTTTACCTCTATTTAGAATCTTTTCTAATTTATTTTCTCTCTTGTAGTCGAGTTTCGCTTCATCTATCTTTTTCCAAAAATATTCGACTGTTTTGCCTGTCCCTTCCTGGAAATACGTAAAAACACGATTGATTGAATATTTCAAAGAAGCTAAGTTTCTAAATTGTGGCTCAGGGTTTAGACAGCTTTCTTTCCAATCGGCATAACAGGAGATAAAATGTTCTTGATGATTCTTTTCAAAATCAGAAGGACATTCTACTTTGAAAGCCTCGATTGCTATATCAATTGCAGCGGCTAATTTATTCGCCTCCTCCTGATATGTTCTTTTCTTTTTCATACAATTAGCTAGTAGAGTAGAGCCTGATAGCCCTCTCAGTTTAAATAATTATAAATGTAATCATTTTGAGAAAACTATCAGAACCCCCTTCATCAAACCGTACGTGAAGTTTTCCCTCATACGGCTTACCGATAGAATTCTTCATTGAGCTTTC
>NZ_JBSWYJ010000086.1:0-7268 GCF_056161045.1 Flammeovirga sp. AWQ4_249
GTTCTTCTTGAAAAAAGAAACTTAATTATGAACTGAGAAAGAAATTAAACTCTGAATTAAAAACGAGACAGCGTTCAGTTTACACTCCCTCCCATTTTGGCATTTTTTGTATAATACCAATTACTTGCTTTTCAATAAATCTATAATTCTCTTCATCACATCTTTCTTTAAAGCGAACGTAATTAATAGTACCGTCTTTTTCAACAATAAATTCTATTTTAAGACTATATTCTATATCATTGTATTCTTCAATACTAGCCTTAATCTTTTTTATAAGATAATTACCAATAGAAGAATTGTTATTAAAACTAGGAAGTACGTCCGCCTTTATAAACACATACCTTTGTGAACAAAGGTCAAATACTTTTTTGCAACCATCTGTACTTTGAAAAGTTAAACTTGATGTTGATAAATAACATAGTATTATCAATGTATAAAAACTTATTTTTTTTTTCATTTTAATCGAATAGTGGTTCCCCATTTACTCTTCCCTTTTTTATATTTCCATCAATTACTTCCAATTGCCCTGGAGTTACTTTATCCTGTATTTCATTAACATCTAAATTCTCTTTTACTTCAACTCCATTTACATAATGAAAATCATATAACATAATATTTTTATTAATATCTTGTGTTGTCCATGGCTTTGTCCAATAATTATTAGGTGATACTTTATTAAGATTTACGTCCCATGCTGATTTCTTATCAGTTGGATGTAAAACACCCCCAGAGTGTAAAATCTCATGGACAGCATTATTTGCAAAATCAACCTCAGAAAATAAATATGTTTTACCTTTTAAGAATTTCTTTTCTAGAGAACCTGTAACAGTAACTCCTACTGGAACACCAATCTCACCAATTTCTTTTAGAGGATTCCAAATAGAATATCCAAGAACAGCTAAATCATCATTGTTTGCTTTTTCTATTGGTTCTAAAGCTTGAAGTACAATTGTTGCATTCTCATCATAAATTAAAGATCCGGAATATTGGACATTTTTTAATGGATCATATACACTCATTACATTACTAAAATGTTCTTTAGTTGCATTTAGATAAGAATTTACTCTTGATGAATATTTACCTATTTCTTCACTTACTGTCGGTTTAATATTGACAGTAAAATGTATATGCGTTTTACCAGTATTATCTATTGTGATAGAACGATCCCATTCTTTACCATCCAAATCCACCCCATCAATAGGTCGATTACTCGCAAACTGATAAGGCGTCAACATCGGATAAGATTTAGTCAACGGATCCACACTCAAAAACTTCCCAATCACTGGATTATACACCCTAAAGCCATAATCCTGAATCAGCTGAGAACTGCTTAAATCTGTATCGTTTTCTTTACCATTAAACCCATAACGATATTCACCACACAAAAAAGGATATCTAATATTAAGATATCCTACATTTTATTTTCCAATGGTTATTACCATTTCAGTTCCTTTTTGTTCTTGTGTATTCATTTCAAAGGTGGAACCTTGAGAATGTAAAATCTTTTTCGCCATTTCTAAAGCTTTGAGTTCATCAGGGTTTTGACCTTCGTATCCCCAACCTTGGCCATTGTCTGAAATACTGATTTGTGCTTCACCCATAGATGCATAAAGAGAGATGGTAATTTTTCCATTTCCTTCAATCGTTTTAGCTGAACATCGAATCAAAGCACCTAACGACTTTGTGAATAAGTTCTGATTGATAAGTACCTTAGGTGCACCACCAATCTGGGTTACGATGCTTACATTTTCAGGTAGAGTTCCTTTGACTTCTTCCAAAGCCACTTCTACCAATTCCTTTGGAGAGATTTCTTTTTTCTTACCGATATTATGAGTTGATGCAATGGTCAAATCTTCAAGGTCATCGTTTTCCTCAACTTCTAAACTCTTGTTATTGCTTGAAACTGCTTTCAAACGATTGGATTTATATTCAGCAACCTCAGCAACTTCCACTTCTTCCGTAACAAGAGGTTTGTTTACCTTTACCGGCTTACTTTTTTGCAACTCTAGTTCCTTTATCTTCTCTTCAAGGTAATTTATTTTTTCCTTTTGAGCTTGATATGATCTTTTGCTTACTTTATGTTGTTTTCTTCGAATCAGCTCGATGACAATTATCCCTACAAACATAAGGGCAATCACCACTAACCATAAAATTCTTTCAACTGTAGGATCACTCATTTCAGTCATTATTTATCTTGCTTCAGTCAATCTATAGAGAATCAATTTATTACAATTGAATCATAAAAATCGTTTTCAAAAAATATTTCGTTTCGAATAAATTTAAAAAAAATCATTCAAATATTTTTATTCCTTCTGTACAATTCTGACAGATATCAATATTTTCTCTTCCTTCTAAAAGTTGTTTTCTAAAACGTGTATAGCTTGGTGCATTCCAAACATCAAGGAAACTAATATAATCATTTTTTAATGTTCCCAACACATGTTGTGCATCTTTATCAAAGCAACATGGTGCGACTTGACCATCCCATGTCAATACAGCTGAGTGCCACATTCTCCAGCAACTTCTCTCTAAACTTCCTTTAAATGAAAAAGTACCATCTTCATTTTCTTTATATCTAGAATATTTATCAATCGTTGGGATCAATGGAGAACCATTTTCATACTCGTATATCTGAGCTGTTTTAAAAACGATTTTATCTACTTCTAGATCTTTGGCAAGTTGTTCTGCTTCTTGAATTTGATGCTCATTAGGTTTTACTACTAAAAATTGGAAAACTATTTCAGGTGTTGCTGATTTCAATGCTTTTTTCCATTTCACAATATTTGCAGTTCCTTCCAAAACTTTATCGATCTTACCTCCTACTCTATATTGTTGATATACTTCCTGCGTTGTTCCATCTAAAGATATTATTAATTTATCCAAGCCGGATTTTACCGTTTGTTCCGCTACTTTATCTGATAAATAATGTGCATTTGTAGATGTAGAAGTAAAGATTCCCGCATCATGTGCCACTTTCACCATTTGTAAGAATTTTGGATGTAAGAAGGGTTCTCCTTGAAAATAAAAAGTTAAATAAAGCAACGTGTCTTTTAATTCATTGATCATTTTTTCAAACAAGGGAACAGATAGCATACCTGTGGGTCTTGTAAAACTTCTCAATCCACTCGGACATTCAGGGCATCGTAGATTACATGATGTAGTAGGTTCGATGGATAAACTAATTGGGTTTCCTAAATGGAGTGGTTTTTTAGTCCATTTAGAAATATAGAAAGTAACGATGACTATAAAAGCATTCCATAACTTTTTCAGTGTTACTTTCTTGATTAAAGTGCGAAATTCAGCCCACTTTTGAGAATACATCCTATCTTTGTATGTCAAATTAGTTTTCTTTTATCGAACAAATTTTATAACTCAAAAATGCTTGTTTAAACGATAAAAAAAAATTATTTTATTTTACTAATGATGGTAAACCCATAAAAGCATTAAAAAATATACATGAAAAGTAGTAAGCTTTCCTTTTTAAGATACCTTCTAATTGACAAACTAATTCGAAGTAAACAATATCCATTTCCTTCTAAACAAAGAATTTTAGATAAATGTAGTGAGGAATTTGGCGTAAATTCTCCATCTACAATAGAAAAAGATATTCAGGCTTTACGTTATGAATTTGACGCTCCATTAGCTTACAGCAAAAAGAATGGTGGGTATTATTACACTGATTCGTCGTATAAACTTCTTGGTGTAAGTCTTACTGGAGAACATTTAGAAGCACTTAATTTTGTAGAAACTTTCTTAGAAGAATTCAAAGATCTTCCTGTATTGGGTAATTTTTCTACAGCTGTCGATAAAGTATTGGATGGTTTAGAAATAACAAAAAAGTTTAAAGGAGATAAAAAAGAAAGTTTTGAAAATTATATTCAAATTGAAAAATCATTGTACACAAAAGGAAATACAATCTTTTCAGAATTAATTTCAGCAACTAAAGATCACTGTGTCATTAATATCAATTATAAAAAGTTTGATGCTTTGTATGAAGAGACGTATACCTTTCATCCCTATATTCTCAAAGAATACAAAGGGCTTTGGTATGTCACAGGGTATGCAGAAAACAGACAAGGGATTCGAACATTAGCCGTTGATAGAATTCAAAGTATAGAACTTCAGTCTCAGTTAGTATTTTTACAGCCTCACCAAGTGGACTTTAACCGTCAAGAATATTTTAAAAATTGCTTAGGTGTAACACTGAAAGGAAATCCTCAAGATATCCGTTTATTGTTTAATGAATTTGCCGCAAATTTCATAAAAAATACGCCTATTCATGAAACTCAAGAGATCATTTCTGACACCGATAATGGTTTAGAAATTAGCCTTCGTTTAATGGATAATAATGAATTGCGTGCGATGATTTTAAGCTGGGGAAATCAAGTTGAAGTTCTATCTCCCTTTGGATTAAGAAAGGCTATTGCCAATGAAATTAAAAAATTAGCCAACCGCTATTAATAGAAGTCTATTGAATTATTTAGCACATTTATATTTATCTGTAGAAGATCGTGAGGAAATGTTTGGCAACTTTATAGGTGATTTTGTGAAAGGAAGAGATTTCTCAAAATATCCCCTTAAAGTACAGCAGGGCATCAAACTACATCGTTATATAGATGATTTCACTGACAACCATGAAATCACTAAAGAAATGTCCCAAAAGTTAAAAGTAAATGCTGGGCGATTTTCTATGGTGGTAACAGATATTTATCACGATCATTTTTTAGCCAAAAATTGGGACGCTTCACATCCCCAAAATCTAAAAGATTTTGCTCAAGATTTTTATCAGCATCAATTTTGGCAAGAAAGCTGGCTTCCCGAACGAGCTACCAATATGTACCCCTATTTAAAAATGTACGACTGGTTAAATGCTTATCAGTCGCTAGATGGATTGACCAGGGTATTTGGTGGTATGGAAAGAAGGATTAAACATTTGGCTCCAATAGGTGATGCTGTTGATTGGCTAAGTGCAGATTATGATTTTTTTAAAATGTGTCATGATCAATTTTTTCCTGAATTAGAGAATGCAGTATTAGAATTTAGACAAAATGGTTACCTTTAGTTCAAACGTAAGAGAGCGATTGGAAAGGAGGCGTTACGTTTTTCTCCTTATATCCTATATCTTGGTATTATGGGGACCACTTGTTTTTCAATCTTTATCTTTTTCTGAGCATATCTCAGATGGTACTCTTTTACTTTTAGTCATTGCTATTTTTAATTTTATCAGAGGAAACTCTTTCTATAGAAGGATCAGTTTTGGGGTATTTTTCTTTTTAGCCTTCGGTAAAAGTTTATCACTTGGATTGGACATTGAGAAGTTTATTATACTTAGTTGGTCTGTAATGCTTGTTTACTTTGGGTTTTTCTTAACCATACTATTACGAAGTGTTTGGGAAGCACAAAAAGTCAATATGAATACTATTTTAGGTGCTATTGCAGGATATATACAGATTGGAGTAATTGCATTTATCTTATTTAAAATATGTGATTTATTATATAATGGTGCTGCATTCAATAGAATTGTGCAAATTTCTGATATAATTTATTTTAGTTTTGTTACTTTGACAACTGTTGGATTTGGAGACATTACTCCTGTAACAGACGAAACGAAGGCCTTCACTGTGATCTTTGCAATGATAGGTCAATTTTATATGGCTATTTTGATGGCGGTATTAGTAGGAAAATATCAGCAAGAACATCGAAAATAAGGAATTTTTTATGCTTCAAAATTTGAAATTATTATATTGTTAAAAAATAACTAAACAGCGCACGTGGAAAAATTATTTATTAAAAAGAAGGAATTCGTTCCTCAAGTGGACTTCGACCCAGCTAAAGGTTTATTAGAAATATCAGGACAATCTTACCATGAGTATACTGCGGAATTTTTTGAACCCTTATTTACATGGGTTACTAAATATTTAGCGGAAGGAAGCCACAACATTACATTAAATTATAAGATGACGTATTTCAATACTGCCTCTTCTAAAAGTTTCTTTAGAATCATAGAGATGCTTCAAGAATATCAAGAGAGTGGTAAAGGTGATGCAGTTGTCAATTGGTATTATAAAAAAGACGATGAAGATATGTTAGAAACTGGAGAAGACTTCATTAGTGACTCTGGCTGGAAGAATATAAATCTTATCGCATATTAGATTTTGTTAAAAAAAAGCTTACGTAAGGTCTTTCTGTTAAGAAAGGCCTTTTTTCATATACTAAAAGTGTAAAACTTCCCGTTATTTTAGTATAATTGTAGAAAAGATAGATTTTCATGGATTGTTCTACTTTTTTGGAACAATTTTTTCAATGAATTTTCATATTTTTCTTACAAGAAACCTTAAAAAAAGGATAACATAATTCGCAAGCTTTCGTAAGTAGTAAACAAAAGTTAATTAGAATACTACTTTACGTGATTACACTAAATATTATTATGGTTTTTTTATTTAATACTATCTTATTGATTTACTTAGTTATATCGAACATTGCTATAATTTATAAAATTTATAAAACCTTTTTACAATATTTTTCCCCAGCAAAAGGTTATGCTTCGATTGCCGTTATATTATTAACTTTAGGAGCAATAGATTTTTATGTGTTCGATGTTACTAGTGACAAATTCGTTACTGCAGAAGAGAATAGAGAAGTTTTTCAACAAATTGAAGCTAGAAACTCAGAATATTACGAATTAACAGAGAATGAATAAATCATTTTCTTAAGATATCATAGAAGCGTTTCTGATTATTATATAGATCAGAAACGCTTTTTTATTTTAAAACAGAATTTTGACAGAGAATAATAGCATTTTGTATAAATCTAAAACTGATACTACCGTTTATTAATGTGTAGATAGAATGATAAAAAGTAGTATAGACAGTAGTTAGTTATACAGAAAGAGGTCTTCCAATGGAGGACCTCTTTTTTATATACATCACTATTTATCAATAATTTACATAGTCAAATTTTGATAGCTTATAGACGAATTGTATATATTTCAGTGACAACTATCACCGTTTATTATAGTGTAGATAGAATGATAAAAAGTAGTATAGACAGTAGTTAGTTATACAGAAAGAGGTCTTCCTTTGGAGGACCTCTTTTTTTTATATACACACTATTTATCAATAATTTACATAGTCAAATTTTGATAGCTTATAGACGAATTGTATATATTTTAGTAACGACTATCACCGTTTATTATAGTGTAGATAGAATGATAAAAAGTAGTATAGACAGTAGTTAGTTATACAGAAAGAGGTCTTCCAATGGAGGAC
>NZ_JBSWYJ010000087.1:0-6453 GCF_056161045.1 Flammeovirga sp. AWQ4_249
AGTAGAGGCACTCTTTATAGTGACTCACGAACCATCTATGTCTTATTAGGAATTATATATACAAAATCAGAATCTTTCATTGAAAAAATACTCACCCATTAGCCCATGACTTCAGTCATGGGGGATGAAAGTATTACGTTTAAAATTTGAATTGAAAGTATGTCCTAAAGTAGAAGCACTCTTAATATTGACTCACGAACCATCTATGTTTTATTAGGAATTATATATACAAAATCAGAATCTTTCATTGAAAAAATACCCACCCATTAGCCTATGACTTCAGTCATGGGGGATGAAAGTATTACGTTTAAAATTTGAATTGAAAATACTTTTTAAAGTAAACGCACTCTTAATATTGACTTACGAACCATCTATGTTTTATTAGGAATTATATATACAAAATCAGATTCTTTCATTGAAAAAATACTCACCCATTAGCCCATGACTTCAGTCATGGGACTACAAACAGAGGAATATTAAACATTCTAATAATCATTTCCCATTTTAAAACTTATAGGTAAGACCAATCTCTGAGGTATTGGAGTCCCTTGATGAGTTGCCGGTTTCCATTTTGGTGAAAGTTTCATCAGTCGAATACTTTCATCACCACAACCTCCACCAATATCTCTTACTACTTTAATATCTTTCAAAGTGCCATCAATATCAACGGTAAATTGTACATAGACTTTTCCTTCAATTTCTTTATCTATTGCTTCTTGTGGATATTTTTGATTCCTATCTATCAATTTATAAAATGCACCCATACCACCTGGAAATGTAGGACCTGTTTCAGGATAATCCCATATAGTGAAATCGTCGTTTTGCGGTTTAATAGAAGTCAATTCCTTTGAACAAGAAATCAATAATAGAGATAGAAAAATTAAGACTGTTTGTTTTAAGTTCATGTTTAAATATAATAAATCATCTGTGAAATACATTTCATTTGTGTGGTTTAATATTAGTCATTTTAAATTAGCAATGTTTAAATAATAGACATTATTGTTATTCAATGTTAGCAGTATACGTAACTCTAATCACTTGCATGTCTAAAAATATAAACATATTAAATCATTCAAATGACTGTATTACAAGGCTTAAAAATAAATGAATAAAAAATGATCATTTAATTTGTTTAAATAATAAACATTGCATAAATTTGAAATATCAAATAAAGAAAAAGTATTTTAAAGAGATATAGAGTATTAAAATTTAAACAGAAATAACTATGAAAAATGTTGTAATAGCCTTGATAATGATGATTTCGATGAGTTTTACAAATAATGCTATTTCGGAAACAACTCACCCAGCTAATGATACTAATGAGACTCCTCAACTAACAGAGATGAAAGAAAAAAGAGTAGTAGCACATAGCTATACTATCAATGTTGGAAGAGGTGCTACATTTTTTGGCATCTCAAAGCAATTATCAAAAGTTTCAGGTGTGAATTGGACATGGGAACTTGTTGATCGTGTAAAAGACTCTCACCAAATGAAATATGGAAAAGAAGTTTTAAAGCCTAATCATAAGTTTATCGTATCCCTTTAGAAATCAATCATACATTCGATATATCATAGGTAAAACGAAAATAAACTAAATCGACTTTGCAAGCTTAACGACGATTAGGGACGGGTATATTCCGTCCTTTTTTTATGATCAAATTTTTCTTTTTTTTCTAAAGACTTTACAATCTTCACCCATCTATAAAAATTACTCAAATAATTTACACTTAATAATAATGTGATACCCATTAAAGTGCTGATTAAAACAATACCGTTGACATTAATATAATCCGTTAATAAATAAGCATTTACTACTAAAATCAAACATGAACTAACATTTATGATAGTACTTTCAAAATGTGATAGACCAACTTTTAACAGTAAATGATGAAAATGCTCTAGGCTGGGTGGTTATGTGATGAACCCAAATGAACTAGGAATGCTCGCAGTGGTAGGAGTAGCATGTGTTTTTTGATTTATCAAAAAAACAAAATGTAGTAATCAATAGTTTTGCTCTACTTTTACTACTCATCTGTATACTGTTAACCTCTTCAAGGTCATCAATAGTTAGTTTACTTCTAGTACTTTCTTTATTCATTTTTAAAATGAAATATCCTGTTTTGAAAATAGTACTTGCTCTTGGGATTCTTTCTCTCATTACGATGTTGACTTATTTTGTGATTTTGAAAAATGGTGATTTCCATCATCTTGAAGAGCTGTATACTTTAACGGGACGCATACCTTTTTGGAAAGCATTGATAACTGAGGGCTTTACGAAGGAGCCTTTATTAGGATATGGTTTTATGCGTATCAATTATTATGATACATTCCAATCAATCAATACTTATGCAGGAAAAATGACTCATAATACTTTCCTACAAGTACTCATGAATTTAGGTTTAATGGGTTTTCTATTAGTACTGTTTCAATTGATTACAACCTTACATTCTATATCTAAATTACTGACCGAATATCGATTATTATTTTTTGCATTATTAGTTCCATTATTAATTAATTCACTGACCGAATTCGGGATCTTCGGAGAAAGTAATTACGCTATTTTATTTTATCAATTTATCATTTTTTACTCTTCCTCTTTTCATAAAGGCTATCTAACAACGGCTCAAACAATAAGAATTAAGAGACACAAATTGATTAGTCATGAATAATATTAATGAGATAGTAGAGAATGTTGTCAATAGCTTCCCAAACAATACAACAAAACCTTGTAAAGTACAAGTTTGTTATCTTTTGAATAATGACAATTCCGTTCGTTGGATTTGGAATGCCAAAACTTCCTCTCCAATATTTCTAAAATTCTATTCAGCTACTAACTTTAAATCTTCGTTATTTGTCTATGTAATACGCTTGATTTACCTTTTAGGAGTAGAAAAGTTCAGTTTCAAAACAAAAAAAATCACACTAAATAGTACACCTCAAAATTTTAATATTCATGATGATTGGGGACTCTTTACAGGGACTATTGGACCAAATAATAAAATGTTTCTTTACACAAACGAGGTCTTTTATAAAATAGCATCAACAGGATTATCTATTGAAAATCTAAAGAATGAAGTTCGGAATATTCAATTTTTAAAAGCTTAAAATATATTAACCTTAATACCTAAAGCGAAAAGTATATCTGAAAAAGTAATCCAATTATCGGATATATCTTACATGGAATCAAGGACTGTAAATTTCACTAAAAGCCATCTTAACTTCATAAATGAACTTTATCAAACGAAAAACAATTCTATAACTATACAAGAGTGGGATTGGTTGGAATCTTTAAAAAATAACATTTTAGATCTTAAAGATGACCCATCATTACCAATAGGAATAATTAGAAAACTAAGAAATATATACAATGACTTAGAAAGAGATGAAAACATAATTCTACAATTTAATCATGGCGATTTCACACCTTGGAATTGTTATTTTAGGAGTAATACACTTGGCGTTTACGATTGGGAATTAGGTAATGATACAAGAAGTTTAGGCTTTGATTATTTCCATTTCAAAATTCAAACGGGAATTTTAGTTGAAAGGTTACAATGGGATAAAATCTATCTATCTACCTAAAAAGATGCAATCAACTTAAGAATGGATAGAAAATTTTGGTCTTCAAAACATTAAATAATCGTTATATCTATCTATTCAATAAATTATCGAATAAGAGAAAAGAAGTTTTTAAATCCACTAAAAATATACAAATAGAAACCACATTATCCATCATTTTACAAACCCTAAAAGCTAAGTTTTGAAGAAACTGTTAGCCTATATTATTCGGAAGAGAAACCCTAATTTTACATTTGACCCAAATCTATCAACCTATAGTTTATTACAATTTATACTTATACAAATAGTTAGGATTATTCGAGGATGTAAGACATTGCTTTTTTTGAGCGACCCAAAATGGATGTTGAGAAGTGAAGGCGTGACTTTCTTTAATATCTATGGTATAAAATGGTGGAAGTTATTGAAAGTTGGAAAGTATACGCACTTGAGTGGTTTAGGTGAGCATGGTTTGCAAATGGGAGATCATGTAAGTATAGGAGCGTTTAGTCGATTGATTGTATCCACAACCTTAAATGATACAGGGGAAGGGATTTTGATCGGCAACAATGTAGGAATGGGAGAGTATGCATATCTCGAAGGTGCAGGAGGCTTAGAAATCGGTGATAATTGTATCATAGGACAATATTTTAGTTTTCACCCAGAAAATCACAATTATACTGATCCAACTACTTTAATACGATTACAAGGGACTTCAAGAAAAGGAATTAAGATAGGTCAGGATTGTTGGATTGGAAGTAAAGTAACAATAACTGATGGAGTAAATATAGGAAAACATTGTGTTATCGCAGGGGGGAGTGTAGTGACAAAATCATTTCCGGATCATGTGATAATTGGTGGAGTTCCCGCTAGGATTATTAAACATATTTAAGGTCAAGTTTCATGAGAATTTTAGTAACCTGTTATGCTGTCAACCCCTACAAAGGTTCTGAAGATGGAATCGGTTGGAATTGGATTATTCAGATAGCAAGAAATCAGGAAGTTATAGTGATCACGAGAGAGAATAATGAAAAAAATATTGAGAGGTACATGAAGGAAAACCCTTCTGAAATCTATGAAAATATAGAATTTCAATATTATGATCTTCCTGCTTGGATGCGCTTCTGGAAAAAGAAAGGGAGAGGAGCAATGCTATATTATTATTTATGGCAAAGAGGAATAGTACGTTTTATTATTAGAAAACAATTCCGTTTTGATATTTCTCATAACCTTAATTTTTGTAATGATTGGACACCAAGTTTTTTATGGAAATTAGAAGAACCTTTTGTGTGGGGACCTATTGGTCATCATGATAAAATACCTAAACAATATCTCGCAAAATATCCCAAAAAGCAGCTTTTTTCAGATCGTTTACGATGGGCTGTAAAAAAATGGTTCTGGAAATTTAGTCCTAATTTAAAGAAAACGAGAAATTTGGCTTCAGCGATTATCATGCTGAATTCTAGAGTAAGTAATGTTTTGTCAATCAATGTGGACAATACTAAAAACTTCCAAATGCATGCGTGTTCCTCAGAAGAAAATATACCAAAAGAAAATACTATAGATGAAAAAATAGTATTAAGTGTCGGTAGAATAACGGCCTTAAAAGGATTTGATTTAACCATTCAAGCTTTTCAAAAGTTTTTGGACCGGACGCCAGAGTATGCTCGTACACAATATGAATTAGTGATCATTGGATCGGGTGATGCAGAATGCATGATTAAAAAAATGGTGAAAAAAGAACACCGTTTTAATATTAGATTTATCAATTGGATAGAAAGAGAAGAATTAAAAAAGTATTATAGAATTGCCTCAGCATTTTTATTTCCTTCCCATGAAGGCGCTGGTATGGTTGTTCCTGAAGCCTTGTCTTACAGTTTACCAGTAATCTGTTTGGACAATGCAGGACCTGGAGAATTTATCAATGAAGATTGTGGTTATAAAGTACCACTTACAGATTATGATCATACCATAGACGGATTAGCCAAAGCTCTAGACCACCTTTTTAATACAAAAGGAGAGCTTCAAAAGAAACAAAAAAATGCTTATGCTTACTTTATGGAACATTTGACTTGGCATGCAAAAGGTGATTTTATAAAAAAGATATATACCAAAATCTATCATGAAAATTATATCAACTCACCTACTGAATGATTTTAGTGGAAGCCCAAAAGTTTTAAGACAAGTTATCGAAACATTTCTTCAAAAAGGATATAAAAACCAGCTATTTGTATCTGGTGGAAAACAAGGTTTTTTGACAGAAATAAAAGGTTGTAAGATTACAAACTATCCTTATACCTTCAAGAAAAATAAATTTGTAAGACTTTTTCAAGTTTTAAAAAGTCAACTAATTTTAGCCATAAAAGTATTCTTTTCTTTAAAAAAGGATGACATTATTTATGTCAATACTTTGTGGCCTTTTGGCGCAGCAATCATGGGTAAATTGTGCGGGCATAGAGTAATTTATCACTTGCATGAAACGTCAATAAAGCCAGCTATTTTAAAAAAGTCTTTATTTTTTATCTTAGATAAGACTGCTTCTTAAGTCGTTTACGTATCAAAATTTTTAGCAAATAAAGAACCTTTAGCGAAAAAACAACAC
Organism: Flammeovirga sp. AWQ4_249; assembly: GCF_056161045.1. Classification (NCBI taxonomy): domain Bacteria; kingdom Pseudomonadati; phylum Bacteroidota; class Cytophagia; order Cytophagales; family Flammeovirgaceae; genus Flammeovirga; species Flammeovirga sp. AWQ4_249. The sequence continues at coordinate 6,158 of NZ_JBSWYJ010000087.1, forward strand.
ATCATCTATAATGCATTAGATCGATCATTTTTAGCGGAAAGAGATAAATATATAAAACAGCAAACACGTAAAAATGTACTAATGCTTTGTTCTTTGAAACGATACAAAGGAATATATGAATTTATAGAAATTGCAACTCATCTTCCTCAGTATCCATTTGATCTCGTCATCAATGCAACACAAGCACAAATAGAAGAGGAATTCAAAGAACTACATCTTCCCCAAAACCTACAGATATATCCTTCTCAATCCAACGTTCATCCTTTTTATAGACAAGCCAAAGTTGTAATTAATTT
>NZ_JBSWYJ010000088.1:0-5519 GCF_056161045.1 Flammeovirga sp. AWQ4_249
AGTATGGAGTGGTTTATGATGCATAAAAAAAGAGAGAGTCATTCATTTGACTCTCTCTTTTTTTATTCTTCAAGTAATTTAAAAGGCTCTTTAGCATTTTCCCAAAACTCATTTAATTTTAAAATTCGAGGCTTGAGAAATTCATAGATAGTTGGTTGATCATCTTGTTTAAATAAATTAACTCCTTCTTTTTCTATGTAAATTCTAGAGACCGTTTTATTGTTTCTATCTTTTACTTTGAAATCCCATTGCCATTCTTCTTCTAAAACAGAATGAAGGAAATCTTTTAGATCTACAAACTGTTGATAATAGATTTCTTGTAAATCAAGATCTCGGTGTGTTATATAAATCCCAATATTACAAACATGTTTATTGGCATCCATTTTAAAGAAAACATTTTTTATACCTGTTTTATAATTGACCCAATTGACTTTTTGTCCTTCACTATCTGTAAAAGGCTTCATCATTTGTCCAAATCGAGTCCAAAACTCGGTTCTCATTTTAATATGTTCTTCTCTGCTGTACATTTCTCTAAAGTTTTAAGACAACAAATTTACATAAAGTATTAGGCTTTTGTAAAAATGAGATTAGTAAAATAATGTCGATGATCCGTAAATTGATATTTTAATTGTAAAGTAGTATCGTCAACTATATTTCGGATAATATCTAGATCATATTTCCTACTTACTTCAGTATGGATTAATTCTCCTTTTTGAAAAGTATAAGCATTTTCAGTTTCTTCTATATATACCTCTTGATCAATTTTACTTCTAATAAAACTTTTAGCGATACCTTCCTTCTCATTATAAGTAGCTAAATGTTCAAATTGAGATGTATTAAAATTTCCCCCTAATTCACGATTGATTCTGTCCAATAAATTAAGATTAAATTTTGAGGTAATACCTTTAGTATCACTATAGGCAGGGAGAACGATATTTTTTTCTTTTATTAAATCTAAACCAAGAACGATACTGTCACCAGTATTCATTACTTGATAAAGCTGATCAAGAAACCCTTTAGCTAAATCATCTGTCATATTACCAAGATTGGAACCTAGAAAGAGGATTACTTTTTTACGGTTACTTTTAAAATCCTCTATCATTTTAAAATAATCCCCACAAATACCTTTAGTACTTAAGTTAGGCAACCATTCCTTCATTTTATCTGTAATGTCGATAATAGCCTGCTCACTTATGTCGATCGGATGATAAACAATATTGTTGAAATTAAAATGCTTTAGTAATTCTTTCGTTTTAATACCGTCTCCAGCTCCTAGTTCAATAATATCTAAAGGTTCATTTCCAATTGCTTTAGCGATTTCTCCTCCTTGAACTCTTAAAATTTCCATTTCACAATCTGTGAGATAATACTCTTCAAGATTCATGATTTCTCTAAAAAGCGCTTCTCCCTTTTTATCATAAAAATACATAGATGATAAAAATTTATGTTCAGCAGAAAGTCCCTTTTCGACATGTTGAGCAAATAAAGTTTTTTCGGTTATCATTATAAATGTGTTGTTGTGTCAAAAATTAAAGTGATTTGGCTAATCTTATTCCTGTGTATTGCCAACGATAATGAGGGTGAAAGAAATTTCGATAAGTATTTCTACTATGGTTTGGAGAAGTAGCAACACTACCGCCTCTTAATACCATTTGATTAATCATGAATTTACCATTGTATTCTCCTAAAGCACCGTCGGCAGTTTTAAATCCTGGGTAAGGTAGGTAGGCACTATTAGTCCATTCCCATCTTTCACCCCAGTTGAGTTGTGAAGAAGCAGCTTCCCATTCAAACTCTGTAGGAAGACGCATTCCTTTCCATCTAGCAAAAGCATCAGCTTCATAAAAATTGATATGACCTAATATTCCTTTTATATCTACTTTTTTCATGCCTGCAAGAGTAAATTGATACCAATCATCTCCTTTCTTTTCCCAATACAGCGGCTTTTTTATATTGTTTTCTTGTACCCAAGACCATCCTTCGTCAAGCCATAAATCAAATCTTTCGTAACCGCCATCTTCTAGAAAAGCAATAAAATCATCATTACTTACATAATCTTTCGAAATTTGAAAATCATGTAAGTATACCTTATGTCTTCCTAATTCATTATCATAAGCAAAACCTTCTCCTTGATGTCCGATTTCATATACGCCTTCTTTGATTGTTACCCATTCATTAAAAGTTGTAACTTTACTACTTAATTTATTGGTATTTTCTTGATATGTAGTTTTTAATGGGTGTCTAAAAAACATCAACTTCAAATCAGTAATCATTAACTCTTGATGTTGTTCTTCATGATTAATACCAATTTCGAAGATATTTTTAATTTCATCAGATATATCTCTAGAAAAGAGTAATTCAATATGTTTATCAACATAATGTCTATATTCATAAACTTCATCAACGGAAGGTCGCGTTAAAATACCACGACTGTCTCTGGCTAAACGATCACCGACATTGTTATAATAGCTATTGAATAGAAAGGAGAACTTTGGGTGAAACTCTTGATATTCTTCTAAATATTTTTTTAATAAAAATGTCTCAAAAAACCATGTTGTGTGCCCTAATTGCCATTTCATAGGACTAGCATGTAAAGCAACTTGAGGTGTATAATCTTCGACTGACAGGGGAGCACAGAAATCTTCTGTTCTTTTTCTAGTGCTGAAATAATGTTCGAGCATAATGCTGTTCGTAGTGGATAGAAAAGAGAAAATTATATTTATTGATGCAATTTCTTGTTTCAATTGCATTTCTAATTGTAATATCAGTTCATAAAATATAAAAAATAGGTCAATAAAATAGTAATTGAAGAGATTATCTTGATAATTTTAATCAGAAATTAATTTTTAGATTGATAAAATGAATATCATTATATTTATTTTGTGTTACTTAAATCAGAGGAGTAGCGAATCAAAACGTAAACTATACTATCATTAGAACATTCAACAAAATATTATTTTATATCCTAACATTTACGCTTTTTAGTCTGTCATCTCATGGTCAAAATAAAACCATGTTACATGATGAATTAGAAAAGAGTAAGCAGTATGCACTAATCATAGGAACTAACTACTATAAGGAAGGTAAACCTACTTGGCTGGATCTTGATAATGCTGAAAATGATGCGAAAAGTATTAATCAACTTCTAGCTGATAAATTTCATTTTGAAACCAAATTATTACTTTCACCAAAAACGGAGGAAGTTGAAAAAGCAATTCTTAATTATCAAAACAAATTAAATGAAGGAGATCGTTTTTTACTTTATATAGCGGGGCATGGTGATTATGATGAAGAGAATTTTGATGATGGCTTTTTAGTTTTTTCCGATAGTAAAATATTAAGAAAGGACCCAACAAGATCTTCATACCTTCAATATCGAAAGCTTAATGGAATGTTGAATGCATTAAAAGCTCAACATGTCGCGATAATATTGGACGTTTGTTTTGGCGGAAGTTTTAATTCCCAATTGAGAAACAAAGAAAAGTATAGAGGGAAAGTAGAAGAAGAAATAATTACAGCTAAATTCTTGAAAAATAAAATGAATAAAATTTCAAGAGTATATCTCACATCGGGTGCTTTAGAAAGAGTTCCTGATGGTACTAATGGACATTCCCCTTTCTGCAATGCAATTATCAGCTTTTTATCTGAAGAACAACATCAATTATTTACATTATCAGATTTACATCAACAAACGAAGAGATCTATATCAGAAAGTATGTATGGTTCATTCGGAAAAGATGAATTAGGAAGTGAATTTATTTTCAGTAGTTCCTCCAGTCAAGTATTGAGTGATGTTGACACATCTATTGATAATGATATAAATCTAGTTGTGAATAGAGGAGTAAATAAAGATTATTCTATTATTATTTATATTGTTACTACTCTATTAATAGTGATCATTTTATTTTTAGTTCTTAGACTTTTAAAAAGTAATAAAAACAAAGAAATTGAGATAACTTCAAAAAGTTTAGAAGCTACACAAAAGATAAAATTACATATTAATGAAGGCTATATAAGAATCGATGATTTGATTATTCCAATTACCGAGGGTAATGAAGATGAATTAAGACATCAATTATCACTATACGAAATTCATTCTAAAAACTTAAAACAAATTGAAATAGCATCTGCAAAATATGAAGAGAATCCACCTTCAATTTTAATCCATAGAAAAGATTCAGTAGAAAAAGAGATTACTGAGATTATCAAAACATTGAAAAGTTACAATGCCAAACAATAAAACATATTATATAGGAGGATCTAAATTTAATGTAGTTTACAGAGATATTGCTAAAGCTTTTGCAGATGTAATTGTAAGTTCTGATGATACCGACATTACTATGTCAAGTGGTGTATCAAGAAGTATACTAGAGGCTGGGTCTGAATTAATTCAAATTGATGCTCAAAAACACAAAAAACTTAAAATTGGAGATGTGATTGTTTCAACTGCAGGAGAACTGTCTTCAAAGTATATTTTTCATACAATCACTTTAGATAGATTTACTGAGACAAATATTGATAAAGTAAACTTAGAAAAAGCACTAAAGAGAATATTAGAACTTGGAAATGCACTTAATGTTAAATCAATTGCATTACCAGCCATAGGTACAGGGACGGCAGGGTATAATTATACAGATTCAGTTCAGGTAATTTCAGATACAATCGGAAAATTTTTAAATGAAAATAATTCAATAGAAGAAGTTACTCTATGTCTATTGAAAAGAAATGATGTTTCGAAAGAACAAATGAATGAATTGTTTGAAAATGCAGTAGAATTCGTTTCTATAAAAGAACAAAACAGAGAAATAAAAACACTTCTTCAGGATGCAAATAAAAACCTTAAACTAAATAAGACAGTAAACTCAAATACTATTACTCAATTAGAGCTAGGTATTTCAAGAATTTCAACAATCGAGAAAGAAATAATTCCAACACAGATACCTAATTTATTGAAGGATCTATCTTTCTTATATGATCTCTTGCATTCTGTAAATTCAAATAAAAATGAAATTCAACAATTACAAGAAGATAAAAGAGTATTTGAACAATCAATCAATTACCAACGTACCGCTTTAAGACACTATGAAATTGAAAAAGCAAAGTATGGAGGTGAAATGGTACCATTTAGGTTATTAATGAGTATTGAAGAAGTCGAAAAAGAGATTAAATCATTAGAAGAGAAAATAATTGAAATAAATTCTCAATTGAATTTACTTATCGGTGTTAACTAGTTAATTCATTTACAAATAGAACTTTACATAGTTTATTAGAGTTGCCTATTAACAGAAGTGATAACTTGTTGTGTTTCATTAATTATAATTAATCAAAGATCTTATTGCATTTAAAAAACCTTCTATTACCTTTGCACTCGCCTTTAGCGAAAGGCTTTTAAAACTCCTCTTTTGGAGCAATAAAATAGAGTGTTGTAAGAATGAGAATTGACTCAAAAAAAACTTCAAAATTTTTTCAAGAAAGATTTGGAAGTTAAAAAGAAAAGTTCTTACCTTTGCACTCGCTTC
>NZ_JBSWYJ010000089.1:0-5223 GCF_056161045.1 Flammeovirga sp. AWQ4_249
GGGAAGTAGCAAAATGTAATGATGATCCAGTTCCCTTTTTATATAAATTAGGTATAAAAATTTAATTATACCAACCTCTACTGTTCTAAATATCAAGTGAGAGTAATGTTAAACGTTAGAGTCATTCCGAACTATGAATATTGATTAAGTTTCCGAACTTAAAACAACCCAAGCCAATCTATCCCACAAGTAGATTGGCTTGTTTCATTTATTACATTATAGATTGAATCTTTCTTTTTGCAATAAAAGCATCAATTACGGAGAAGATATGTTTTTTATCTTCCTCATCGAATTTTGATACTTCAAGGATTCCCCCGCTGTTTGTAATGTTAAGCGATAGGTGTCATTACCAACTAGCATATTGTTTTTAATTTTGGAACTCAAAAACAGCAAAAAACCAATCCCCATAAGCCCAAAAAACTCCCACTGTTCGAAGTATTAAGCCGTAGGCGTTACTTAGAACTATCCAATTGTTTAAGTTTCCGAACTTAAAACAACAACCGCAAGCCAATCTACCACAAATAGATTGGCTTGTTTCGTTAAGAAGAATATGTTTGCTTAGTTTTAAAATCCCTCACATCCCCCAAATAATATTTATTCACCAAGCAATAAAAAATATTTTCTTCTTAACTTTACCCTTGGGAATTCAATCATTTCCTTCACGAAAAAAACACAAAAATGAAGAATAATTTAATACGTTTTGATTGGGCCATAAAACGCCTCTTAAGAAATAAGGCGGATTATGTGATTTTAGAAGGTTTTCTTTCAGAATTGATGAAAGAAGATCTTACGATAGATAGTATTTTGGAAAGTGAAGGAAATCAAGAATCTGCTTCCGATAAATTCAATCGTGTAGATATTTTGGTGAAAAACCAGAAAGGAGAATACGTTATTATTGAAGTTCAAAACCAATTAGAATACAATTACTTCCAGAGAATGCTTTACGGCACCTCAAAAGTGCTTACTGAATATATTGCTTTAGGAGAATCATATCAGCAAGTAAAGAAGGTATATTCTGTGAATATTGTCTATTTTGATTTAGGCCAAGGAGCCGATTACGTTTATCATGGTAAAACCAATTTTCAAGGTATTTATCAAAATGATGCTTTAGAGCTCTCAGGCAAACAAAAAGTATTTTTAGGAGAAGATAAAACGCCTTCTGATTTATTTCCCGAATACTATATTATCAAAGTCAATCAATTTGATGATATAGCTAGAAATACCCTTGATGAATGGATCTATTACTTCAAAAACAACGAAATCAAAGACAACTTTAAAGCGAAAGGACTAGAACAAGCCAAAGAAATTTTAAAAGTAGATAAGATGTCAAAATCGGAACAGGTAAGCTATAAGAATCACATTGTGAACCTTATGGATGAGGCAAGTAGAGAGCGTACTTTGGAAATGGAAGCGATCATTAAGGAGAGGGAGATTGGAGAGAAAATTGGAGAAAAGAAAAAAGCATTAGAAAGTGCTCAATCCATGCTTCAAGATGGATTAGATATTACAAAAGTTGCGATGTACTCAGGCTTAACCATTGAGGAAGTGGAAAAGATCTCAAAAGAACAATAGTTATACCAGATAAATTCTGATTTACTTTCCTCCCTGTTCTAAGGTACTGTCATAAAATTCAAGTATTCTAATATGATTATTCTGAACACTCTGTAATTTTTATAGAAAAAGTATTATTTGATGAAAATGATATGAAACTAATTGAAAATAGGAAATCTTTAATTTATCCATTTGCAGAATTTATTATTGAAGAACTTACGAGTAAAAGTCCAGAAAAGACTAAAAGAGATGAAATTGAAGATAAACCAAGACTTCGTTCTCCTGTTAATAGGTAAATTATTATTTTTAATATTATTGATTTTTTTATATTTTCCTCAAATACATTTTGTGGATAATTATAAAAAGATCTTATGCTATATTTTACCTTATACAATTCCTGATTATGATAAATTACCTGATAAAGTTTTACTAAATCATTTCGATCATAGAAAAAATGTTATTGTCATTAATAGAAATAACATCTCTGATACAGATTTAATTAATAATATAATTCATAAATCACCCAGTAAACTTTTTGTTAAAGAGAATGGTAATCTTTTAAAATATGATTTTAATAAAGGAACTTTTTTTGAAATAGATTATAAAGTTGAAAATTTATTTAAGAATTTATTTGCTGTTCAAATAGATCAAGAAGAGAAAAGTATATTATTAAATAATTTACTTGATGAAATTAACCTTATTGATTTTTCTGATTTAGAATATATTCTCGAAGGACATATTTCAGGGGATTATTTTGAGGATAGAATTATTTTTGTAGGTGACTTTGGAGATTATGTAGGTGAGTATCAATTAAAAGATAACATATATGATTATGATTTATTAATTTTAGCACATTTTTTCACAAAAGACAATTTCCTTTTTTTTACATATAAATTTAAGGTATTACTAATTATATTTTTTGTAATTATTGCATTTAAGAAGAAGAATTCATTCTATGATTTTATAATAGTACTATTTATAATAACTTCTTTAATTAGTCTATTTATTTGGTATCAGTTGATTGTAAACCCATTTATCTTTTTGATATATCTTTACATAACAATTTTTAAAAATAAATTAATAAATAAACTCCACACTGTTCGTAATGTTATGCGGTAGCGTCATTACGAACTAAAAATGTTGTATAAGGTACTGTCTTAAAAGTTAAGTAAATTCATATAATTTTTCTAAGCTTATCTAAACCTTTTCACTACCGGGGGTTCCTCAAATTTTCATCGCAAAATGAAGTACTAAAGTGCAGACAATTTCACCATGAGCAATTTCGAAGCCTAAAAAAAATATTTTTCATTAGATAGGAAAGTTTAGTAATAAACTATCTCGTGTAGCCATTCATGCATAATGTTTGGCTACTACTTATTTATCATTTACCACTTGCCAATTATAGTTTTTATCGTTGTACTCTTCTTTCTTCCACAAAGCAAACATTATACTTAAAAGTTTGCCTTGTAAGGCGACATACCCTTTCATTTTAATTACTGTTTTATCAAGTATCACTATTCTTAATGTTAAGTAATAGCGTTATTGCAAGCTATCCCATTGTTTAAGTTTCCAAACTTAAAATAACAAACCCCCAATCCCTACAAACCAAAAAACTTATGGTGTTACTCTGCCAATATATCCATCAGCAATTCCATAAAATCTACTCATCCAATAGATTTTCACTTTAAGAATAGTATCTTTGCTTTTAGTAAGAAAACAAACATTGTTATGTGTACGTCACGATATATCAACCCTTTTACGGATTTTGGTTTTAAGAAAATTTTTGGAGATGAAAACAATAAGGATATCCTTATAGACTTTTTGAATACAGTACTTCCTGCTGATAGTCAGATCCAAACGTTGACTTACAAGCCAACAGAACATTTACCCAAAAATGATACAGACCGTAAAGCGATTTATGATTTATATTGTGAAAATGAATTGGGGGAAAAATTTATTGTTGAGTTACAGCGTGCCTCTCAAAAGTTTTTTAAAGACCGGACTATTTATTATTCTAGTTTCCCAATTCAAGAGCAAGCAGAGAAGGGTATGTCTTGGAATTACGAATTGAAAGCCGTGTACGTAATTTCAATCATGGACTTTATTTTTGATGAAGAGGAGGAAGATTTCCATCATATTGTCGAGCTCAAAAACCAGAACAATAAGGTGTTCTACGATAAGCTAAAGTTTGTCTACCTAGAATTGCCAAAATTCCAAAAAACAGAAGACAGCCTAAAAACAAATTTCGATAAATGGATCTATCTACTCAGAAACCTAGATTCATTTGAAGAAATGCCTTCGATTTTACAAGAACGAATATTCAAAAAAGTATTGGACCTAACAGAATATACCGCTCTCCCCAAAAAGGATCAAGATCAATATGACGAAGATTTGAAACGTTTTCGTGATTATGTCAATACTTTAGATTCAAGAGAAGAAAAAGGTAGAAAAGAAGGTAGAGAAGAAGGTATTGAAATCGGAGAAAAGCGAGCAAAAATTGAATCAGCACTATCAATGCTTAAAGACGGTATTGATTTAGAAAAAGTAGTGATCTACTCAGGTTTAACAATTGCAGAGGTAGAAGCTTTATCTAAAAAATAATTTCTTTCTATTCTTCTCAAATTTCAATCAGAAAATGGAGTGGAGGTAATAACCGTTATGGGTTTAATGGGAAGGAAGACGATAGAAATTTAAGCAGTTCTCAGCTGATTCAGGATTATGGCTTTAGAGTGTATAATCCGGTGATTGGAAAGTTTTTAAGTGTGGATCCGTTGACGAAGAGATATCCGATGTTGACGCCTTATCAATTTTCATCTAATACTCCTTTGTGGGCTATTGATTTAGACGGTTTAGAAGCATTTTTTGTTACAGGAACAAAAGGAACAAATAAGAGGTGGAGACATCCTGTTAAAGATGATGCTCCTGAGGATGATACTTTAGTGGATGGCATTACGTCTTTAACTAGAAGTACTAAAAAGGATGATACATTTAATTGGAATGATCCATATGTATATGACAAAAGGAGAAATTATACTAGACCACGAAATCACCTTAAAAATGATGTAAATGATAGAAGTATAGCTGCAGAAAAATTAGTACAACATGTTATGAGTTACAGAGAAAGAAATAACATAAATTCTGATGAAGTGGTTACCCTTATCGGGCACAGTCATGGAGGGAATGTTGCTATTCAAGCAGCCCGAATACTATATGATAGATATGGTATTAAGTTAGATCTTATAACAATTGCAACTCCCGCTTATAACGATAGAGGGGTTGAAGATCCTTCTAATAACCCAGGAATAAATAAACACATTCATGTTTGGAATAGGGTTGATGGTGTACAAGGAGGTTTAGCAGGAGAAGAGACTTATTATAAATGGAAAAAGATTACTCGTAATAGGTCTGTTAAAGTATCAAATGGTTTAACAACTAATATTGAATTGGATGTAAGCGAATATTTTCGCTCAAACGAAATGTTAGATGCTCATTCTTTTGATAATAACCATATGAAAGAATTTGTTGATCTTTTAAAAGAAAGAATTGAATAACAAATAAGACTATCAAATAAATTAGTTCATTTAATAGAAAAAGACACTTAAATATATACTATTATTGTATTATGCAATTAATTAGATTAATATTTTCAATATTTTTATTTTTATCCTGCTT
>NZ_JBSWYJ010000090.1:0-4241 GCF_056161045.1 Flammeovirga sp. AWQ4_249
CCACTCTCTTTTTCTTTATAGCTCCATTGTAAAAGCCAAAATGTCGTATCCTTCGGAAGCCTTTTGGTAGGAGATGTCTAGCATACCTTTGAATAAATTCAATATCCGAAAGCGTCATCTCTTTTTTCTTTCCACCTTGCCTGTAATCCTTGTACGCGAAAGTGACTTTCCCCTTCGAATAATCTAATAATCGATGATTAGAAATGGCTGTTTTATGCGTATATCTTCCAAGATATTGGATGATTTGTTTCGCACCACCAAAAGGTCTTTTTGCATAAACTACCCATTCTTTTCGAAAACAATTACTAGCAATTTCACCTTCAAAAAACGTCCTTATTGTACTTTTTTGTCTGATTTTATGGATAAGCTTCGCTCTAAACATTTTTGCAAGACCCTTTGCAGGGAAAAGATATTTTCCTGTTTGATCAGTACTCTTCCAATGTTTTCCATGACATAATGCTCCACCCGGAATAATACAATGCAGATGAGGATGTAATGTCAAGTTTTGACCCCATGTATGCAAAATGGCAATCATCCCCATTTCACCCTCCAAAGAGACTTTTCCGAAGGTTTTGATTGTCTCCCAAGTCGCTTCAAAAAGGCAATTATACATCTCCTTAGGGTAGTTCAAGAACAGTGAATTTAAGTGATGCGGCACTGTAAAAACTGTATGAAAATAAGGCACATCAAGTACTTCTTCTTCCCGTTTCAAAATCCACTTTTCCCTATAGGTAACCTGACATTTTGGGCAATTTCTATTGCGACAACTGTTGTAAGAAACACGCACTTCTTTACAATTATCACAATGATCCACGTGCCTTCCCATCTGAGCTGTTCGACAAAAAGTCATTGCATGTAAATCGTATTTTTGCCTTGCCAAAAACTGTGTAGACGTCCTCCAAAACTGTTGCTTATTTAGAATCTGAGCGATCTCTATTTTCGGTTGCATAGATCTTATCGAAAGGAGAAAAAGAATTAGACTTTTTGACTGTGGCAAGGTTGATATATTCCAAAGTAGTTTGGATAGATTCATGCCCAAGCAGTTCCTTTAGCGTAAAAGGATCCATTCCCATTTCGATACAATGCGTGGCGTAAGTGTGTCTGAGGGTGTGTGCTGATACTTTTTTGTTGATTTTTGCGATGTTTACCGTTTCCTTGATCACCCTTCCGATCGAAGTATTGGAGATATGAGTGTCTTTACCATATCCATAAAAAAGCCAATACTTCGGCTTGTCGATTTTTAAATATTTTTCGAGACCTACAATCATATTGTCAGCAAGTGGAACGACTCTATTTTTCCCGAATTTAGTTTCTCTGATGTAGAGTTTTTTACGCTGTAAATCAACATCTCTCACTCTCAGTTTCGAAGCTTCGCTGATTCTTAAACCAGAAGAGTAAATCAGTGCAAACATGACTCTGTATTTCAGTTGTTTAGGTATGCTGAAAATGAGTTTGCATTCCTGTGCCGAAAGGATATCTGGAATCGTATCATTCCTTTTTAAAGAAGGTAGTTTGATCGCTTTGTCCTCTCTTCCCGAAAGCCTAAAAATGTACCTTAGAGCGTATACATAATGCTTGAAGGCAGTATAAGAAGTTTTGTTATTTTCTTGAAGAAGAAGCAAATAATCATTAATTTGCTTATCAGAAAGTTGCAGAGGGTTCTTGTTAAAGTGCAATGCTATTTTAGCCATTGACCTGATGTAGTTTTCGAAAGTGGAAGTAGATTTTCCACTGAGCAAAATACTACGATATAGCTCATCGTAGACTTTTTTAAAACCGTGGACATTAAGTTTCGCCTTGCTTATGATTGTCTCTTTTTTTTCATCTTATGAAGCTTGAAGTTATACAATAAATTAAGATGCAAATATAAGAATACGAGGGCTTTAGCTAGCGTAGCTTTTGTTCAACAATAGCTAAAACTTCAGGCCACGTGCGACGCGCCCGCGCCCTGCAGTTTAGCAAGTACGTTATTTACAATTACCAACTCCACTAAACTCAAGTCAGAATTATTTCTCATATTGCGATTTAACAAAAAACCATTATATGGAATTAAGTAATTCAAAAAACACATCACTTCTAACAGATATAACTAACTTAATTGAAACAAGTAAAACTCAATTAGTTAGTAGTGTAAATAGTTCATTAACGATATTATTTTGGCAAATAGGAAATAAAATCCTTAACGATACTCTTAATAGTAAAAGGGCGGAATATGGTAAAGAAACCATTATAAAGCTTTCAACTTCTTTGACTTCAAAATATGGTAAAAGTTATGAGGAGAAAAACTTAAGAAGAATGGTTCAATTTGCAGAAAAATTTTCTAACCTTGAAAATGTCGTTACACTGTCACGACAATTATCTTGGTCTCATTTTTTAGTTCTAATTCCTATAAAAGATGATCAGGCAAGAAAATTTTACTGTAATCTTTCAATGAATAATAATCTAGGAGTAAGAGGGCTAAGAAATGAAATTTCTAGAAAATCTTATGAAAGAACCGAAAATGCAAATACCCAAATTGTTTCAAGTAGTAATATTTCTAAAGGTATTTTCAAAGATCCATATTTATTAGAATTCCTCAACTTAGATAAAGGCTTTTTAGAAATTGATTTAGAAGAAGCTATAATAAAAAAAATAGAGAATTTCATTTTAGAGTTAGGTAATGGTTTTACTTTTGTTGAAAGACAGAAACGGTTGATAATAGATGGAGACGATTATTACTTAGATCTATTATTTTACCATAGAAAACTAAAAAGACTTGTAGCAATTGAACTAAAAATAGATAAGTTTAAAGCAAAATATAAAGGACAAATGGAGCTTTATCTTAAGTGGTTAAATCGTTATGAGAAACAAGAAGGTGAAAATGAACCCATTGGTCTAATACTCTGTGCTGAGTCAAGTAAAGAACAAATTGAATTACTTGAAATGGATAAAGATGGAATAATGGTAGCTGAATACTGGACTGTACTGCCGCCAAAAGAAATATTAGAAGCAAAATTACATGATGCTTTAATTGAAGCAAAAGAAATTATCGAAAGAAGAAAATTATTATAAAAGTAAATAATAATTAGGGCTTAGTTTGGTTTGCAAAGCCAAAAATTAAGCCCTAGTTGAACAATGGCGGAAATACATGAAATTAGGATAGATTTATTTCTTGAAAATTCATACATAATAATTACCTTGCTTAGTCTTCCAACTATTCTTTAGCAAACTAATTTTTTAATTGGAGTTGGAGGTGTTTTTTTACTATTGGATATACGCCATGGTGTTTATATAAAAATAATGTGACATGTAGTGGTGTTTATTTGATGTTACCACCAATAATCCTATGAAAGAGATTGAAGATAAAAACTTATATCCCGATGAGAAAACTCCTCTACTAAAACACTATTCTGATTTTGATAGTGTATACGTAGCTTTTTTACCGTTTTTTAAACTTTATAGTGAGAATTCCTCATCATTTAGTTCAAAAAAAATAGCAACTAATGATGACATCAATGATATAGATGATCTTGATCTAATAAATATTTTAAAAACATCAAAGGCCATTATTTATACTTCAAATGATAACTATCCTAGTTTTGACGAAATACTGGAAAAAGGTTTAATTGTAACATGGTCAGAAATAATCTCCAATACAAAAATAAGGAACTATAGAGATTTAAATAAAGCATTGATGACCTCAATTGGAGGTTGTAAAAAAAAGTTGCAAAGAGAGGATATACTAGAGATCTTAAATGAGTATACCAATAAAAATGAAATATGGCACCCTAGTGAAGGTTCATATGATTCTTTTAATATTTCATGTATTTATAAACTTTTAATTCATTTTAATATTAAAAGTGTTATCGTAGAAGATGAAATGTATGAAAATTCAAGAATTATTGATATTCAATCTCTAACTGAAAAAGAATTTCTAGAAACTATTAACAGTGATGATTACTATATTTATACTGCTGATAAATCATTATTGTTTGCTATTAGTTGGGATTTTTTCTTCTTTTTTATAGCCATTAATGAAAATGTAATCTCTAAAGAAATTGTTGAAAATATATTTGAAGGTTTTTGGGCTAATGAAAAAACAAATCATTTATGGACATGGAAAGAAGGTGAAATGGAAAAATTATTAAATACATAAAATAATAAAGGTGGTAATAATTAGGGCTTAGTTTTGGTCAAAACCCAAAAATTAAGCCCTAGTTGAACAATGGCGGTGTAGCCATGAAATGCAAACTTGTATGGAA
>NZ_JBSWYJ010000091.1:0-3911 GCF_056161045.1 Flammeovirga sp. AWQ4_249
GTGGTTATATTATTATTTACGTAGTAAAAAAGGGGATGATTATTTTTTTCATCCCCTTTTGTGAAATATCTTATTTCATGATAGTTTTTATGGGGAAACATGAGGTGGTTATTTCCATATACAGGATTGGCAGGCATCATCACACCATTCATTGTTTTGTTTACAGGAGTTGTTTCTCCAGTTATCTTTTTTTTGTTTTCAGCTCGAATTAAAAAAAGGTTTTTTACATTACTCTTATTTATTGTATTTTTTATTTGTCAATCTTATATAGTTTTATCGACTTACCCACAAGATTATGGAGGTGATGTTTTTTCACAGATGTTATCAGCCAAAAAGGCATACGATTGTTATGATTCTATTCAAAAAGATGACTTTATAAGTTTAAATAGATTTAAGAGAGTGGTATATATCTATAAGTTTCATAATGAATTACCAGATGAAAATGTACATCTTTCAATATCTAAGAACGGAAAAAGTAATTATTATTTAATAGAGATATATAATAATAAAATGACATATAATAAAAGCAAACTTGGAATTGTAGAAACAGATAGTTCAACAATAATTGAAGAATATTTAACAAATGGTCTAGTTCGATCTCATATTGCCCCTGAAGGTTTCATGAGGCATTATAATGGAGGAGGTTTTGAAGAGCAAGATTTTATTATTTCTATAAGGAGAGATAAATTTTCGGATAACTTTGACACAGGGATAGAAGAACTATTATATGACCAATTAAAAGTCAATTACCCTTACTGAGCCATTGTTTGTAATGTTAAGAGATGGCGTCACAGCGAACTTTCCCACAGTTTAAGTTTGTAACTCATATCTTAGAGTAAGAACTTAAAAGTACAAAAATTCATAACTTATAAAGTATTAAATATTGAAGTAGAGAAAGCACGTTTTGTGACTAAGTATACCACAAGAGTAATACTGTTTATAAGGGATCGGCTTCCCCCTCACTGTTCGTAATGTTAAGCGCTAGCGTCATTTCGAACTTTTTCATAGTGATAGTCTCTGACTTATCACTATAAACCACAAGCCAATCTACCCCAAAAGTAGATTGGCTTATTTCATTTATTACATTATAGATTGAATCTTTCTTTTAGCAATAAAAGCATCAATTACGGAGAAGATATGTTTTTTGTCTTCCTCATCGAATTTTGAAACTTCAAGAATTCTTTTGTGTGTTACTTTATCCATTTGTGTATCGACTTTCCCACTTAAAAAATCGAGGGAAGCATCGAGAATATCTGCAATTTTTCGAGCAATTTTGAGGGCCATAAAATTTATATTTTTATGATATTTGAAGATATAGGGAAGTTTAGTAGTAAACTATCTCGTGTAGCCATTCATGCATAATGTTTGGCTACTACTTTTTTATCACTTACCAATTCCCAATTATAGTTTTCATCGTAGTACTTTTCTTTCTTCCACAAGGCAATAGAATAGCAAGTGATTGCTTCTGAAAATCCTAAAACAACCTTCTATGTCAGGGATGCCTCTGGTAATGTAATGTCCATCTATAAGGTAGATGCATCTACTCCTGCACCTCAAATCAAAGAGTTACCTATATATGGCTCGAGTCGTTTAGGACAACACAACGGTAAAGGTGCAGTACATCAATTGGCTTCTTTCAAAAGAATTTACGAATATTCCAATCACTTAGGCAACGTTCTTGCTACTACCCATGATAATGGTAATATCTTATCACTTTCGGATTACTTTCCATTTGGTTTAGCCATGGAAGACCGTTCTTTCCAAGAGGCTGATTATAGGTATGGCTTTAATGGAAAGGAAAATGATACAGATTTAAGTAGTTCTCAGCTAATTCAGGATTATGGCTTTAGGGTCTATAATCCGGTGATTGGGAAGTTTTTGAGTGTGGATCCGTTGACGAAGAGTTATCCGATGTTGACGCCTTATCAGTTTGCGAGTAATACACCAATTATGGCAATTGATTTAGATGGTTTAGAATCAAAGGTTGTAATAACAATTGGATCAGATGTAAAATATCGAGGTGAAAATTTTGTAGAAATTCATAAAGATGTTCATCTCTTACATATTTCATCAACTGAGCCCGCTGTTGATAAAATTAAGGAGAAATTACAAGAAATTAGTTATAATGATCCAAATGGAATTATTTTTATCGGAATATTTTCTCATGGTTCAGGTCGCTCAATTCTTGCAAATCAACATGAAGAAGGTGCAATACAAAATAAATTTAGTTATTCTCAAGTAGATGAATTAAGTCCAGAAAAAAGTGATATTAATTATGCAGAGGGGTGTTACTTTTACTTAGGAGGGTGTAACTCAGGTACTGAGTTATTGTACTTCATCAAAGAAGGAACTGTTATTGATGTTTCTTCTTTTGCTGGAGAGTTAGCAAATGCAACACAAACTTATGTAATCGCTGCAAATGAGCAGGTATCTCCTAAAAACGAAGAAAACGGCAATTTTGTATACGAACCAATCTACCCAAAAAGGAAGTTTTTTTATAAATTTAGTGAATTGGGTAATAGAGAAAAAATTGGAAATGAGGTTGATCTAAATGAGTTGCTAAAAATGATAGATAGAAATTTAGAGGAATTACCAAAACCAATTGAAAGAGATTTAGAATTAGAGTAATTAGTTTACAAATTAATATAACAATTATGATCTATAGGTTTTCTATATATATTCTTATGATAAATGTATTATTATCATTTGATATTTACGCTCAAGGTATTTTAGATATTAAAATTGAAAAGTCTTTAAAACCTAGTTTAGTTTTAAATCTAGATATGAATGAAACTTATGAAAGTTTTTTTATATCAATTATTAGTGATAATTCTGAAATTCAAGAGTTAAATAAAGCTGTACAAGACTTTGATAGTGATTCACCTTTTATTTATATGGATATAAATGGAAAAGCAATTAAAATATTTTTGAAACATACTACTTTAATACCCATTGAAAAAATCAATAATTCTACTGATTTAAAAGTTATAGGGTATTATTATAATTCAGTAATAGGTTATTCTGAAATATTTGAAAGTATTCTATAGAGTTGTAAATAATCCCACCACTGTTATAAGTATATACCTCATATTAAATTATAGTCTTAAAACCAAGTAAATCTATAAGACTTTTTTATTATTACCTATAACGTTTCGTTATCACAGGGTCTTAAAATTTCATCATAAAAGTGAAGTACAATAACAAAAAAGCCAATCTACCCCACATAGATTGGCTTATTTCATTCACTACATTATAGATTCAATCTTTCTTTTTGCAATAAAAGCATCAATAACAGAGAAGATATGTTTTTTATCTTCCTCATCGAATTTTGATACTTCAAGAATTCTTTTGTGTGTTACTTTATCCATTTGTGTATCGACTTTTCCACTTAAAAAATCGAGGGAAGCATCGAGAATATCTGCAATTTTTCGAGCAATTTTGAGGGCCATAAAATTTATATTTTTATTAGATATCGTAGCTATAGGGAAGTTTAGTAATAAACTATCTCGTGTAGCCATTCATGCATAATGTTTGGCTACTACTTTTTTATCACTTATCAATTCCCAATTATAGTTTTCATCGTAGTACTCTTCTTTCTTCCAAAAGGCAAACATTATTCTTAAAAGCCTATCTTGTATGGCAACATACCCATTCATTTCAAGCAGCTCTAAATTCTCAGACCTTCCTTTATTTATTTAAAATAGCAAGTGCAGAATAGATATTAAAGATCAGAAGGCCCCTTATAATAAATGCTTGATTTACAGCTTCCCGTATTTCAAACTTTAAATATGTTTACATTCGTTAGCAAAGAAATACAAAAATTATCAATAGTGTCCTAAACGTTTTCATTTTCTGAAAAAATGCACGTTTAAGCTATTATTATTGTATAAAATCATTCAATATTAAAATAA
>NZ_JBSWYJ010000092.1:0-2831 GCF_056161045.1 Flammeovirga sp. AWQ4_249
ACAGAAAACTCCTGACTATGATCTTTAATGAACTTATAGGTTAACTGTCGCTCTTGGAGAATATGCCTATGGCCTTTTTTAAAATATCACGCTCTGTTTGTACCTTTTTAAGTTCTCTTTCTAACTGTACAATTCTAGATTCTTCTGGTGTTTGTACAGCTTTTCCATTGCCCTGAAAAGAGTTACCTTCATATTTATCATATTCACGAACCCATCTTCTGATCATCTAAGTTATTCTCTTCAGTAACAGTCTTTGCTAGTCTACCACTTTGAACCAAGTTGACTATCCAAGAATATCGTCATCTATTGTCTTGATATTGAAAACAAACGTGTGGCTTTCAGTTTGTTTTGTGCTTTTGTCCCAAAATCCAAAAAATATTTTTTGGATTGAAAAAACTTAACTAACTCTCCTTTTTAATGCAACTATTAAACTATATACATGTAACAGATGCTTACATTACCATATATAAATTAAGTTTATTTTTTTTAATTGATTATTGTAACTGTAAGAATTAAAGTTATAAGGATTAAAATATTATTGATTAAAAATAAGATGATAACATTGTGAATGTAAATAAAGCTTTTAACTTAAGATGGTACTCACATAAGAACTTGTAACATATCTAAATGACAAACTACTTATTAAAAACAAAGAGAAGAGTTTGAAAAAGTTTAAATATTGATTAAACAATTTAGAATATGAAAAAAGTATTAATCCATTTATTGGTTTCGCTTATTGGAATAATAAATACATTTGCAGAGCCTTATACCTTTGGTAATATAGGTTCTCATGATGGAGATATATTAACCAATGAAACTGACGTTAGCGATCTAAAACAGAGTGAGGCCATTGACAACCAAATGAACTTTACAACAAGTACCCAGTCTCCATTATCTTTTACCATAGATAATTTCACATCAGATGAACTCACTATTTCATTTGAAGTAGGTTCCGGTTCTTTGATTGCAGCAGGTGGAGCTCCAAGTTCTCGAGATTTATTTTTAATAGCTTCTGATAATAGTATCAATAACAATTGGGTATTGTCTACATCAGCAACAATAACAGGAAGTGGACAACTGGGAAGTAGTTCACTAAACTTAGGTAGTTGTACTATGTTTGATAATAATAGCTCAGGAGGTGATATTTTGAGAATGACATTCGATAGTGACTTATCACTAGGGGACAATGTCACTTCAAAAATAACAGTTACATATAGTGGTACCAATCTTTTTGACCCAACAATGCTTAGCTCTTTTACATTAACTTGGGGAACTAAGGATATAGGTTCTGCATTTCCTTGGGGAGATGTTCAAAGTAACAACACAGTCAGCCAAGCAAATAGTGTTCCTACAGTAAGTGCTTCTACCGCATCTTCAATAACCGCTACGACAGCAACTCTAAATGGTAGTATTACTGACCTTGGTGGTGTAGATATCACAGAAAGAGGCTTTTATTACAGTACTACTGATGGATTTTCGGATGGAACAGGAACCAAAGTTTCTACTACTGGTACATATAGTACTGTAGGAGCTTATACTGAAAATGTAACGGGTTTAACAGCAAATACTACTTATTATATAAAAGCTTTTGCTACTAATAGCGAAGGGACTAGTTATTCGAGCCAGGAGAGCTTTACAACAAGTACCCAGTCTCCATTATCTTTTACCATAGATAATTTCACATCAGATGAACTCACTATTTCATTTGAAGTAGGTTCCGGTTCTTTGATTGCAGCAGGTGGAGCTCCAAGTTCTCGAGATTTATTTTTAATAGCTTCTGATAATAGTATCAATAACAATTGGGTATTGTCTACATCAGCAACAATAACAGGAAGTGGACAACTGGGAAGTAGTTCACTAAACTTAGGTAGTTGTACTATGTTTGATAATAATAGCTCAGGAGGTGATATTTTGAGAATGACATTCGATAGTGACTTATCACTAGGGGACAATGTCACTTCAAAAATAACAGTTACATATAGTGGTACCAATCTTTTTGACCCAACAATGCTTAGCTCTCTTACATTAACTTGGGGAACTAAGGATATAGGTTCTGCATTTCCTTGGGGAGATGTTCAAAGTAACAACACAGTCAGCCAAGCTAATAGTGTTCCTACAGTAAGTGCCTCTACCGCATCTTCAATAACTGCTACGACAGCAACTCTAAATGGTAGTATTACTGACCTTGGTGGTGTAGATATCACAGAAAGAGGCTTTTATTACAGTACTACTGATGGATTTTCGGATGGAACAGGAACCAAAGTTTCTACTACTGGTACATATAGTACTGTAGGAGCTTATACTGAAAATGTAACGGGTTTAACAGCAAATACTACTTATTATATAAAAGCTTTTGCTACTAATAGCGAAGGGACTAGTTATTCGAGCCAGGAGAGCTTTACAACAAACAAGGAAGCCCAAACTATAACATTCCCCACACTTAGTAATATGGTTTATGGAAGTGCGAATGTTGCTCCAGGTGCTACAACCTCTTCTGGTTTAACTATTACATATAGTAGTAGTGATGAAAATATTGCCACGATTATAAATGGTGAAATACACGCTAATGCAACAGGTACAGTGACCATATATGCTAACCAAGCTGGGAATAGTACTTATTTAGCAGCTGCACAAGAATCACAAAACCTAACTATTACCTCAAAAGCACTTACTGTAACAAATGCAGTAGCGGAAAACAAAGTATATAATGGCAATACAGAAGCTGTTATTTCAGGAGCAACATTAAGCGGTTTGATCAATGGCGATATTGTTACATTGACGGATGCAACAGCTGGAACATTTGCCTCAAAAGATGTTGGAACAGGTATTAG
>NZ_JBSWYJ010000093.1:0-2383 GCF_056161045.1 Flammeovirga sp. AWQ4_249
CTAAAAATGAAAAGTGTAGAAAAAAGAATTAAAAACTAACCAACTAAACAGCTTCAATTTATTTTGGGATAATTTTTGAAATACAGAAATCATGAGTTACAAACTCACACAATGTTCTAGTTCCGAGTGACGCCTTCGGCTTAACACCCGGAACAGTGAGGTAGATTTTCTAGCATTCAAAAGAAAGCGTATTCCAGATGGTATTTTTCATGTAGACTCTCAAGGTAAATTAGTGATCTACGATGTGAAATCTGGCTATGTAAATGGACAAATTGATGTTGAACAGTTGGAGGATTATGCGAAGATGATTGAGATTTTATCAAATCCGTCACTAGATGAATACACTGATTTCATAAATATCTTGAAACAAAAAGGAATAAATATGGCTGGTTTTAGAAGTAAAGTAGAAGTTCAGTATATTGTGATGCCTGGGAAAACAAATCAAGTGAGCAAAGCAGAAACTAATATTGAGAATAAAATAACTACATTTTTTGATAATAACAAAAGCTTATCTCCATTAAGAAATAAAGTGATAGTAACTAAAGACTTATAGAATGTTTATAATATCTTTTCATTTAGAAAATAGAAAAAATAGTTTAACTCAGATTTTAGAATCCTTAATGCATTTATTAGGAGATGATAATGAACTTCAAATTAAGGTTACAGATATGAGTTCTTTAGATCTGATTGCAGAATTTAGTCAATTTGATAGACTATTGGTTACTTTAGATAAGTATAATTATAAAGATTATGGTATTAGTTTAGAATGCTTGAATAAATATAAACTCAGTTTAAGGATTAGAGATCAAATAGAGTTTGCTTTTACCCCTAATGAAAGTAAGCTGAATGAAGAGTTAAAGCAAAAAGACACCTTCTTCTTCAATCTCTACAAAAGCCTTCCTAACGGCTTAGGCTATGTAAGTTGGGTGGATGTGGGTAATTATTACAAGTTTGATGAAAAGTATAAACTAGATCAATTTGAATTTTATGATGCTGTTTTTAATGATAAACCTTTATTTTATCATTGTGTAACAACAAAAGCAGTTTATGAAGAAGATCACACCAAAGAACAACTCCTCAATTGCCCTTTCATCAAAGTAGAAGAATGGGAAGATGGTAGTATTGAAATGTTGCATTATAACCATCCTTTAGATATAGAATCAGAAGAAAATATAGAGCAGATAAGGAAAGTGAGGAAATATCTGAGTGAAAATAATTTGTATAGTTAATAAAGAATAAGCCAACCTACAACACTAGGTTGGCTTAGTATTTTATATAGGGAAATCTACGTTTGTAGAGGCACGGTTTATCGTGTCTCCAAACCACAAGCAAATAATGAAAAGTGAATAATGAATAATTAATAACGCCAATACCCGTATTCCCATGCATAAATTCATGGTCTTGTAGTTGGCTATCCTTCCAAAAAAGCGTAGAATATCAATTGAAAGCCTACCTCTTGTAGAGGCACGATTCATCGTGTCTCCATACCACAAGCTAAAAATGAAAAGTGTAGAAAAAAGAATTAAAAACTAACCAACTAAACAGCTTCAATTTATTTTGGGATAATTTTTGAAATACAGAAATCGTGAGTTGCAAACTCACACAATGTTCTAGTTCCGAATGACGCCTTCGGCTTAACACCCTGAACAGGCGGATATTTTTCATGTAGACTCTCAAGGTAAATTAGTGATCTACGATGTGAAATCAGGTTATGTAAATGGACAAATTGATGTAGAACAGTTGGAGGATTATGCGATGATGATTGAGATTTTATCAAATCCGTCACTAGATGAATACACTGATTTCATAAATATCTTGAAACAAAAAGGAGTAAATATGGCTGGTTTTAGAAGTAAAGTAGAAGTTCAGTATATTGTGATGCCTGGGAAAACAAATCAAGTGAGTGATGCGGTGACTGCTATTAGAGAAAAAATAAAATCAAGAATTCCGGACGAAAATATAAGAAAATTAATACCAGTAACATCAGAATTATAATGAAAATAAAATTTATTACAGGACAGATTGATGAGCCATTCTTTGTAGCATTTTCCAAAGTTTATAATATAATTGGGGATTTCAATTATGAGGTTTTAACATTTAGGAAAGATAATCTTAGTCATTCTGATGAATATCATAAAATTAACCTTCATGAATTTAAAGGTTTTTATATGAGAATGTCAGAGGAATATTGTATTAATCTTATTATCAAATCCACAGGTGAATCATTTTTTAATATTGAATTATGGTTACAATTAAAGGATAATGACCTAATCGAAATATTCTTTAATATTGGTAATGATAATTTAACAAATGACCAATGTGATACTTTTAATGCTTTCTTCTTCAACCTCTACAAAAGCCTTCCTAACGGCTTAGGCTATGT
>NZ_JBSWYJ010000094.1:0-2180 GCF_056161045.1 Flammeovirga sp. AWQ4_249
TTATTTTGGGATAATTTTTGAAATACAGAAATCGTGAGTTGCAAACTCACACAATGTTCTAGTTCCGAATGACGCCTTCGGCTTAACACCCAGAACAGCCGGATATTTTTCATGTAGACTCTCAAGGTAAATTAGTGATCTACGATGTGAAATCAGGGTATGTAAATGGACAAATTGATGTAGAACAGTTGGAGGATTATGCAAAGATGATTGAGATTTTATCAACTGAAGGTCTGAATAGAACCAAACTTATCAATAAATTAAAAGAAAAAGGTATCAATATGGATGGTTTTTCAGGTGATGTTGAAGTTCAGTATATTGTGATGCCTGGGAAAACAAATCAAGTGAGTGATGCAGTAAAAGCTATAAATAAAAAGAAAGAAAACTTCATAAAAGATAAGCCGAAGTTTAAAAGTGTAGAGAATAATATTATAATACAAAAGTTTCAATAATGGTTTTTTATATCAACAATAAGTTCCAATCTAAAAGTGTCAAGGATAAATTTTTCCTTCAAATTTTTGCACAATCTAAATTATTTGAAACGCCTCAATCACTTGAAGTTATTAGTAGTAAAGATTTAGAAGTTGTTTATCATTTTTATACATATGAAGATGTTTTATTAAAGTTAAATGAAGTTATATCATTTAATAATCATTCATTATATATTAAGTATTTAGGTTTTGATTTAGGATTACGGTTTAATGAAAATTTAGTAGAAATCAATTTTTTAACAAACGGTAATACAAATATTAATATTCTTGACTACGACACCTTCTTCTTCAACCTCTACAAAAGCCTTCCCAACGGTTTAGGTTATGTAAGTTGGGTGGATGTGGGTAATTATTACAAGTTTGATGAAAAGTATAAACTAGATCAATTTGAATTTTATGATGCTGTTTTTAATGATAAACCTTTATTTTATCATTGTGTAACAACAAAAGCAGTTTATGAAGAAGATCACACCAAAGAACAACTCCTCAATTGCCCTTTTATCAAAGTAAAAGAATGGGAAGATGGCAGTATAGAAATGTTACATTATAACAATCCATTAGATCTAGAATCAGAAGAAAATATAGAGCAGATAGGGAAAGTGAGGAAATATCTGAGTGAAAATAATTTGTATAGTTAATAAAGAATAAGCCAATCTACAACACTAGGTTGGTTTAGTATTTTATATAGGTAAATCTACGTTTGTAGAGGCACGATTTATCGTGTCTCCAAACCACAAGCAAATAATGAAAAATGAAGGATTAAAAATAAAAAACGCCAATACCCGTATTCCCATGCATAAATTCATGGTCTTGTAGTTGGCTATCCTTCCAAAAAAGCGTAGAATATCAATTGAAAGCCTACCT
Organism: Flammeovirga sp. AWQ4_249; assembly: GCF_056161045.1. Taxonomy (NCBI): domain Bacteria; kingdom Pseudomonadati; phylum Bacteroidota; class Cytophagia; order Cytophagales; family Flammeovirgaceae; genus Flammeovirga; species Flammeovirga sp. AWQ4_249. The sequence continues at coordinate 1,356 of NZ_JBSWYJ010000094.1, forward strand.
CTTGTAGAGGCACGATTCATCGTGTCTCCATACCACAAGCTAAAAATGAAAAGTGTAGAAAAAAGAATTAAAAACTAACCAACTAAACAGCTTCAATTTATTTTGGGATAATTTTTGAAATACAGAAATCGTGAGTTGCAAACTCACACAATGTTCTAGTTCCGAATGACGCCTTCGGCTTAACACCCTGAACAGGCGGATATTTTTCATGTAGACTCTCAAGGTAAATTAGTGATCTACGATGTGAAATCAGGGTATGTAAATGGACAAATTGATGTAGAACAGTTGGAGGATTATGCAAAGATGATTGAGATTTTATCAACTGAAGGTCTGAATAGAACCAAACTTATCAATAAATTAAAAGAAAAAGGTATCAATATGGATGGTTTTTCAGGTAAAGTTGAAGTTCAGTATATTGTGATGCCTGGGAAAACAAATCAAGTGAGTGATGCAGTAAAAGCTATAAATAAAAAGAAAGAAAACTTCATAAAAGATAAGCCGAAGTTTAAAAGTGTAGAGAATAATATCATAATACAAAAGTTTCAATAATGGTTTTTTATATCAACAATAAGTTCCAATCTAAAAGTGTCAAGGATAAATTTTTCCTTCAAATTTTTGCACAATCTAAATTATTTGAAACGCCTCAATCACTTGAAGTTATTAGTAGTAAAGATTTAGAAGTTGTTTATCATTTTTATACATATGAAGATGTTTTATTAAAGTTAAGTGAAGTCATATCATTTAATAATCATTCATTATATATTAAGTATTTAGGTTTTGATTTAGGATTACGGTTTAATGAAAATTTAGTAGAAATCAATTTTT
>NZ_JBSWYJ010000095.1:0-1910 GCF_056161045.1 Flammeovirga sp. AWQ4_249
TTCTGAGGTGAATTTTCTTTTACTTTTCATAATACTGCAATTTACTTAATTATTAATTTTGATTGCAGTCCATTTTGATGGGGTAACTATAAAGAATAAGATTCTCTTTTAATTGCATTTTCGTTGGTTTAAATATAAATATTCAAATTGCTTATGATTAAGAAAATAAATTCTCGCAAAGTGTTAGCAGTCTTATTCTCTTTTATGTACTGTTTTTAATTATTGTTTTTATATAACGATGAAAATGAATAAAAGCTTCTCTAAAATTGATTTTTCGATTGCAAAATTTGATTGAAAATTAAATTCAGGATTAGAAATGAGTATTATTTAAATTTGAAATCAATCGATACTTACAGTTATACTAAACACAGAAATAGAAGTTAAAAAAGATTAATTTTCAATATGATATAATATATATTACAATTATATTTACAACATAAAATTACTCTCAAACTTAAATTAAACAATCTAATCACTTTTTTAACTATGAAAAAAAGCAAATTACTCTTTATTCTATTTGTTGTACTCTCTTCTTTATCAACTGCTTTTGCACAAGAATATCAAGGACAAGATCAAGAATATCAACAAGCTGCTAGTAAAAAAAGCACTTCTAAAAGTAAGATCCTAAAAAATGGCTTCAGTATTAAAGTCAGTCTTGGATTACCTACTACCAGCTATTTAGCTTTAGATGGTTATGAATTTGATGAAAAACCACTGGATTTAATGGTTGGACTTCAAATTGGTAACCAATGGTATTTATACAAAACAGGTCAATTTGGTCTTGCTCTAAACGTAAACTGGTTTGATATCAGTGCGGGAAGTGGTTACATTGATAGTGGTTCTGGGCTAGAATCTGAATTTGAATATTTTGCCCTAGAAATGTCTGCTTTAGAATTTGGTCCTTTAGTATCTTATGCTTTAACTGATAAATTTGGTCTTGATATGCATTATAATCTACGACCTACTATGATTGTTGCAGGTACTGTTGAGGAAGAAGGTGATGTTGTAAGTGGTTTTACACATGCAATTGGTGGAGGAATACGCTATGGTGTATTTTCTTTTGGGATCGAATATCAATTGGGTAATTTAGGTTTATTAGATCCTGTTGATGATTTCGAAGAAGATCTAAAATTTAATACAAATCTTACAAAAATCAATTTTGGATTTAAGTTCTAAAACTTACTAATAGAGAAAAGCCTATCTTTTTAATTTAATAGAAGATAGGCTTTTTTATGGTTGATAAAAGAAAAGCAATTCAAGAACACATAGTTCTCGTTAATTGATTACATGTTTTTATTAATAAGGGAAATAGTATTCATTATCAAGATGTAAAAAAGTCGCTTCATGAATCTTAAATTCATCAAGCGACTTTTTATTATTTTTTCAAAGATTGTGGATTAATTTGCTACAACACATATTGTTACTAATAAACAAAATGAAATTAGTTGTAAGTTTTCTTTCAGATGGTAGTAAATTCTCTTTTTCATTGTAAATAGATTTAAATCGTTTTGTCAGTAGAAGTGTTTATTAAATTTGGTATAAACTAACTTTTATTGAGTAATAAAGAAATAATGTCCAAATTTAATGATTATTCCATTGGTTTTCCTAATATTTTACAGATTTCTTAATAAAAGTAAAGAATTTTAACGTAAAGTGTTAGGAGTTATACTTTATTTGTAAGTTTGTTATATTTTCTACTGATTGTACTATATCAAAGGTACCGACTACTTTTTTTTTTGCTCATTAGACTATAACAAAGAAATCATTTTGTTATACATTATCTATAATACTATTTAATCTTTCTTGAAAGTGGCTTTCTGAGAAAAGTAGATGTTTAGTCCACGATGCCTTTGAGAAGTTGGTATAAATACTTGGATTAGTATACAGTAACTCTATTTTGCTCGCTACTT
>NZ_JBSWYJ010000096.1:0-1820 GCF_056161045.1 Flammeovirga sp. AWQ4_249
TCTTGAGTTTGACAGTTAAAGAGATTAAAAAACAGATTATCAATCACTTACCCAAAAACGTGTCTCACTACACTATTTCTTTAAATAGTTGATAATCTGCTCTTTACTTGTAATATTAGGTAACTCACTTAACTTTAACCCATTTATCACCTGTTTTATATTTTCTTTCTCATTATTTGACCTCAGATAGAATTCATCTCCATTTTGTGTCAAATGACTGACTTGCATTTTGGATAATGATCTTCTTAAACCCTCCTCACTCATTTTATATTTCTTGTTATTGATTTGTTTTAACAGATAATGTTGTACAACATGAGTGAGATAGCATAAGCTAAGATGTCCCCGAATTCTTTTTTCAGTCCAGTGAAACATCGGTCTTACTTCCAAGTGGGATTTAAAGGATCGAAATGTATGTTCAATTTGGTATAAATGTCTGTAATGATCTAATATTAAAGGAATTGGAAGTTCTTTATTATTAGTAGAGATAGAAATAAAACCGTCGTACTTGGCTACTTCTTTAATTTTATCTTCATCAAGGCTATACCTTTCATTTCCTTCTGCTTTAATAAAATATCTTCTTGATTTGTTTTTAATTAGAGAAGGGTTGTCTAATAATTTCTGACTTTTCAACAGACTTTGTTCTCTATCAAATTTATCTTTTTCTGCCCGTTTTTGACTATATGTAGTAATGATTTTACGTCCTTGATATTCTGTGACATAATATCTCACTCGAATAGCCTCATCTTCTTTATTGTAAGTCCATTCATTTTGATATTTCGACAGATCTAAAATCTCACTTTTTAGTGTTTGAGGAAGTGATTTCAATCGCTCACCAACAATGAATTCGTAATCTTCAGATTGAACTATTTCAATGTTGCTCTTGCTAAGCATTCCCCTGTCTGCTACAATGATAACGTTATCAATATGGTATTTTTCTTTTAATGAAGTAACGGCATCTACAAAAGTGTGTCCTTCATATTTTTTACCTTCATAAACTTGGTATCCAATAGGATTTTTATTTTTATCGATCAGCATACCAAATACGATTTGTGTTTTGCCTACTTTACCATCTTTTCCAAATCCTTTTTGTCTGAAATCATCCTCTTGATGACTGTCAAAATAGAAAGTAGTTACATCATAAAACACAACATCTATTTTTTGATTGAATAAGTCTCTACCTTGTTGATATAGATATACTTGTGTTTTATCTTCTAACTTGCATAAATGATCAAGAGAACGATAGATATGCTGTAAACTAACAGGCTCAAAACCAATATAATCATCCTGAATATTGAAGTTATTTAATTTTGACCCTGGTGATTCAAGGCGTTCTGCAATAAGAAGTTGAATGGTATTGAAAAGGTCAAAACTTACACGACTTTTCTTAGCATAAGCTCTAAAGTACTTATCGAGATTAAAATGGCACATGGCAGCGTAAGAAACTTGATAAAAACCATAGTTAAACCGTCCAAGTTCCTTCGTTTCTTTTCTTAGAAGATCCTTTAGATCACCACCTCCAAGTAAATATAATTTTTCTCCCATACGTTGAAGCATCTCTGGAGTATAATCGCTTTGTTTTCCGAGAGACGCAACTATGCGGTGCTTACTTTTTCCATCTTCCCTAAAAGATTCAATAACACGGATATAATTACCCGATTTTTTCTTTTCTATGCGTATAAAAGCCATAGGGGCAAGTTTATGCATAAAAATTATACGTGTCAAGAGGGTTGGCTCACTACACTTTTTTCAAAATTCACTAAAAATCTACGTTTTTGATAGTATGAGTGGGGTGTAGTGAAAATTAACTGTCAAACTCAAGA
>NZ_JBSWYJ010000097.1:0-1780 GCF_056161045.1 Flammeovirga sp. AWQ4_249
GACCTCATCAACTTTTAGACTATATCTAAGTTGATGAGGTCATTTTTTGTGGGACGTGAGACGCTATAAAGAGTGTCTCTACATGGGAATGCTTTCAATTTATATTCTACGCTTTTTTAGAAGGATAGCCAACCTCAAGCCCATGATTTCAATCATGGGGATACGGGGCTAGACGTTTTTTATTTTTAATCCTTCACTTTTCATTTTTAGCTTGTGGTATGGAGACACGATGATTCGTGCCTCTACAAGAGGTAGGCTTTCAATTGATATTCTACGCTTTTTTGGAAGGATAGCCAACCTCAAGCCCATGATTTCAATCATGGGGATACGGGTATAGACGTTTTTTATTTTTAATCCTTCACTTTTCATTATTTGCTTGTGGTTTGGAGACACGATAAATCGTGCCTCTACAAACGTAGATTTACCTATATAAAATACTAAACCAACCTAGTGTTGTAGATTGGCTTATTCTTTATTAACTATACAAATTATTTTCACTCAGATATTTCCTCACTTTCCTAAACTGCTCTATATTTTCCTCTGATTCGATATCTAAAGGATTGTTATAATGCAACATTTCTATACTGCCATCTTCCCATTCTTCTACTTTGATAAAAGGGCTATTGAGGAGTTGTTCTTTGGTGTGATGTCTCTCATTAGAGATTGGTGTACTAACACAATGATAGAAATAAGTTACTAAGTAAGAAAAATCAGTATACACATTATATTTGTCTAATTCATGTTTCTCATCAAAATCAAATTCATCCCCAATATCCACCCAACTTACATAGCCTAAACCGTTAGGAAGGCTTTTGTAGAGGTTGAAGAAGAAAGTGTCATGGTCTTTTATTCCATTTGATGATAAATCAGAATCATTACAGAAGAAATATATATTTAATTCCACTGGAGAAGAATAATAGATTTCAATTCTAAACAATGTTTGATTTTCATCAGAAACTAACCTATATGAATAACCTAATTCTTTATTGTTTTTATTGCTAGAGAAAAAAGAAAATAAATTTTTTTCATATTTTTCTTTGACTATATTTTTATCCTCTGAATCAAAATGTTTTAATATGTATGACCACTTATTTGTATCAAATTTATCTTCAATTAATCTTAAAAAATTTAAGTCATTTTTGTTTACTGTACATTTTATACTAAACATAATAGAATATATTTAACATCTATAATTCACTATTATCTAATACATTAATTAATGATTTTATATCCTCATCAATTTTATTATTATCACTAATTTTCTGTGCAATTGCTTTTACTGCTGCATCTACCTGATTCGTTTTCCCAGGCATCACAATATACTGAACTTCTACTTTACTTCTAAAACCAGCCATATTTATTCCTTTTCTTTCAAGAACAGATATATACTCTCCAAATTTCTCTAATGTTGGATCTCATATAATTTTAATCTTCACAAATCTCAAGTGAAATTTAGATTAAAATATGATTCCACATATCTCCCTCTACTCTATGTTTTTAGATACAGCGTCACTTAAAATAAATTGGTGTAATACAAATTTTCATATAGCGTGAGACGCTATAAAGAGCGTCTCTACATGGGAATACTTTCAATTTATATTCTACGCTTTTTTGGAAGGATAGCCAACCTCAAGCCCATGATTTCAATCATGGGGATACGGGTATAGACGTTTTTTATTTTTTATCCTTCACTTTTCATTTTTAGCTTGTGGTATGGAGACACGATGAATCGTGCCTCTACAAGAGGTAGGCTTTCAATTGATATTCTACGCTTTTTTGG
>NZ_JBSWYJ010000098.1:0-1624 GCF_056161045.1 Flammeovirga sp. AWQ4_249
GTGAGAATATGTTTTTTTTATGCAACTCAAAGTTAATTGAGATACTTAAACTTTTCTCACACTTTTTTAAACGTTTAGGACGCTATTGAAACTTAAATAATATTATTTAAATTTAAAATCAATAAATAGTTCAATTTTCAATCCATCTTTTAAAGTTGTTATTCTACACTTCGTAAGCTTCTTATAAAAAAGCTAAAAAAGGACGAAATAACTCTTTTAATATGAATTTAATGTTACAAAAAAGAATTACTCCTCTGAAATTCTTTTATTTATATAAATAGTTTTATAATTGTCTAATTTAATTGACTTGATAAAACTAACGATTCAAAAAATGAATTCTAGAAATAGAAAATCAATCCGACTTGCAGATTACAATTATAGTTCATTAGGGGATTATTTCATTACGATTTGTACCTACAATAAATTTAATCTTCTATGCCAAATTCAAAATGGTAAAGTAGAATTAAATAGATTAGGTAAAATAGTGCAAAATGAATTAAACAATTCATCAGAATTAAGGAAAGATGTAGAAATAGAAGAATTTGTAATTATGCCTAATCATATACATTTTATTCTTTCTATTATAGGAGAAAGTAATTTGAAAATTCAAAAGGAAGGTTTTCAATCCACGTCACAAACAGTTGGAGCAGTAATAAGAGGTATAAAAGGTTCTTCAACTAGAAAAATCAGAGAAATTATTAAAAATGAAAAACAAGAAAATTTATTAAGGTTTCTAAATCATTCAATATGGCAAAGAAATTATTACGAACATATCATTCGTGATAAAGATGGATATGAAAACATCAGTAAATATATAGCAGAGAATCCATTGTATTGGAAAAAAGATTGTTTTTACAATCAAAAGACATTTGTAATAAGTTAGCATTATGATCCCGTAGGGGCGTATTGCATACGCCCTTTCTCATAATGTTTGACTATCAAAGTTTAGAGAACCCAAAATAAATCACCAAAAAAATGGATGTTTTTGTAGTTGTTTGATGCAGGGCGTATGCAATACGCCCCAACATTGACCAAAGAAATTTATTATTAATTTAGATGTCAATCAGATCAATAGTTAATGTTATTCATTGAAAATTGGATTTCATCATTTATGACTAATGTTAGCATTATGATCCTGTAGGGGCGTATTGCATACGCCCTTTCCTAAGAAGCATGTTTGTCAAAGTTTCGAGAATCCAAAATAAAACACCCCAAAAAGGATGTTTTTGTAGTTGTTTGATAGAGGGCGTATGCAATACGCCCCAACGTAGATCAAATAAATCTATTATTAATTTGATGTCAATCAGATCAATGGTTAATGTTGTTCATTGAAAATTGGTCCACATCATTTCCCGTTGGTACGTATTGCATACGCCCTTTCTCATAATGCTTGACTATCAAAGTTTAGAGACCCCAAAATAAAACACCCAAAAAAAGGATGTTTTTGTAGTTGTTTGATACAGGGCGTATGCAATACGCCCCAACATTGATCAAAGAAATTTATTATTAATTTAGATGTCAATCAGATCAATAGTTAATGTTATTCATTGAAAATTGGATTTCATCATTTATGACTAATGTTAGCATTATGATCCCGTAGGGGCGTATTGCATACGCCCTTTCC
>NZ_JBSWYJ010000099.1:0-1542 GCF_056161045.1 Flammeovirga sp. AWQ4_249
AAACCTAAACTTTTGGTTGTTGCTGAGTGATACAGTGGATATTTCCGCCACCTAATAAGATTTCTCTTGTATCTACTTGTACAACTCTATGATCAGGCATTAAATCTTGTAAGATTTTAGCAGCTACATCATCATTGGCATCTCCGTATTTTGGAAGAATAATACCTCCATTACAGATTAAGCAATTGATATATGAACCTGCTAAACGGTCTCCTACTTGACGATTTTTTGCTGTTTCTGATACATCAATACCTTTAACATCTTCTTCTGTCGTTAACATCGGAGATGGTACTGGTAATTTATGTACTTCAATCGCACGACCTTTTGCATCCGTTACACTTGTAAGGTAATTATATGCCTCTAAGCTACGCTCGTATTGTGGGTCGTTTTTATCATCTGTCCATGCTAAAACTACTTCAGCAGGACGAATGAAAAATGCCATATTATCGATGTGACCACTTGTCTCATCATTATAGATTCCTCTTGGTACCCAAAGTACTTTCTCTACGTTTAAGTAGTCTTTTAAGTACTCTTCCATTTCTTCTCTTGAAAGACCTGGATTTCTACCTGGATTCATGAATACTTCCTCAACGATCATCACTGTTCCTTCACCATCTGTGTGAATTGAACCACCTTCTGTTACGAAGTTCTCTGTTCTGTAACGATCTGCATTTTCAATAGAAAGTACTTTATGTGCTACTTGGTCATCGTGATCCCATGGTGAGTAAAGACCATTTAATGATCCACCATAAGCATTGAATTTCCAATCTACACCTCTTAAGCCTCCTTTTCCATTTACTAGGAAAGTTGGACCTGAATCACGCATCCATGCATCGTCTTGTGTTAACTCGATCACGCGGATGTTAGGGTGTGATAACATTGCACTTGCATTTTCAAACTGTGTGTTTGATGCACAAACTGTTACTGGTTCGAACTCTGCAATCGCTTTTGCTACACGAACAAATGCTTCTTGACCTGGTTTTGCTCCTAGACGCCATGTATCTGTACGTTCTGGCCAGTGCATCCATGTTCTTTCGTGCTCTGCCCATTCGGCAGGCATATGATAACCGTCTTGTTTCGGTGTAGAATTTAATAATTGTGACATGATTTCTTAGTATTTTTGAGAGTGAACACCATCGCTTGAAGCTACTGTTTTATACATTTCTGGACGTCTGTCTCTGAAAATGCCCCATGAAGTACGCGTTTTCTCGATATCTTCTAAGTCGAATGTATGTACTAATACAGTCTCTTCAGTTTGTGTCGCCTCTTCTACTTTTTGACCATGCTCATTAGCAATAAATGATGATCCATAGAAAGTAATTCCTACTTCATCTGCATTCTTGTCAAATACATTTGTTGTTGTTTCTCTACCGATACGGTTAGATGCTACTACTGGCGTTAAGTTCGCTGCTGCGTGACCACATTGTGTCGCTTGCCAGTGATCTTTTGAGATCAAGTTCGCATCTTGTGGCTCTGAACCAATCGCTGTTGGGAAGAATAATACTTCTGCACCCATTAACGCCATTGAACGAGCTGTTTCTG
>NZ_JBSWYJ010000101.1:0-1294 GCF_056161045.1 Flammeovirga sp. AWQ4_249
TGCTGATGGTACTGGGTTAACCCCCGGGAGAGTAAGTCGGCGCCACATTCATTAAATATAGAAGGTTAGTTAACACAGGATGTTGACTAACTTTTTTTTTGTGTCTGTACTTTTCTGATAAAGTGTGATAATATATTAATTCTTTCCTTTTATTCACATTATAGACTACTTTCAAATATTTGAATTGATTACCTTCGCTTAGAATAGCATAACATTGAAGAAAATGAAAAAGATATTTTTATATCTATCTGTTTTAATGATTACATTTTCATGTGCAGATAGTACTCAAAAAACTGAAAAAAAAGAGGAAAAGAAATTAGGTATAGGTGAAGCATCAGATGAACAAATACCAAAACTTTATGCAGGTAACATTGACCGTTTGCCCAATTTTAAGTCGCAATATATTGATAGTAGGAATGTAGATGTTTATCTACCAGAAAACTATTCAAAAGATAAAAAGTATGCTGTATTATACATGCATGATGGTTTGATGTTATTTGATTCTACTATTACTTGGAATAAGCAAGAATGGATGGTAGATGAAACTATTACTCAATTGACAAGAGATCATAAAATAGAAGATGTTATAGTAGTCGCAGTACCCAATAATGGAAAGTATAGATCATCTGAATATTTACCACAAAAATCGTTGAAAGATTTAGATCAAGATTGGTTAAAGAAAGTAACAGAGAAAAGATTAGCAGGAAAATTACTTTCTGATGACTATCTGAAATTCTTGACCAGTGAATTGAAACCTTATATTGATGGACATTACTCAACATATACAGACCGCGAACATACTTTTGTAATGGGATCTAGTATGGGAGGTTTAATTTCTATGTATGCAATCTGTGAATATCCTAATGTATTTGGCGGTGCTGGATGTCTTTCGACGCATTGGCCAATGGTCTATGCAGAGCAATTTACAAAGGAAGAGAATAAGGCAATAACAGATGGGGTTATCAATTATGTAAATAAAAACTTACCTGATCCAAAAACGCATAAAATTTATTTTGACTATGGTACAGAGACATTGGATTCTCAATATGAACCATATCAAAAAAGAATTGATGTTATCATGAAAAAACATGGTTTTGACTCGAAGAGTTGGATAACTAAGAAGTTTCCAGGTGAAAATCATTCAGAAATAGCATGGAGTAAAAGATTAAATATACCTTTAGAATTTCTTTTAGGTAAATAGCTAAAAAGAGGCTGTCTCATAATTAAAAAATTGAGACAGTCTTTTTTTGTATCTTGTGATTATGGCCAAGAAAACTTTCAAACCGTATTCACA
>NZ_JBSWYJ010000102.1:0-1245 GCF_056161045.1 Flammeovirga sp. AWQ4_249
CCCAAATATGGGTGACTTTACTAATCGAAAAGTAATTCAACCAACCGTACAATACTGAGTTTAGTTTGTAAATCAAGGGGGCTATTTTCCAATGACGACGTTTGCGTAGTAGCTCACGGATATTGGCAAATAGTTTACTTCTTGATTTAATACTAGGACGAATGTTCGTGTATTTCTTGGTATTCCATGAAAACTTGGAACGAACATAACGAAATTCAAAACCTAAAAAGAATAGACTCTTCTTGTGTACATGAAGAATTGAGGTCTTGTTCTTATTGATCGTAAGACCCATCCTACGCATGATTGAATCTATGTAATCTAGGATCTCTCTACTGTAATAGTGGTTTCCCATCAATACAAAATCATCTGCGTAACGAACTATTCGAATGTTGGCTTTGGCAAATTTCCCTCGTGGATTATTAACAATGCGGTCAAAAGCATGTAAATAAATATTAGAAAGCAAAGGGCTAATCACTCCTCCTTGGGGTGTACCCATTTTGGACTGTATTCGTTTCCCATTTTTTAACTGTTTGGGAGCACAGAGCCATTGCTTTATAATTTTGAGTACTCCTTTATCGCTAATGCGCTCCTTCAACAGCACAAACAACTTATCATGAGGGATTGTATCAAAGTATTTCGATAAATCTGCATCATAAACAAAATGATATCCTTCATAGAGATTTTGTTTGATTTGTTTTACAGCATCTTTAGCACCTCGTTTCGGACGAAATCCATAAGAGGTATCAATAAAGTCGGCTTCCCACAAAGGTTCTATTAGCATCTTTACTGCCATTTGAGCGACTCTATCTTTTATAGTCGGGATGCCTAAAAGGCGAAATTCTCCCTTCTTCTCTTTTGGGATTTCTACTTGACGAACGGCTTGGCAACGATAAGTGTTCGTTTGGAGTTCGTGTTGTAATTCTTTCAGAAACTTCGATACTCCATACTTTTCTATGTCAGCAAACGACATATTATCGACACCTCTGCCATGGGAATAGTTTTGTTTTACACGACGATAAGATTCTACCAGAACGTAGCCTAAGCTCATTTTATCACTCAGGCTATAGGCTTTAAAGCCTTTATCTTGCTTGGCTCGAATGTATAGCTTCCTTTGAAAGACACGAACTTGCTCATCTGTCTTTGTAGAAGATGGACTTACTAATAGAGCGGTGTCAATATAGGTCGTTCTGTCTTTCATATAAGCATTTCTAAAGTAGAGCTCCTTCCCTAACTCAAAGTTATGTT
>NZ_JBSWYJ010000103.1:0-1101 GCF_056161045.1 Flammeovirga sp. AWQ4_249
CCGTTAGACCGTCGAACAGGAGAGGGCGGTATTTCAACAATGACTCCAAAACGCCTGGCGACGCTCCTTCACAGTCTCCCGCCTATCCTACACACTCCTGGCCAACGGCCAACGTTAAGTTGCAGTAAAGGTTCATGGGGTCTTTTCGTCCCGTTGCGGGTAAGCGGCATCTTCACCGCTACTTCAATTTCACCGAGCTCATGGCCGAGACAGCGTCCAGATCGTTGCACCATTCGTGCAGGTCGGAACTTACCCGACAAGGAATTTCGCTACCTTAGGACCGTTATAGTTACGGCCGCCGTTTACTGGGGCTTCAATTCAGAGCTTCGCCGAAGCTAACTCCCCCTCTTAACCTTCCAGCACCGGGCAGGTGTCAGGCTATATACTGAATCTTTCGAGTTCGCATAGCCATGTGTTTTTGTTAAACAGTCGCCTGGACTTCTTCGCTGCGGCCTCTTACAAAGTAAGTAGGCGCCCCTTCTCCCGAAGTTACGGGGCTAATTTGCCTAGTTCCTTAGCCATGAATCACTCGAGCGCCTCGGGTTACTCACCCTGACCACCTGTGTCGGTTTGGGGTACGGGATCCTATATCTTAATCGTAGAAGGTTTTCTTGGAAGCGTTTCACATCGTTATCAAATTGACCGTAGTCGCTCTGTACTGTCTTGTTTCCCCAAGTCGTGCGCATTTAACTACACAACCTATAGGTACGCAATTCAACGTACTATTCCGTCAGTACGCAGATGCTGCATCACTCCGTCACTCCATCGAAAATATAGGATGCTCAGGAATTTTGACCTGATATCCATCGAATATGCCATTCGGCAATCTCCTTAGGTCCCGGCTAACCCTGGGACGATTAGCGTCGCCCAGGAAACCTTGGTCTATCGGCGGGCAGGTTTCTCACCTGCCTTATCGTTACTTATGCCTACATTTGCTTTTCTAGAAAGTCCACTGTGCATCACCACACAGCTTCAGCCTCGCTAGAATGCTCCCCTACCACTTGCTTACGCAAATCCATGTCTTCGGTGAATAGTTTAATGCCCGATCATTATCGATGCTCTGTCGCTCGACCAGTGAGCTGTTACGCACTCTTTGAATGT
>NZ_JBSWYJ010000104.1:0-1047 GCF_056161045.1 Flammeovirga sp. AWQ4_249
TTGTTGGAGCAGTATAGACTTCTTTCATATCTCTAGTAAAAGCCTTTTTATCCTTCCATACGACATATTTACAAGCATTTCTGATTTGATGGACTACACATATTTGTGTTACAGATTCAGGAAAGCAAGTTTTAATGGTATCTGTAAACCCATTTAAGTTATCAGTAGAAGTAATTAAAATATCTTGAAGTCCTCTAGCTTTCATATCTGTAAGTACTGTCATCCAAAAAGATGATGATTCATTTTTACCTAACCATAAGCCTAAAACTTCTTTTTTACCATTGGTTTTCAGTCCAATAGCGATATACATTGTTTTATTTACCACCTTGGAATTTTCTCTTACTTTGAAGACAATGCCATCCATCCAAACGATGAGATATAACGGATCTAAAGGTCTATTTTTCCATGCTACAATATCTTCTGAAATACGATCGGTAATACGTGATATTGTTGAAGAGGATACATTAATATCATAAAGTTCTCTAATTTGCTCTTCAATATCTGTAGTACTCATTCCTTTGGCATACAGAGATATAATGATGTTTTCAACTCCTTCAGCCATATTCTTACGTTTAGGCACTAACACTGGAGTAAATGATCCGCTTCGATCTCTAGGAACTTTTATTTCTGTTTCTCCAAGTTCATTTTTGATAATCTTTTTACCATATCCATTTCGAGCATTTGAATTCTCTGAATTTTGATGCTTTTCATATCCTAGGTGAGCATCTAATTCTCCTTCTAAAATTTGCTCTATACCTCTTCGTTGAAGTTGCTGTAAAAAGTCTGTCAGTTCTGTTCCTGTTTTAAACTGAGATAAAAATTCCTTGCTTAAAAAATCTTCTTTGTTCATGATATTTTAGTGTAATATGTAAATATAAAAGTTTAATATCACACTATACAAGAAAGACGCTACCGCGGGTTCCTCAAATTTTCTTTGCAAAATCAACTTCGCTAAAGCTCATTAATTTTACAAAGAGAAATTTCGAGGGTTGATCAAAACATTTTGAAATCTAAAAAATAGATTTACACAGTTTCTGAGATACTCCC
>NZ_JBSWYJ010000105.1:0-1033 GCF_056161045.1 Flammeovirga sp. AWQ4_249
GAAGCGAGTGCAAAGGTAAGAACTTTTCTTTTTAACTTCCAAATCTTTTTTGAAAAAATTTTGAAGTTTTTTTTGAGTCAATTCTCATTCTCACAACACACTGTTTTTAGCACATCAAGTGGATGTTTTAAAAATGCCTTTCGCTAAAGGCGAGTGCAAAGGTAAGAAAGGAAATTTAATCTGCAATATCTATTTTGTTTTATTTAGAAATTCATTTAGATTTCTGATTATCAACTCTGAAAGTTTTTTTTACATCATGTTTTTTCCTTAGCCGTTTGCTGAAGGGAGTACAAAGGTAATTGAAGGTTTTTTAAATACAATAAGATCTATGAGAAATTACATTAAATAAAAATCAACAAATCTATAACACACTTAATATCAATGATATACATTAAAATAAATAAGTATTAAAATGGAAAATATTATTACTTTTAAGTATTGAAACTAATAGACAAACTATTATAAGTACACAGTAATTATAGTTGATAGCTCTCATCAAAAAGAAGATACAATATCCATTTCAAAATATATTTCTTCTAAAACAAACTGGGAAATTATCAATCTTATGGATTATTTTATTTCTCATTTTGATTATGAATACAATAATCAAAATGATGATTTCCTACCTTTGATAAATGATATCATAGATAATTGCGACACATTTGTTTTCACTAACCTGTATATTGTTATTCAATGGGTAGGATCATGAAAGTATTTTTTGATCGCTTTATAAATCGATTAACAATAAATAGTAGTTTAGAAAGAAAACTAAGAAATAAAAAAGTCACTGTTATTTCCTGTTCTTTAGGGAATGTTTTCTGGCTCACATCTATTAAAACATTTAAGTATCTAGATATAATATATATTGGAAACATACATATTATATCATCAGATGATGATTCTAAAAATATAGATAAATTTATTGAACAAATTCTAGCCAATCAAAAAGTACAGACACAAAAAAAGGTTAGTCAACATCTTGTGTTAACTAACCTTCTATATTTAATGAATGTGGCGCCGACTTACTCTCCCG
>NZ_JBSWYJ010000106.1:0-903 GCF_056161045.1 Flammeovirga sp. AWQ4_249
TTGATATGGAGGAGTTGTTTAATTTCTCGAAAAAAGATTTCAACCTGCCACCTGCTCTTATAAAGCTCACTTATTGTGTTTGCTGTCCAATACATTTGATTGGTGATTAATTCTATCGTTTGGTTATTCTCATCATTCCAAATTACAACACGTCTGAGCTTTTTAGGGTATTTTGTACTTGTGTGAACTCCTGTAACTTCAATTAACTCATCTTTTAGGATATGCTGATGTCTGTGATCTGGTAATTCTAATTCTTTAATTGTTTTAAACTGTAAGTTTTCTTTGTGCCTTATGACGAAGAAGACTCCTTTGCTGTCCCAAACGTTTAATAAAGAAAAGTCATTATAATATCTATCGGCAACAATCACACTATTAGCAAGTAAAGGTATCTCATATGCTCCTTTGTTATCAGCTGTTTTACCATTAGAAACATTTACATAAGCAGGTAAATTACCATCATAATCTAAAAGTGTGTGGAGTTTTACCGCTCCTTTAGTAGTCTTGTATTTCGCCCAATCAAAAAGGTTTAAACACAGACTAATGGTTGAGGAGTCCAATAAGAATATCTTAGATTTTATACGGAATTTAGTTTGCTTAAAGCCCGTTTGCTGACCTAATTGTGTAAGTAGTTGATAGTAATATTCTCTAAATAAAGTCCAATCTCGGTTCTTGTTTTGATAACTAATCGTTGATTTAGAAGGAGACATTTGTATACCTAAATGATTAAGATTACCGGTTGCTGACCTCAAACCATTACTGATATCACGAATAGATTGACTTTTTGCAAATTGACAAAAAAGCATAGAGACTAAGTGAGTCCAACTTGTAAACCCTTTTTGATGTTTATCCGTTTTCTTTTCTGTAACTATTTTTTTGAAAGAATTACGGTCAAGTTTTGAGACT
>NZ_JBSWYJ010000107.1:0-862 GCF_056161045.1 Flammeovirga sp. AWQ4_249
TTTTACCCCTTTTTGGAGCTTTCTAGCGTATTTCATGATATTCATGGACATGAAGACAAGACCTAACTCTATCTCGATTTTATCAAGACCTTTTAGCAAGAACCTTTTGAAGTTTTTATTTCCTTTCAACTGACCAAACATTTGTTCTACTTCCGCACATCGCTGTTTTCTCAACTTTTCTCCATCTTTACTAAGTAGATTTTGTCTGGCCTTATTACGAAGATGTTTAGCATTTAGATTGATCGATACTTCTCGATTTTTATACTTGTATTTTGATTTAAAACACCTGCTATGTATTGGGCAAGCATGACAATTTACAGCTTCAAAAACATGTATTTTCTGTAGGTAACCTGTGGACGTTTTTTGTGTTTTGATACCTTTAAACTGCATCTGTTGCCCCATTGGGCATACTAAATAATTTTCTTCTTCATTATAATGAAGGCTGTTTACACTCAGGTCACTATTGTCAGGTTTCTTGGTTTTCTGCTCCTTATGAAAACCTGCAAATTTGACCACATTTTCGATGTCTTGGTGTTCTAAAAATTGATTGTTTTCTTCAGAACCATAACCCGAGTCCGCTACAGCAATACCAGGGTATGTTCCTAAAAATGATTGCATTTGCAGGTAGTGATCGATAAAAGTTGTACTATCTCCTGCTGTTTGATGTAGTGTGTAATTTATAACATATCCATTTTGTGTTGATCCTTGAACGTTGTATGCGGGTTTTAACTGCCCATTTCTCATATGGTCGTCTTTCATACGCATAAAAGTGGCTTCATGATCTGTCTTGGAATAGCTGTTTCTTCCTGCTAAATTTTCTTCATGTTTGTTGTACTGATCTACTTTTGGTGCTTGTGTTTTC
>NZ_JBSWYJ010000108.1:0-818 GCF_056161045.1 Flammeovirga sp. AWQ4_249
GAGAGCGAGAGTTCCTGAGTAAGTGGGGGCCGGTGAAACCCCCATTGAATCCGGCGGCACCATCCGCCAAGACTAAATACTCCCAAAAGACCGATAGTGAACAAGTACCGTGAGGGAAAGGTGAAAAGTACCGTGAATAACGGGGTGAAATAGATCCTGAAACTGTATACCTACAAGCGGACGGAGCTACTTAGTGTAGTGACGTCGTGCCTTTTGCATAATGAGCCTACGAGTTACCTATATTAGCAAGATTAAGGGTTTAAGGCCTGTAGTCGTAGCGAAAGCGAGTCTTAAGTGGCGTTTAAGTTAGTGTAGGTAGACGCGAAACCAGGTGATCTACCCATGGGCAGGTTGAAGTTGTGGTAACACACAATGGAGGACCGAACCGGTTGACGTTGAAAAGTCTTCGGATGACCTGTGGGTAGGGGTGAAAGGCCAATCAAACCTGGAAATAGCTCGTACTCCCCGAAATGCCTTTAGGGGCAGCGTTGGGTGAGTTTGATGGAGGTAGAGCTACCAATTAGATGCGGGGGAGTCATATCCTACCAAATCTAGATGAACTCCGAATGCCATCAAACACTACCAGCAGTGAGGGCTAGGGTGCCAAGGTCCTAGTCCGAAAGGGAAAGAACCCGGACCATCGTCTAAGGTCCCCAAGTAATAGTTAAGTTGAACTAAGGAGGTTCAGTCGCTGAGACAGCCAGGATGTTAGCTTGGAAGCAGCTATACATTCAAAGAGTGCGTAACAGCTCACTGGTCGAGCGACAGAGCATCGATAATGATCGGGCATTAAACTATTCACCGAAGACATGGATTTG
>NZ_JBSWYJ010000109.1:0-773 GCF_056161045.1 Flammeovirga sp. AWQ4_249
CCTGTTTGACCAAGAAAGGATTTTTTATATCTCTAATTGTAATTATTTATTTGATAATTACTTTTTGAACGATTTTATCTTTACCGCTTTTTACTTCTACGAACATCATTCCTTTACCGAAGATCATTGGAATAGAAGTGAAGTTAGTGTGAGAACCACCTTCGAAGTGCGTTTTACCACTTGCATCATAAAGTCTTACGGTCATATTTTCATAATTCGTAAGGATATTCATTTTCTCACCAAATACTACTGGGTTAGGGTAGATTGTTACATCAGAAGAAGATGATGACTTTTTGATGGCATTTGGACCATATAAAGCGTATTTGTTGTCTAAATCAATTTGTTTTAATCTATAATAAACAACGTTGTTTGAAGGAAGATTTTCATCTACGAATGAGTAATCAATTCTGTGATTTGTGTTACCATTCGCTTTTACTTCACCCACTTTCGTCCAGATTCTATTATCAATACTTCTTTCGATCACGAATTTATCACTGTTTTCTTCTGTTGCAGTCGCCCATTTTAAAGTGGCAGTTGTTTCATTAGAAATTTCAGAAGTGAAAGCAATCATATCTACAGGTTGGTCAGGGTTGAAACCAGGGAAGTCATCTTCCGTATAACAACCTTCTAAATAAAGCTCACCATTAAAAGTTAATGCACCAGATAATACACAAACTTGATTATATCCACCATTAAAGAATATTTTTGAATTATCTTCAATAGAAACTGTTTTTAAACGCCCACTTTCAGCTACACCAGCATCAAAATGTAAT
>NZ_JBSWYJ010000110.1:0-757 GCF_056161045.1 Flammeovirga sp. AWQ4_249
AACAAGGTAGCCGTACCGGAAGGTGCGGCTGGAACACCTCCTTTTGGAGCCTTGTGCTTTACGAACGGGATCCTGCTTTCGAGGGACTTATGATTACTTTTTTTTGCATTAATATTAATGGAGACTTAATCTCAATGGGGGATTAGCTCAGTTGGCTAGAGCGCTTGCTTTGCACGCAAGAGGTCATCGGTTCGACTCCGATATTCTCCACATTGTTCTAAAATGTTAGAACAGAAAGATCTTTGACAGAATGGGAAAAACTTTGAAATTATTTTTAATTAAATGATTTCACTCAAAAGAAAAGCAAGAGAAGGGTATACAGGGAATGCCTAGGCTTTTGGAGGCTACGAAGGACGCGACAAGCGGCGAAACGCTTCGGGGAGGTGCACATGACCTTTGATCCGGAGGTATCCGAATGAGACAACTCAGCATGTTGAAGACATGCTTATATAGCCAACCCGGGGAACTGAAACATCTAAGTACCTGGAGGAAAAGAAAACAATAGTGATTCCGCAAGTAGTGGCGAGCGAACGCGGAAGAGTCCAAACCAGTTGAGTTCCGGCTTGACTGGGGTTGTAGGACCTCGATAATCGATATAACGTGAACTGGAATGCATTGAAAAGTGCAGCCGCAGAGGGTGACAGTCCCGTACAGGTAAGTGTTATAGAGAGCGAGAGTTCCTGAGTAAGTGGGGGCCGGTGAAACCCCCATTGAATCCGGCGGCACCATCCGCCAAGACTAAATACTCCCAAAAGAC
>NZ_JBSWYJ010000111.1:0-756 GCF_056161045.1 Flammeovirga sp. AWQ4_249
CTTGGATTTTAGCATCGACTGCATTAGTATTATTTATGATGCTTCCAGGATTAGCATTGTTCTATGCAGGGCTAGTTCACAAGAAAAACGTATTATCCATTTTAATGAATATTGCCGTAATTACGGGTATAGGTTCATTACTTTGGTTTGGTGGTCTTTATAGTTTAGCTTTCTCAGGAGATGGAAGCTTTATTGGAGATTTTCACCGTTTATTCCTTTCAGGAATGACAGCAGATAGTCTTCATGGAAGTATTCCAGAACCGTTGTTTGCAGCTTATCAAATGACATTTGCAGTGATCACACCAGGTTTATTTATTGGTGCTTTTGCTGAAAGAATGAAATTAAAAGCCGTAGCATTATTCTCAGCTTTATGGTTAATTTTAGTTTATGCACCTGTTACCCACTGGGTATGGGGTGGTGGTTGGTTACAACAGTTAGGAGTAATTGACCTTGCAGGTGGTATCACTGTTCACGCAACAGCCGGTATTGCAGCACTATTATTAGCAATATTCATTGGACCAAGAATTAAATTTGCTCATACAAAAAAAGCTCCTTACAATATTCCAATGGTAATGATTGGTGCTTCTATGTTATGGGTAGGTTGGTTTGGATTCAACGCAGGCAGCCAACTACATGCTAACGGAGCAGCAGGTATGACATTATTAGTGACTCACCTTGCAGCAGCAGCAGCTTGTGTTACTTGGGTAGCATTAGAGTGGATCAAAAACGGCAAACCAACCCTAATTTCAATCGTAA
>NZ_JBSWYJ010000112.1:0-721 GCF_056161045.1 Flammeovirga sp. AWQ4_249
GCAATCTGTAGAAAATGTCATTAAATATTTGTAAATAAATATGTTAGAGTATAATATTGTATATATATAATAAGAAATAGAGTAATTCGACTAACTTAACGATTCAAAAAACAGCTATTTCTTCAAGCAAACAAATATCCTATTAATCTACTGCATGGTTCATTATGGCTAAAGATTAAGCAAAGATTTTGTTGTATTATTTACTGTGACTTTTAAGTTACAGGTTGAATAGTATGTTTTGCACCTCATCTGATTAAGGTGAGGTGTTTTTAAAGTAACTTATTTAAATGTAAAAATATTATACTTGCGATTCATCAAAAAAAACTAAGCTATGTCTCAACAAATAAATTTTAGATTATGATACAAAATTAACGTTTCATTATGGTTAGAGTATATCTTACCAAATTCATTGTTGAATAATATTACTATTCACTTAAAGTATATTAGCTATTATTCGTTTTCACCTTGTCAAATTTTTTGAATGATAAGGTGTTTTTTATTTAAAAAGGAAATAAAAAAAGGACGAATAAATCGTCCTTCTAATATTTTCGTCTCTTGATAGAGTAGAAAGTATGTTATTGTGTAATAACTGCTTCTGCTAAGATTACTAATTTGTTATCAAGCATTTCAATAGTACCACCATCAATAGTGAAGTTAGTAACTGAAGTACCATTAGTAATTCTAACATCACCTTTTGCTAAGCTTGAGATAATGTTGGCGT
>NZ_JBSWYJ010000113.1:0-718 GCF_056161045.1 Flammeovirga sp. AWQ4_249
AGCTCTCCTAAAGATCGTTTAAGAGAATGTAAATTCTTTTGTAATAATTTTCTTTGAACTGAATACTTTTTCAGCCTTTCTAAGGCTTCTGGTAGTGGTTTCCATAGTTTTGCTCTATCTGAATACCTCATACAGAAATCAGCTAATCTAAAAGCATCTAAGGGATCACTTTTTCCTCTTTGAAGACCACTATTCAATTTAAGTTCTAAAGAAGATACCATCCATAAATCTAAGCTTATTTCTGCCATTTCAATACATAACAACTCACTATAACCACCAGTATGTTCGGCTAAATACAGACAGTTTTCTTTTTGTATACCTTTCTCATTTAAAACTTTAAACATCTTCTGAATACCTTTAACAGAATTATCTATTCTTCCTTTCAGAACTTCTTCTCCTTCTGTTAAACAACTAAAATCTAACCAACTTTTTGATACATCAATTCCTACAAAACTCTGATACTTTGCTTTCATATTATTACCATTCTAAAGTGAAATAGGCCTTTTGATTCGAATTGACATCAAACCCTCGATAATGAGCTTTTAATCTCCAATTTGTATCTGATCTTTCTTCGAATATTCCTATAAAGATGTAATCCATTCATAAGCTTTAATGCTTAGGTAATAAGTGTCATTTGCTCTATAGGAGGCCTTTCTTTATTTCTAATTTATAAGATAATGATTCTTAGAATTTTTCTTTCATACAAACCTAGAGGATA
>NZ_JBSWYJ010000114.1:0-712 GCF_056161045.1 Flammeovirga sp. AWQ4_249
CCTTTTCGGCTCATACTTTGGATTACATGATTCTTTCTTAAATCTTTCTGAAAATTCTCTGTGATATATTGGACCCCTTGATCAGAATGGAAGATCATACCCTTCTTAGGTTTACGATTTATTTTAGCCATTTTCCAAGCCTTTAAAACTGTGTTTTCAGCTGTCATATCCTCAGACATTGACCATCCTACAATAGAATGGTCAAAAAGGTCTAAGATGGTTGTTAAGTATAACCATCCTTGATCTGTTGGAATATAAGTAAGATCAGAGACCCATGCTTTTGAAGGTGCATCTGTTTTAAAATTACGATTCAGTATATTAGGAGCTACCTTCTTTCCATGGTTGGATTGTGTAGTTTGAGGTTTGTAACTTTTACAAATACAGCTTTTTATGTTTTCTTTCTTCATTATTCTTGCGACACGATTTCGAGAAGTTTGGATACCTTTCTCTTTTAATGAAGAAGTAATCTTATAGCTTCCATACCTCTTTTTTGAAAGATGGTATTCCTTTAAAACATGTCTTGTATCTCTCTCGAAAGCGATTTTTCGTTTCGATACTTTTCCTTGAAGCCAGCTATAATAGGCGGAACTACTTATTTTTAGTACCTCACACATACTCTCAACAGAAAACTCCTGACTATGATCTTTAATGAACTTATAGGTTAACTGTCGCTCTTGGAGAATATGCCTATGGCCTTTTTTAAAATATCACG
>NZ_JBSWYJ010000115.1:0-592 GCF_056161045.1 Flammeovirga sp. AWQ4_249
CATTTGAAGCCATCTGATCTGCAGCTGCTACTGTAGCATTTCCAATCATTACTGACTCTCCAATTGATACCATGTATTTTGCTCCACCTAAAGTTTCTACTTCCATACCATCTGATAAATCAGTTGATAATACTGTACCTTCTACTACGTGGTCTAATAAAATTGCTGATACTTCTTCTGCTGATAAAGCATCTAAATCAACACCTTCGAAAGCTGAATTTAATGGAGCAAATACTGTATACTCTCCGCCTGATAATGTCTCTACCAAGCCAGCTTTTACTACTGCTGATACTAATGTTGATAAATCTTCAGTCGCTTGAGCTAACTCTACAATTGTTGGAAGCATTTCTTCCTCCATTAGAACCATATCAACTACGTGAACGACACCATTTGAAGCCATCTGATCTGCAGCTGCTACTGTAGCATTTCCAATCATTACTGACTCTCCAATTGATACCATGTATTTTGCTCCACCTAATGTAGTCACCTCCATACCATCTGATAAATCAGTTGATAATACTGTACCTTCTACTACATGGTCTAATAAAATTGCTGATACTTCTTCTGCTGATAAAGCATCTAAATCAACACC
>NZ_JBSWYJ010000116.1:0-585 GCF_056161045.1 Flammeovirga sp. AWQ4_249
ATACCATAAGTGTGCGATAGCAGATTTTATAAATGGATGTATAAAAGACTCTGTGTTAAACCACGCAATAAATGAATTCATTTCTCGACGAATCATTTTTACTTCTGGAGCAGTATAGATTACTTTATTCCCACTACGTATCTGCATTCTCTCTTTCGTGTATTCACCCGAAACAATTGTTTCACCCTCAGACAGTCCATTAGGAAAATAGGTTTTATGCCATTTATACAGTGATTCATGACTTAACTTCTCGTCAGCATAAAGAATTGCATTTGCAAAAACTTCAACATTATTATCTGAGATAAACTTCTTGCTCGTATTAGAAAAACCAAAAGATTTCTTTACTGAATTACGGACATCCTCTTTATTTAAAACTTGTCCTTCAATTTCAGCATTTGCAAAAACCTCGTCTGATAAAGCCGTGATAATTACTTCATTTCTCGCATCAATATTTACATCTTTAAAACGACCTTTAATAAAACCATAAGCTTCCATTACTAAGGCTAATTGATGAAAAACCTTACTTTCATCAAAAACAAAATTAGGCCAATCTTCGTGATTATATTTATACAACTCTTCCATATT
>NZ_JBSWYJ010000117.1:0-570 GCF_056161045.1 Flammeovirga sp. AWQ4_249
TCATTATCGTGAAAATCTGTAAAGTGACAGTAGGATTCAGAGTTTCTCCAGAAGTAGAAAGAGAAGGTCTTGATGCTACAGAAGTAGGAGAATTTATTTAGAAAGATAATCATATAGTTATTCAGCTCACTTGTTTCGATAAGTGGGCTTTTTTTATCTAAAAATCTAAGGTTTTCCTTTTATAAATTCTTATAAAAAGTGGATTTATTTTGATTTTGAAAATATAATAATTTAAAGATCAATACTTGGAAGAAAAACAGTTAAATATTAATAAAGGTCGATCTAAAATTGAAATTCTCCTCTCTATTTTTCCCCGTTTACATAGTTATCAATACAACATTTAAAAGATATTCTTAATTCAATTCAGGTAATTGATATTCAAGAAATAATACCAAATAAAAACAATTATGAGAAAAGTTACAGTTTCAGCAACACAGACAAGCTTTACATGGGACAAAGAAAATAACCTTGAAAAAGCGGAGAAATTAGTACGTGAGGCAGCATCAAAAGGTGCTCAAATTATTTTATTATCTGAATTATTCGAAACACCTTATTTCTGTTTACAACCAA
>NZ_JBSWYJ010000118.1:0-561 GCF_056161045.1 Flammeovirga sp. AWQ4_249
CGGGTATAGACGTTTTTTATTTTTAATCCTTCACTTTTCATTATTTGCTTGTGGTTTGGAGACACGATAAATCGTGCCTCTACAAGGGAATACTTTCAATTTATATTCTACGCTTTTTTGAAAGGAGAACCAACCTCAAGCCCATGATTTCAATCAAGGGAATACGTGTATTGGCGTTATTAATTATTCATTATTCACTTTTCATTTTTTGCTTGTGGTATGGAGACACGATGAATCGTGCCTCTACAAGAGGTAGGCTTTCAATTGATATTCTACGCTTTTTTGGAAGGATAGCCAACCTCAAGACCATGAATTTATGCATGGGAATACGGGTATTAGCGTTTTGCATTATTCATTATGCACTTTTCATTATTTGATTGTGGTTTGGAGACACGATAAATCGTGCCTCTACAAGGGAATGCTTTCAATTTATATTCTACGCTTTTCTGGAAGGGTAGCCAACCTCAAGTCCATGAATTTATGCATGGGAATACGGGTATTGGCGTTTTTTATTTTTAATCCTTCATTTTTCATTATTTGCTTGTGGTTTGGAGACACGAT
>NZ_JBSWYJ010000119.1:0-550 GCF_056161045.1 Flammeovirga sp. AWQ4_249
ACGGAGAATAAAAAAAGTAAATTGAATAAAGATTTGCAGGATAATTTTACAGCTCCTATAAGTGCTTTAGAGAAATCCATATCTGATCTCGATGAGAAGTTAGTTTCTATCATCATAGAGAATGATACATTAAGAGCACAAGTTAAGATAGCTAAATCAGTACCTGGTATTGGTCATACCACAGCTATGGCTTTACTTGTTGCAACAGGAGGTTTTACACGTTTTGTTAGTGGAAAACAAATAGCCTGTTATTCAGGTGTAGTACCTTTTAGTTACAGTTCAGGAAGTAGCATAAGAGGTCGGGGTAAGGTATCTAAAAAGTCAGACAAACGCCTTAAAAGTTTATTGCATATGTGTGCATGTTCTGTGATTTTAATACCTGGTGAATTACAGGATTATTATAAGAGGAAGGTGGCTGAAGGGAAGAGTAAAATGTGTGTTATTAATGCAGTTCGGAATAAATTAATTCAAAGAGTTTTTGCATGTGTGAGAGATGGTGTAGAATATGATAAAAATTATAGTCATTCTCTTGGATAATCCATACAAATCC
>NZ_JBSWYJ010000120.1:0-528 GCF_056161045.1 Flammeovirga sp. AWQ4_249
TTACTTCTGCTTTTTTTTGGAAGATTAAACACTTTCAAGATCATGAATTTATTATTGGAGATACGTGTATTGACGTTTTTAATTCTTCATTCTTAACTTTTCATTATTTGCTTGTGGTTTGGAGACACGATAAATCGTGCCTCTACAGGGGGTATACTTTCAATTTTACTTCTGCTTTTTTTTGGAAGATTAAACACTTTCAAGATCATGAATTTATTATTGGAGATACGTGTATTAACGTTTTTAATTCTTCATTTTCTAACTTTCATTATTAGCTTATGGTAATGAATATGGGGCGTGAGACGCGATAAATCGTGCCTCTACAGGAGGTATGCTTTCAATGTTACTTCTGCTTTTTTTTGGAAGATTAAACACTTTCAATACCATGAATTTATTATTGGAGATACATGTATTGACGTTTTTCAATCTTCATTTTTTAACTTTCATTATTAGCTTATGGTAATGAATATGGGGCGTGAGACGCGATAAATCGTGCCTCTACAGGAGGTATGCTTTCAATGTTACTTC
>NZ_JBSWYJ010000121.1:0-527 GCF_056161045.1 Flammeovirga sp. AWQ4_249
AATGCTAAATCTACTTCAGGTCTGAAGAATAAACAGTGTGTAGAACCACCAAAGTGGAACATACCTAATTGCTCACCTTTTTCTACGTGTTGACCTTCTTTTACTGTTACATCGTTTGATGAAACTTCTGCCATACCGATAGACATAAATGCCATTAAACCGATTTGAGGATTGTCCGCTTCAATGAATACGATTGCTCTTGTCGCCACTTCAGTTAAGAAAGCTTGAGAGTTGTTTGGTGCTGAATCATCAGGACCTTGTTGGTTGGCAAAACCTTCATAGTAGCTTTCTGAGTAATATGTACCGTCAACGAAAACGATTTTCTTGATTGTACCGCTTACTGGAGCATGCCATCTATGGTAGCTAAGTGCATTAAGGAATGCTTGGTAAACTGTACCACCTACAAATTCTGAAGTTAATTCGTCACCTGCTAGCATATCAGTCAATGAATAAGGTTGACCTTTGATCCAGAATTGCTCTTTTTCAGCAACGTTAGTCACTAATCTATAAGGAGCAGACTCACAAGC
>NZ_JBSWYJ010000122.1:0-497 GCF_056161045.1 Flammeovirga sp. AWQ4_249
GTGACTCACCTTGCAGCAGCAGCAGCTTGTGTTACTTGGGTAGCATTAGAGTGGATCAAAAACGGCAAACCAACCCTAATTTCAATCGTAACAGGTATGATTGCAGGATTAGCGACAGTGACTCCCGCATCAGGAAATGTTGGACCAACAGGAGCCGTAATCATTGGTGTTGTAGCAGCATTTGTATGTTTCAACATGGTTGATGTGATCAAAGAGAAATTGAAAATTGATGATGCCTTAGATGTATTTGCAGTACATGGAGTTGGTGGTATCTTAGGTACATTATTAGTGGCCATCTTAGGAACTGAGTTCTTTGGAGGTCATGGTGTAACAGATATGGTAAGCCAATTAGGAATCCAAGGTTTAGCTTTAGCAGCAGCAGTTAGCTGGTCGGCATTAATGACTTTCATTATCGTGAAAATCTGTAAAGTGACAGTAGGATTCAGAGTTTCTCCAGAAGTAGAAAGAGAAGGTCTTGATGCTACAGAAGTAGGAGA
>NZ_JBSWYJ010000123.1:0-494 GCF_056161045.1 Flammeovirga sp. AWQ4_249
ATCAAGTTCGCATCTTGTGGCTCTGAACCAATCGCTGTTGGGAAGAATAATACTTCTGCACCCATTAACGCCATTGAACGAGCTGTTTCTGGGAACCACTGATCCCAGCAGATACCTACACCAATTTTTGCATATTTTGTATCCCATACTTTGAATCCTGTATCTCCAGGGTTGAAGAAGAATTTCTCAAAGTAACCAGGGCTATCTGGAATATGTGTTTTTCTATAAACTCCTAAAATTTCTCCATCTGCATCGATAATTGCGATAGAGTTATATCTCGCATGACCTTGTCTCTCATAGAAAGAGATTGGTAATACTACGTCTAATTCTTTAGCTATTTTTTGGAAGTGCTTAACCGCTGCGTTTTCTTCAACTGGCTTCGCTAATTCGAAATAATCTTCGTTTGGTTGTAAACAGAAATAAGGTGTTTCGAATAATTCAGATAATAAAATAATTTGAGCACCTTTTGATGCTGCCTCACGTACTAATTTCTC
>NZ_JBSWYJ010000124.1:0-466 GCF_056161045.1 Flammeovirga sp. AWQ4_249
ACGTTTTTCTTGTGAACTAGCCCTGCATAGAACAATGCTAATCCTGGAAGCATCATAAATAATACTAATGCAGTCGATGCTAAAATCCAAGCTGTATCACCTGAATCTAATGCGGAAGTAGCAGTTTGAGCCACTTGGTTTTGTACTTCTGTAATCTCGATGATTTCTGTTTGTGCAGATGCAAAATTGACAGCAAACATCATTACAGCAGCAAAGATGTAAAGAATTTTTTTCATGATTTTGTTGGAATGAGAAACTAGCTTGGAGGATGAATATCTTATTTGAGAGCTTGTAAGCAGATGAATAAACTAATTTCTAACTTGAGTATATAAAATAGTAGAACAAGGGTAGCATTTAACTACTACCCTCATTGTAAAACCTAAACTTTTGGTTGTTGCTGAGTGATACAGTGGATATTTCCGCCACCTAATAAGATTTCTCTTGTATCTACTTGTACAACTCTATG
>NZ_JBSWYJ010000125.1:0-451 GCF_056161045.1 Flammeovirga sp. AWQ4_249
GGCTCACTACACTTTTTTCAAAATTCACTAAAAATCTACGTTTTTGATAGTATGAGTGGGGTGTAGTGAAAATTAACTGTCAAACTCAAGAGGTCTTCAAGTTCAGAATCATGATGGCGAGTGGATCGATGCTATCGCTGGTGAAGGAGAACTTGTAATCAATGTTGGAGATATGTTGTCAAGACACTCTAACAACCGCTTGAAGTCAACAATCCACAGAGTGGTTAACCCACCAAGAGAATTATGGGGCACTTCAAGATATTCAATTCCATTCTTTATGCATCCAGTAAGTGAAATGCCATTAAACGCATTAGAAAACTGTGTTACTGAAGAGAATCCAAAGTTGTATGAAGATACAACTGCAGGTGAATTCTTAACAGAAAGATTGATTGAGTTAGGTTTAATCAAGAAGTAATTACCTTAGGGTATTTAAATAAAAAAAGTGTGAGTA
>NZ_JBSWYJ010000126.1:0-424 GCF_056161045.1 Flammeovirga sp. AWQ4_249
AAGAACTACATCTTCCCCAAAACCTACAGATATATCCTTCTCAATCCAACGTTCATCCTTTTTATAGACAAGCCAAAGTTGTAATTAATTTATCTCACCCAGATGGATGGATTGAAACTTTTGGGTTAACAATTTTAGAAGGAATGTCTTATGGTTTACCGGTTATAGTCCCTTATATCGGAGGATAATAGAATTAGTAGATCATGGAATTAATGGCTTTCATATTGATCCAATGAATGTAGAAGAAGTAGCGAGCAAAATAGAGTTACTGTATACTAATCCAAGTATTTATACCAACTTCTCAAAGGCATCGTGGACTAAACATCTACTTTTCTCTTGAGTTTGACAGTTAATTTTCACTACACCCCACTCATACTATCAAAAACGTAGATTTTTAGTGAATTTTGAAAAAAGTGTAGTGAGC
>NZ_JBSWYJ010000127.1:0-422 GCF_056161045.1 Flammeovirga sp. AWQ4_249
TCCATTCTGATCAAGGGGTCCAATATATCACAGAGAATTTTCAGAAAGATTTAAGAAAGAATCATGTAATCCAAAGTATGAGCCGAAAAGGCAATTGCTGGGATAACGCAGTAGCTGAAAACTTCTTTAAAATTTTAAAGTCAGAAATGGTTGACCATAAGTATTATTACTCTTTCACACAGGCTAGAAATGACATCTTTGAATTTATCGAGGTTTGGTATAATAGAAAGAGAATTCACTCTGTTTTGGACTATAAAACACCAGAACAATTCATGAAATTATATAATCAGAAGGTGGCTTAACTTTTTATCCGAAAAAAGGTTGCAAATCCAAATTAAGTGAAGAATGAGCCATTGGTATAATAGTTAAGGTTTCTTGGTCGATACAATAACTATTTTTTGGCTTATAAATAAAAATGAGTC
>NZ_JBSWYJ010000128.1:0-400 GCF_056161045.1 Flammeovirga sp. AWQ4_249
ATTACAGCCATTAAATACATAAAACCCTTTTCCATTGGAATGTAGGTGATATCGGTCGCCCATACTTGATTTACTTTATTAATGACCATATTACGAAGGAGATAGGGATACTTTTTGTGCTCCTTTACACCTTTTGAAGTATGAGGACCAGGAACAAGTGCCTGCAGGTCCATCATACGATATAATCGGGCGATACGTTTAGGGTTGACTAACATTCCCTGATCCAGACGCAACCAAGTAGTCATACTCGGAACCCCCATGTGAGGATGCTTTGTATACTGCTGATCTATGACCTTCATTAACTCAAGGTTTTGTGCTGACTCTCCTTTTGGCTTATAATAATAACTAGATTTCTGTAAACCTAATAGCTGACATTGACGTGTGATGCTTAGCTCTGGAT
>NZ_JBSWYJ010000129.1:0-399 GCF_056161045.1 Flammeovirga sp. AWQ4_249
CTGAAATGTATTCAGCAATTTGAGCTAATGTTCTTAACTCTGCTAATTCTTGTGGATCTACTCCTTGAACTGATGGATTTGCTTCTGTCATCGCACCGAAGATCTCAACACGCTTGATAGAGTCAATTCCTAAATCAGCTTCCATATCCATTCCCATTTCTAACATCTCAGAAGGGTAACCAGTTTTCTCAGCGATTACTTCTAATAAAGATGCTTCTATTTCTGCGTTTGTTACGCCACCTTGAGCTGCTGGAGTTGCAGTT
Organism: Flammeovirga sp. AWQ4_249; assembly: GCF_056161045.1. Lineage (NCBI taxonomy): Bacteria > Pseudomonadati > Bacteroidota > Cytophagia > Cytophagales > Flammeovirgaceae > Flammeovirga > Flammeovirga sp. AWQ4_249. The sequence goes on from NZ_JBSWYJ010000129.1 coordinate 264, forward strand.
TCTTGAACCGGTGCTGCTGCTACTGGAGCCGCCGCTGGTGCAGGAGCTGCTGCTGGTGCTGATGTTGCACCAGCTTTTCCTGAAATGTATTCAGCAATTTGAGCTAATGTTCTTAACTCTGCTAATTCTTGTGGAT
>NZ_JBSWYJ010000130.1:0-394 GCF_056161045.1 Flammeovirga sp. AWQ4_249
TTTTCTAATTAGCTGTAAGGGAAGGATTCGAACCTTCACGGAGTACTTAGCCCCTTGACAAATCGTGTATGCATCGCACGTTTAGTGGTCAACCCATTACCAAGTGTTTATTGTAGACTCTCCACCCCCGAGACAGGAGGGCATGTCTGCCAGTTTCATCACCTTACAGTGTTATATCAAAAGAATTAAAAAACATTCTTTTCTAATTAGCTGTAAGGGAAGGATTCGAACCTTCACGGAGTACTTAGCCCCTTGACAAATCGTGTATGCATCGCACGTTTAGTGGTCAACCCATTACCAAGTGTTTATTGTAGACTCTCCACCCCCGAGACAGGAGGGCATGTCTGCCAGTTTCATCACCTTACAGTGTTATATCAAAAGAATTAGAAAACGT
>NZ_JBSWYJ010000131.1:0-390 GCF_056161045.1 Flammeovirga sp. AWQ4_249
TAAGTATAATGCCCCAATCTCTGATAGGCATAGTCCATTTTTTGGTAATTTCTCTAGTAGCCAGATAGACAGACTTAATGACTGCATCATCAGTAGGGAATGAGAGTTTATTTTTGGTGTATTTCCTGATTTTTCCGTTAAGATTCTCAATAAGATTAGTGGTATAAATAATCTTTCTGATCTCTATTGGGAAATCAAAAAATACGGTTAATTCATCCCAATTGTCCCTCCAACTTTTAATAGCATAAGCATATTTACTATTCCATTTATCTGCAAAATCATCTAATGCTGCAAGAGCAGCTTCTTTTGTTGGAGCAGTATAGACTTCTTTCATATCTCTAGTAAAAGCCTTTTTATCCTTCCATACGACATATTTACAAGCATTTCTGA
>NZ_JBSWYJ010000132.1:0-374 GCF_056161045.1 Flammeovirga sp. AWQ4_249
GGGCGATTCCGGTGCGTGTTCTGTTTGTTTTGCCCCAGAGTTCCTACTTTTTTGCTATTTATTTCACTGATTTTCAGGTGATTATAGTCATATTTTTAGACCTGGTTTTATTGGGTTAAGTGGCTTATTTTCAGTATATTAGATATAGGAAATGAGGGAAAACGTTCTCTCAAATTTATCACAAAAAAAAGCAATAAAACCCCAAACGCCAATCCGTGGTTTTACTGCTTTCGAATTAAAAATTCTTATGCAATCTATTCATTTTTTTGCGTTGGAGCAAATCAGCTCACGCATTATTCCTTATGCTTCGTATGCTATCGCTACGTATCAGTTCATGAAGTCATCTGCTTACAGAGAGTTGGGTAGTCGTGGCA
>NZ_JBSWYJ010000133.1:0-368 GCF_056161045.1 Flammeovirga sp. AWQ4_249
GGCTTCATGATCTGTCTTGGAATAGCTGTTTCTTCCTGCTAAATTTTCTTCATGTTTGTTGTACTGATCTACTTTTGGTGCTTGTGTTTTCTTGACATAATTCAGCTTTTGCTTCATTTTCTTACTCACCTTTTTGTCCTTGAGTGCATCGGATATTTCGGAGGTAATCTTTGTCACTTGATCAGTAGAGACTGGTTTGAAAGAAGTTGGTTTTCGGTCTTTTAGTTCATCTGTGGCTAACTTTTCAGCATAAGTCCATAACTCTTCAAGGTTCTTTTCAATACGGTTTTTTGAGTTTTGTATAGTCTTAGCCCAAACAAAAGTATACTTGTTTGCTTTACTTTCAATCTTAGTTCCGTCAGTATAAG
>NZ_JBSWYJ010000134.1:0-362 GCF_056161045.1 Flammeovirga sp. AWQ4_249
TCGTCGAGAAATGAATTCATTTATTGCGTGGTTTAACACAGAGTCTTTTATACATCCATTTATAAAATCTGCTATCGCACACTTATGGTATTAAATTATACATCCTTTTGAAGATGGTAATGGTCGAATAGGAAGAAATTTAGTAGATAAAATACTTACCAATAGCTTTTCTGATTCCATTCGAACCATTGGTTTTTCATCTTATATATTAAGAAATAAAGGAGAGTATTATCGCCAATTAGAATTCAACTCTAAAGGTAATATGGATATTACAGGTTTTATTCATTATTTTTTAAATGCAATTCAAGGAGCTATTGAATTATCTAATCAAAAGCTAGATAAACTTTTGAAGAGAGATAACT
>NZ_JBSWYJ010000135.1:0-333 GCF_056161045.1 Flammeovirga sp. AWQ4_249
ATTTATTTTAATATTGAATGATTTTATACAATAATAATAGCTTAAACGTGCATTTTTTCAGAAAATGAAAACGTTTAGGACACTATTGATTAAGTACCTACTCTTTTATAAGCTTTTCGGTTTCCGCTTATTTGTGCACAATATTTTAAGAGTAAGTAGTCGGCCAACCCGCACTTGTCTCCACCAACTATTTAACAGGCAGAAGTTTCTCTAGTTTATTGATTGGATAATCATCAATAAGTTCAAGCGTATTTTTCAACCATTGATAAGGTTCAATGTCATGCATTTTTGCGGTAGCAAAGAAGGAATAGAACATTGCTATTTGTGCAGCAC
>NZ_JBSWYJ010000136.1:0-312 GCF_056161045.1 Flammeovirga sp. AWQ4_249
GTCTTGATGCACACAACATTCCATTGAGATCAAGAATCGCTCAAGTATATGAAACAAAACCTGAAGTTTCTGAAGTGACTGTAAAAGCTGCTGAAGGATTCCAAAAAACAGGTATTCAAGTTAATGCTGATTCTTTAGCAAAAATCGAATATGTAAGTGGTCTTTGGACTACAAACCCTCATATCACACAAAACGGTGGTCTTTACAACTCAGCAGGTAATCCTAATGCTGAAGCAGAACTTGCTACAGAGGAATATGTATTAGCCAACGAAAAAGTAGGTGCATTGATCGGTAAAGTGGGTGACACTAAAT
>NZ_JBSWYJ010000137.1:0-311 GCF_056161045.1 Flammeovirga sp. AWQ4_249
GAGAATATGTTTTTTTTATGCAACTCAAAGTTAATTGAGATACTTAAACTTTTCTCACACTTTTTTAAACGTTTAGGACGCTATTGGTTTATTATAATTATTATATTTTGTGTAATAATTACATTTTGTTTTCTAGGTTAAAACATTGGAGAGATTAATCCACTAAAATAATAGATCAGTGTGTAGGGGCGTATTGCATACGCCTACTCTCAAAAAGAATAATTCAAAAAAATTCAATATGAATTCATAAAATAGGGTATTTTATCTATGGTATAATAAATTGAGTTCAAAGATAAATTGTTTTGTTAGTA
>NZ_JBSWYJ010000138.1:0-309 GCF_056161045.1 Flammeovirga sp. AWQ4_249
GTTAAGCCCTACAGTGCTGATGGTACTGGGTTAACCCCCGGGAGAGTAAGTCGGCGCCACATTCATTAAATATAGAAGGTTAGTTAACACAGGATGTTGACTAACCTTTTTTTGTTTTAAAAATAGAAAAGTAATGCTGATTCGCTTGTTGAGATTCCGATTCTAGTACCATAAAGGGTTCCAATTTCTAAATCATCAAGACTTTTACCTTTTTCAAACAATAGCGTCCTAAACGTTTAAAAAAGTGTGAGAAAAGTTTAAGTATCTCAATTAACTTTGAGTTGCATAAAAAAAACATATTCTCACACA
>NZ_JBSWYJ010000139.1:0-302 GCF_056161045.1 Flammeovirga sp. AWQ4_249
TCCCTGTATACCCTTCTCTTGCTTTTCTTTTGAGTGAAATCATTTAATTAAAAATAATTTCAAAGTTTTTCCCATTCTGTCAAAGATCTTTTTACTTCTCATTTGAAGTAAGTGTGGGCTTAGCTGGACTCGAACCAGCGACCTCTACATTATCAGTGTAGCGCTCTAACCACCTGAGCTATAAGCCCTTATGATGTAATTAAAAATAATTATAAGTCCCTCGAAAGCAGGATCCCGTTCGTAAAGCACAAGGCTCCAAAAGGAGGTGTTCCAGCCGCACCTTCCGGTACGGCTACCTTGTT
>NZ_JBSWYJ010000140.1:0-288 GCF_056161045.1 Flammeovirga sp. AWQ4_249
AATATTGAAAATGGGATGTTAGCTCAGTTGGTTTAGAGCACCTGCCTTACAAGCAGGGGGTCATTGGTTCGAATCCAATACGTCCCACCAAGTTTACTTTACGAAGTGAAATTGGGGTGTTAGCTCAGTTGGTTTAGAGCACCTGCCTTACAAGCAGGGGGTCACTGGTTCGAATCCAGTACGCCCCACAAATTTGAAATATTGAAAATGGGATGTTAGCTCAGTTGGTTTAGAGCACCTGCCTTACAAGCAGGGGGTCATTGGTTCGAATCCAATACGTCCCACCAA
>NZ_JBSWYJ010000141.1:0-287 GCF_056161045.1 Flammeovirga sp. AWQ4_249
TCCTTTCTTGGTCAAACAGGAAAGGATTTTTTTATGTACATATTTAACATTTACAACCACATACCTTCTTACTTAATGTTAAATGTTATAGAAACCCATACATTAAATAAAGAGTGGAGGTGAATTAAACTACACACAACACATTTATACTGAACCCATTTTCAGTGACTTACATCACCTGAAAATCGTTTTTTATAAGGTTATAACCGGATTTTATATTTTTTAATTTTTTTAAGACCGTTATATAAACTGTAACCATTATCATTCAAACAATTATGAAAAACCTT
>NZ_JBSWYJ010000142.1:0-287 GCF_056161045.1 Flammeovirga sp. AWQ4_249
AAGGTTTTTCATAATTGTTTGAATGATAATGGTTACAGTTTATATAACGGTCTTAAAAAAATTAAAAAATATAAAATCCGGTTATAACCTTGTAAAAAACGATTTTTAGGTGATGTAAGTCACTGAAAATGGGTTCAGTATAAATGTGTTGTGTGTAGTTTAATTCACCTCCACTCTTTATTTAATGTATGGGTTACTATAACATTTAACATTAAGTAAGAAGGTATGTGGTTGTAAATGTTAAATATGTACATAAAAAAATCCTTTCCTGTTTGACCAAGAAAGGA
>NZ_JBSWYJ010000143.1:0-286 GCF_056161045.1 Flammeovirga sp. AWQ4_249
TTACTGAAGGAGTTCCTCCGTTATCTACTAATGCAAATTTAGCGTCAATTGCTGTAGATGGTGTAGAAATTGAAGAATTCTCAAAAGATCAGTTGACCTATGAAGTAGTGATTACAGAAGAGGCAGCCGGAGTAGTAACAGCGGTTGTTGAAAATAGCAATGCAATAACATCAATTACAGCTGTTGGTAATGTAAATACAATTTTAGTAACCGCAGAAGATGGCGTTACAACAAAAGAATATACAGTTACATTAACTGTTGAAGTACCAAAATCTACCAATGCTAA
>NZ_JBSWYJ010000144.1:0-285 GCF_056161045.1 Flammeovirga sp. AWQ4_249
GTAGAAATCCAGGTCTTTCAAGAGAAGAAATGGAAGAGTACTTAAAAGACTACTTAAACGTAGAGAAAGTACTTTGGGTACCAAGAGGAATTTACAACGATGAGACAAGTGGTCATATCGATAATATGGCGTTTTTCATTCGTCCAACTGAAGTAGTTTTAGCATGGACAGATGATGAAAACGATCCACAATATGAGCGTAGCTTAGAGGCATATAATTACCTTACAAGTGTAACGGATGCAAAAGGTCGTGCGATTGAAGTACATAAATTACCAGTACCATCTC
>NZ_JBSWYJ010000145.1:0-285 GCF_056161045.1 Flammeovirga sp. AWQ4_249
GACGTCCAGAAATGTATAAAACAGTAGCTTCAAGCGATGGTGTTCACTCTCAAAAATACTAAGAAATCATGTCACAATTATTAAATTCTACTCCGAAACAAGACGGTTATCATATGCCTGCCGAATGGGCAGAACACGAAAGAACATGGATGCACTGGCCAGAACGTACAGATACATGGCGTCTAGGTGCAAAGCCAGGTCAAGAAGCATTTGTTCGTGTAGCAAAAGCGATTGCAGAGTTCGAACCAGTAACAGTTTGTGCATCAAACACACAGTTTGAAAATG
>NZ_JBSWYJ010000146.1:0-285 GCF_056161045.1 Flammeovirga sp. AWQ4_249
AGTTCATGAAGTCATCTGCTTACAGAGAGTTGGGTAGTCGTGGCAGTGTTTTAGCTGCTTTGGAAATCGGCTTTACTCCAGAAACTTCTGATATGCCATTGGCTCGTGATCTAGCTTTGTATTACCTAGCAGAGCTGAAGCGTGTTTTAGCGCCTTTTCCAAATGAGCTTAGTCAAGCTAAAAAATCTATCAATTTTGCTATCTCTTTGCATCGTATCGAATTGGAAAGAAATGCAAAAGCCATGACACAGGCTTTGCCACTTCCCACAGATTATAATCAATCGG
>NZ_JBSWYJ010000147.1:0-283 GCF_056161045.1 Flammeovirga sp. AWQ4_249
TAATTTGTATAGTTAATAAAGAATAAGCCAACCTACAACAGTAGGTTGGCTTAGTATTTTATATAGGGAAATCTACGTTTGTAGAGGCACGATTTATCGTGTCTCCAAACCACAAGCAAATAATGAAAAGTGCATAATGAATAATGCAAAACGCCAATACCCGTATTCCCATGCATAAATTCATGGTCTTGAAGTTGGCTATCCTTCCAAAAAAGCGTAGAATATCAATTGAAAGCCTACCTCTTGTAGAGGCACGATTCATCGTGTCTCCATACCACAAGCT
>NZ_JBSWYJ010000148.1:0-279 GCF_056161045.1 Flammeovirga sp. AWQ4_249
TAAGCCGAAGGCGTCATTCGGAACTAGAACATTGTGTGAGTTTGCAACTCACGATTTCTGTATTTCAAAAATTATCCCAAAATAAATTGAAACTGTTTAGTTGGTTAGTTTTTAATTCTTTTTTCTACACTTTTCATTATTTGCTTGTGGTTTGGAGACACGATAAATCGTGCCTCTACAAGGGAATACTTTCAATTTATTTTCTACGCTTTTTTGGAAGGATAGCCAACCTCAAGCCCATGATTTCAATCATGGGGATACGGGTATAGACGTTTTTTA
>NZ_JBSWYJ010000149.1:0-276 GCF_056161045.1 Flammeovirga sp. AWQ4_249
ACTATGCTTTAAAAGAAATGTGTGACGCTGCTTATGGCGACAACTTCTTAGATTTATTCGAAACAAAATCAGATAAAAAAGAAGAAAGATACGGATTCACTTCTTGGGATAACTTCTTCACAAGAACTTTCAAAGAAGGTGTAAGACCAGTTGCAGGTGAAGGTAATGACAACATCATTGCAAACGCTTGTGAGTCTGCTCCTTATAGATTAGTGACTAACGTTGCTGAAAAAGAGCAATTCTGGATCAAAGGTCAACCTTATTCATTGACTGATA
>NZ_JBSWYJ010000150.1:0-273 GCF_056161045.1 Flammeovirga sp. AWQ4_249
TTTTTATTTTTAATCCTTCACTTTTCATTATTTGCTTGTGGTTTGGAGACACGATAAATCGTGCCTCTACAAGGGAATGCTTTCAATTTATATTCTACGCTTTTTTGGAAGGATAGCCAATTTCAAGACCATGAATTTATACATGGGAATACGGGTATTGGCGTTTTGCATTATTCATTATGCACTTTTCATTTTTTGCTTGTGGTTTGGAGACACGATAAATCGTGCCTCTACAAGGGAATACTTTCAATTTATATTCTACGCTTTTTTGGA
>NZ_JBSWYJ010000151.1:0-270 GCF_056161045.1 Flammeovirga sp. AWQ4_249
AAAAACCATCCATATTGATACCTTTTTCTTTTAATTTATTGATAAGTTTGGTTCTATTCAGACCTTCAGTTGATAAAATCTCAATCATCTTCGCATAATCCTCCAACTGTTCTACATCAATTTGTCCATTTACATACCGTGGTTTCACATCGTAGATCACTAATTTACCTTGAGCATCGACATGAAAAATACCATCTGGAATACGCTTTTTTTTGAATGCTGGAAAATCTACCTCACTGTTCCGGGTGTTAAGCCGAAGGCGTCACTCGG
>NZ_JBSWYJ010000152.1:0-269 GCF_056161045.1 Flammeovirga sp. AWQ4_249
GCTCACTACACTTTTTTCAAAATTCACTAAAAATCTACGTTTTTGATAGTATGAGTGGGGTGTAGTGAAAATTAACTGTCAAACTCAAGAGCCTTTTAAATTACTTGAAGAATAAAAAAAGAGAGAGTCAAATGAATGACTCTCTCTTTTTTTATGCATCATAAACCACTCCATACTGAGGGTCATGATCATGATCTATTTCTATATTGGATTTTGCTTTATCTAGTAAATCAATACAATCTTGAGATAAATGAATGAAAGTAACTTTT
>NZ_JBSWYJ010000153.1:0-268 GCF_056161045.1 Flammeovirga sp. AWQ4_249
AAAAAGTATCCTATTGTAATTGATTCCTGGCAACGTAATTGGTCAGAATTGACCGCTTATTTTGACTATGATCCGATGATTAGGAAGATGATTTATACCACTAATGCAGTGGAAGGTTTCCATAGACAAGTACGTAAGGTTACCAAGAACAAAAGTGTATTTCCAAATGATATGTCGGTGCTTAAATTGATCTATTTGGCTCTTAATAATATTAGTAAAAAATGGACTATGCCTATCAATAATTGGGCTTTAACTGTTCAACAATTAA
>NZ_JBSWYJ010000154.1:0-266 GCF_056161045.1 Flammeovirga sp. AWQ4_249
TGTTCTTCTTGAAAAAAGAAACTTAATTATGAACTGAGAAAGAAATTAAACTCTGAATTAAAAACGAGACAGCGTTCAGTTTACACTCCCTGTGAGTAATCTTAGTATTGCTCACACTTTTTTGTTTTATCTTAATTTTGTTGGTTCTAATTGATTATATCCATTCAATATATCTTTTTCTTGAGTTTGACAGTTAAAGAGATTAAAAAACAGATTATCAATCACTTACCCAAAAACGTGTCTCACTACACTATTTCTTTAAATAG
>NZ_JBSWYJ010000155.1:0-258 GCF_056161045.1 Flammeovirga sp. AWQ4_249
ATACTGTTCCTTCTACAACGTGGTCTAATAAGATTGCTGATACTTCTTCTGCTGTTAAGGCATCTAAATCAACACCTTCGAAAGCTGAATTAACTGGTGCGAATACTGTATACTCTCCTCCTGATAATGTCTCTACCAAGCCAGCTTTTACTACTGCTGATACTAATGTTGATAAATCTTCAGTCGCTTGAGCTAATTCTACAATTGTTGGAAGCATTTCTTCCTCCATTAGAACCATATCAACTACGTGAACGACAC
>NZ_JBSWYJ010000156.1:0-252 GCF_056161045.1 Flammeovirga sp. AWQ4_249
AATGTGTTCTGTTTTTATCATTATCACATTACAAAGGTCAGCATTTCAAATAAATATCATTGGTAGAAAAAATATTTTCATTGGTAAAAAATATTTCAATTCGATTTTTACTAAACAAAAAAGGGACGTCAATGACATCCCTCCTTTCAACGGTACATATAAGTACCAACCTATTTTCAAACTTAAAACCTTATATTAATGATATTGTGTAGACAGTTGTTAAATGTGTTCTGTTTTTATCATTATCACATT
>NZ_JBSWYJ010000157.1:0-250 GCF_056161045.1 Flammeovirga sp. AWQ4_249
TGTTCTTCTTGAAAAAAGAAACTTAATTATGAACTGAGAAAGAAATTAAACTCTGAATTAAAAACGAGACAGCGTTCAGTTTACACTCCCGCTTTTTTTTCTGAAAAAGTATTGTGAAGTATACCTTCTACTTGTAGTATTTGGGCATATTTATTCCTCTACATTCTCTAATGTATTTTCATTTATCGGATCTCTATTTACTAATTGAAAAGTGATGGTGGTAAATGAGAAATTATAATTTTTTCTTCGA
>NZ_JBSWYJ010000158.1:0-246 GCF_056161045.1 Flammeovirga sp. AWQ4_249
CCTCAACGATCATCACTGTTCCTTCACCATCTGTGTGAATTGAACCACCTTCTGTTACGAAGTTCTCTGTTCTGTAACGATCTGCATTTTCGATAGAAAGTACTTTATGTGCTACTTGGTCATCGTGATCCCATGGTGAGTAAAGACCATTTAAGGATCCACCATAAGCATTGAATTTCCAATCTACACCTCTTAAGCCTCCTTTTCCATTTACTAGGAAAGTTGGACCTGAATCACGCATCCATG
>NZ_JBSWYJ010000159.1:0-241 GCF_056161045.1 Flammeovirga sp. AWQ4_249
CTTAATGTTGCTCCAGAAATAACAGCTTCTGTATTGCCATCATACACTTTGTTTTCCGCTACCGCATTTGTTACAGTAAGTGCTGCTGCTGATATATCAGCCGTGAATCCTGATGGTTGTGTAAGGGTGTAATTACCAGCATCAGTACCCGATAGACTCATTGAAGAGGTAACGCTAATACCTGTTCCAACATCTTTTGAGGCAAATGTTCCAGCTGTTCCATCCGTCAATGTAACAATAT
>NZ_JBSWYJ010000160.1:0-240 GCF_056161045.1 Flammeovirga sp. AWQ4_249
TAGTGGCGAGCGAACGCGGAAGAGTCCAAACCAGTTGAGTTCCGGCTTGACTGGGGTTGTAGGACCTCGATAATCGACATAACATGAACTGAAATGCATTGAAAAGTGCAACCACAGAGGGTGAGAGTCCCGTACAGGTAAGTGTTATTGAGAGCGAGAGTTCCTGAGTAAGTGGGGGCCGGTGAAACCCCCATTGAATCCGGCGGCACCATCCGCCAAGACTAAATACTCCCAAAAGAC
>NZ_JBSWYJ010000161.1:0-232 GCF_056161045.1 Flammeovirga sp. AWQ4_249
ATTTATTTTAATATTGAATGATTTTATACAATAATAATAGCTTAAACGTGCATTTTTTCAGAAAATGAAAACGTTTAGGACACTATTGATACCAAATATTAAAAATCGAACAGAATCTAAATTAATTCTATTTTTTATTTCTTTTGGGAGTGTAAACTGAACGCTGTCTCGTTTTTAATTCAGAGTTTAATTTCTTTCTCAGTTCATAATTAAGTTTCTTTTTTCAAGAAGA
>NZ_JBSWYJ010000162.1:0-232 GCF_056161045.1 Flammeovirga sp. AWQ4_249
ATAATTAGGGCTTAGTTTGGTTTGCAAAGCCAAAAATTAAGCCCTAGTTGAACAATGGCGGTGTAGCCATGAAATGCAAACTTGTATGGAAGTTAGGATGGACTTTTCGATTACTCGGAAGGTCTTTTTTGTGGATACTAATTTTTCTTTCCTCCGATTTATTGTCGAAAATTGAATTATTAGGAGAAACCCTCTCTCTTTTTTTGCTAAAAATAGCTCATTTTGGAAAGTC
>NZ_JBSWYJ010000163.1:0-231 GCF_056161045.1 Flammeovirga sp. AWQ4_249
AACTCCTCCATATCAAATCTTTTATCGGAACAAGTGAAAATGCTGTAATGATTCAGATTTGGACTGCTTTGATTACTATTTTGATTTTAAAATATCTCAAATCGGTAGGTGAATTTGAGTGGAGATTATCTAACTTGATTGCATTCATAAGGCTCAATTTATTCGTTAAAATTGATCTCAAAAAATGGTTAGATAAACCTTTTGAAGATCCTCCGAAACCTAGGCCAATAT
>NZ_JBSWYJ010000164.1:0-229 GCF_056161045.1 Flammeovirga sp. AWQ4_249
AACTTGAAGTTTACCAATTTTCGCATAAAGCTCATCTTCTTTCCCTTCACTCGCTTTTTGAAGCTTCTTTTTCTCTCCAGACTTTTCAAAAGCACTGGATGCACCTTCTAGAAATTCCTTTTTCCATGCACTGATCTGAGTAGGATGAAGATCGTACTTCTGGGCTAATTCTGTGGTAGTCTGTAAATCTTTGATGGCTTCTAAAGCTACTTTGGCTTTAAATTCTGAG
>NZ_JBSWYJ010000165.1:0-228 GCF_056161045.1 Flammeovirga sp. AWQ4_249
GTTTTTCAGAAGCGAGTGCAAAGGTAAGAACTTTTCTTTTTAACTTCCAAATCTTTCTTGAAAAAATTTTGAAGTTTTTTTTGAGTCAATTTTCATTCCCACAACACACTGTTTTATTACATCAAATTGATGTTTTTAAAATGCCTTTCGTTAAAGGCGAGTGCAAAGGTAAGAAAGGAAATTTAATCTGCAATATCTATTTTGTTTTATTTAGAAACTCATTTAGAT
>NZ_JBSWYJ010000166.1:0-227 GCF_056161045.1 Flammeovirga sp. AWQ4_249
TGCGGCTGGAACACCTCCTTTTGGAGCCTTGTGCTTTACGAACGGGATCCTGCTTTCGAGGGACTTATGATTACTTTTTTTTGCATTAATACTGAAGGATATGATAAAACATATCAAGTGAGGGAGATTTAATCCTAATGGGGGATTAGCTCAGTTGGCTAGAGCGCTTGCTTTGCACGCAAGAGGTCATCGGTTCGACTCCGATATTCTCCACATTGTTCTAAAAT
>NZ_JBSWYJ010000167.1:0-225 GCF_056161045.1 Flammeovirga sp. AWQ4_249
TTGCTCATACAAAAAAAGCTCCTTACAATATTCCAATGGTAATGATTGGTGCTTCTATGTTATGGGTAGGTTGGTTTGGATTCAACGCAGGTAGCCAACTACATGCTAACGGAGCAGCAGGTATGACTTTATTGGTGACTCACCTTGCAGCAGCAGCAGCTTGTGTTACTTGGGTAGCATTAGAGTGGATCAAAAACGGCAAACCAACCCTAATTTCAATCGTAA
>NZ_JBSWYJ010000168.1:0-221 GCF_056161045.1 Flammeovirga sp. AWQ4_249
TATCGGCGGGCAGGTTTCTCACCTGCCTTATCGTTACTTATGCCTACATTTGCTTTTCTAGAAAGTCCACCGTACATCACCATACGGCTTCTGCCTCGCTAGAATGCTCCCCTACCACTTACACTTGCGTGCAAATCCATGTCTTCGGTGAATAGTTTAATGCCCGATCATTATCGATGCTCTGTCGCTCGACCAGTGAGCTGTTACGCACTCTTTGAATG
>NZ_JBSWYJ010000169.1:0-221 GCF_056161045.1 Flammeovirga sp. AWQ4_249
TAAATCTTCAGTCGCTTGAGCTAATTCTACAATTGTTGGAAGCATTTCTTCCTCCATTAGAACCATATCAACTACGTGAACGACACCATTTAAAGCCATCTGATCTGCAATTGCTACTGTAGCATTTCCAATCATTACTGATGACCCAAGTGATACCATATATTTTGCTCCACCTAAAGTTTCTACTTCCATACCATCTGATAAGTCAGTTGATAATACTG
>NZ_JBSWYJ010000170.1:0-219 GCF_056161045.1 Flammeovirga sp. AWQ4_249
CCCAGTACCATCAGCACTGTAGGGCTTAACTGCTCTGTTCGGAATGGGAAGAGGTGAACACCTACGTCATTGGCACCATCAATATTTTTAAAATCTTCAATCAGACAAGGCATGCCTTGTCTCTACTAGAATCTAATCACTATCATGACCTCTTTTAGTCATTGACAGCGAAAAGGAAAAACTTTGCTGAGGTAGTATCGCTACTACCTCAACCGTAAA
>NZ_JBSWYJ010000171.1:0-211 GCF_056161045.1 Flammeovirga sp. AWQ4_249
CCCCATGATTGAAATCATGGGCTTGAGGTTGGCTATCCTTCCAAAAAAGCGTAGAATATCAATTGAAAGCCTACCTCTTGTAGAGGCACGATTCATCGTGTCTCCAAACCACAAGCAAAAAATGAAAAGTGAAGGATTAAAAATAAAAAACGTCTATACCCGTATCCCCATGATTGAAATCATGGGCTTGAGGTTGGCTATCCTTCCAAAA
>NZ_JBSWYJ010000172.1:0-209 GCF_056161045.1 Flammeovirga sp. AWQ4_249
TTTCACCTATTATTGCTAATTATGTGATTCACTTAGATTGAAGGGTAAATAAAAAAGGCTCCCAATGAGTATTTACATTGAAGAGCCTCTGGAATAAGGTAATAAGTTTAAGTTCAATACATCTACATTTTCGTGATAACGATATAATACTAAATAGTTACTTTAAGTTGTATTCTATTCATCTACAAAATTCTAAGTATCAAGTTTAC
>NZ_JBSWYJ010000173.1:0-208 GCF_056161045.1 Flammeovirga sp. AWQ4_249
GGGGCTTGCTCCAGGTGCGGTGTGCGTTCTGTTTTTTTTAGCCTAGTGCTTGGCCACCGTAGGACTACTTTCAAGCAAGCTTTTCTGCTTTAAAAATTATTTTCCTTTTTCAATGTCAGATTTCCCCAATTGGTGGTTTTTAATGGGGGGCGATTCCGGTGCGTGTTCTGTTTGTTTTGCCCCAGAGTTCCTACTTTTTTGCTATTTA
>NZ_JBSWYJ010000174.1:0-207 GCF_056161045.1 Flammeovirga sp. AWQ4_249
CATTCTTGTCAAATACATTTGTTGTTGTTTCTCTACCGATACGGTTAGATGCTACTACTGGCGTTAAGTTCGCTGCTGCGTGACCACATTGCGTCGCTTGCCAGTGATCTTTTGAAATCAAGTTCGCATCTTGTGGCTCTGAACCAATCGCTGTTGGGAAGAATAATACTTCTGCACCCATTAACGCCATTGAACGAGCTGTTTCTG
>NZ_JBSWYJ010000175.1:0-207 GCF_056161045.1 Flammeovirga sp. AWQ4_249
TAAAATAGGGAGGTTGAGACATGACTTCATTCATCAAAGCCAACATATGGTCATAATCTCTAATTTGTGGCTTACCAGTAGGGTCAACGTTGTAAGGAGCCTTTGCAGGAACTTCATTAAACATACCAGTAAATAATTTTGTGTAATATTCTTCTCCTTCAATTAGGTCTTTTAAATCTTGAACTGGAGGAAGTAAATCTTTTGGGT
>NZ_JBSWYJ010000176.1:0-205 GCF_056161045.1 Flammeovirga sp. AWQ4_249
TTTATTATAATGTAGATAGAATGATAAAAAGTAGTATAGACAGTAGTTAGTTATACAGAAAGAGGTCTTCCTTTGGAGGACCTCTTTTTTTTATATACATCACTATTTATCAACAATTTACATAGTCAAATTTTGATAGCTTATAGACGAATTGTATATATTTTAGTGACGACTATCACCGTTTATTATAATGTAGATAGAATGA
>NZ_JBSWYJ010000177.1:0-204 GCF_056161045.1 Flammeovirga sp. AWQ4_249
AACTTATCAATAAATTAAAAGAAAAAGGTATCAATATGGATGGTTTTTCAGGTAAAGTTGAAGTTCAGTATATTGTGATGCCTGGGAAAACGAATCAGGTAGATACTGCAGTTAAAGCTATAAATAAAAAGAAAGAAAACTTCATAAAAGATAAGCCGAAGTTTAAAAGTGTAGAGAATAATATCATAATACAAAAGTTTCAAT
>NZ_JBSWYJ010000178.1:0-204 GCF_056161045.1 Flammeovirga sp. AWQ4_249
GAACCCCTACCCATCGTCGCCTTGGTGAGCCGTTACCTGCACCAACTAGCTAATGGGACGCATACCTATCTTTATCCGATAAATCTTTAATCTTTAAACAATGCTGCTTCAAGATACTATGGAGTATTAATCCGAATTTCTCCGGGCTATCCTCCAGATAAAGGTAAGTTGTATACGCGTTACGCACCCGTGCGCCGGTCGTCA
>NZ_JBSWYJ010000179.1:0-203 GCF_056161045.1 Flammeovirga sp. AWQ4_249
ACTATCACCGTTTATTATAATGTAGATAGAATGATAAAAAGTAGTATAGACAGTAGTTAGTTATACAGAAAGAGGTCTTCCTTAGGAGGACCTCTTTTTTTTATATATATCACTATTTATCAATAATTTACATAGTCAAATTTTGATAGCTTATAGACGAATTGTATATATTTTAGTGACGACTATCACCGTTTATTATAATG
>NZ_JBSWYJ010000180.1:0-203 GCF_056161045.1 Flammeovirga sp. AWQ4_249
CTTAGTATTTTTGAGAGTGAACACCATCGCTTGAAGCTACTGTTTTATACATTTCTGGACGTCTGTCTCTGAAAATGCCCCATGAAGTACGAGTTTTCTCGATATCTTCTAGGTCGAATGTATGTACTAATACAGTCTCTTCAGTTTGTGTCGCCTCTTCTACTTTTTGACCATGCTCATTAGCAATAAATGATGATCCATAG
>NZ_JBSWYJ010000181.1:0-201 GCF_056161045.1 Flammeovirga sp. AWQ4_249
CGGAAATAAAGTTGTTTGATGCTGTGAATACGGTTTGAAAGTTTTCTTGGCCATAATCACAAGATACAAAAAAAGACTGTCTCAATTTTTTGATTATGAGACAGCCTCTTTACTTGGTAGCGGGGACCAGACTCGAACTGATGACCTTCGGGTTATGAGCCCGACGAGCTACCAACTGCTCCACCCCGCACTGTTTTTCTT
>NZ_JBSWYJ010000182.1:0-201 GCF_056161045.1 Flammeovirga sp. AWQ4_249
AAAATGTACCAGGAAAGAAGACAGATAAAAAAGATAGTGAGTGGATTGCTCAGCTTCTATGTAACGGGTTGTTACATAGTAGTTTCGTTCCACCAAAATATGTAAGGCACCTTCGAGATTTATCAAGGTATTCTAAAAAGCTGAGCCAAGAAATTGCTAAGGAAAAGAACAGAGTTCATAAACAACTTCAAGATGCTAATA
>NZ_JBSWYJ010000183.1:0-201 GCF_056161045.1 Flammeovirga sp. AWQ4_249
TATTAGCATCTTGAAGTTGTTTATGAACTCTGTTCTTTTCCTTAGCAATTTCTTGGCTCAGCTTTTTAGAATACCTTGATAAATCTCGAAGATGCCTTACATATTTTGGAGGAACGAAACTACTATGTAACAACCCGTTACATAGAAGCTGAGCAATCCACTCACTATCTTTTTTATCTGTCTTCTTTCCTGGTACATTTT